>VGTO01000015.1 GCA_016874655.1 Bacillota bacterium | reverse complement strand
CGGCATCTGAAAAACCAGACCAATCCTTCGCCTTAAGGAAAGCAAGGCAGATTTATCCGACCCAATGCTCTTCCCGTCGAAATAAACCTTGCCGGAGGTGGGTTTAAGCAGCCCATTTAAGTGCTGGATTAGCGTTGTTTTCCCCGAACCGCTCGGGCCGATGAGCAATGTAAAGCTGCCCCGCCCGAGGCTGAAAGATATATTTTTCAAAGCATCAGAGGCAAAAGGTGTCCCCGGCATATAAGTATAGGTTAGCTTATCTGTTCCGATAAACACAGGCTTTCAACCAGCTCCCGATTTCGCATAATTGCGGCAGGGAGAATTAAGCCCTCCCGCCTGAGCAGATAGGCCAGCTCTGCCGCAACTGTTCCCTGTAAACCCAGCTTGTGCAAAAACTCCAGGTCGGTCAGAATCTCTTTCGGTTTACCATCAGCGACAATTCTACCCCGCTCGAGGATAACGATGCGGTCTGCTTCCATTGCTTCGGCAGGGTTGTGGGTTACATGGATAACAGACAGAGATTCGGCTTTGTTAAGATCTCTAACCGTCTTTAGAACTTCAAACCGCCCTGACGGATCCAGCATCGCCGTCGGTTCATCCATCAGGATGCAGGCTGGCTGCATAGCCAGTATTCCAGCTATTGCAGTACGCTGTTTCTCACCGCCAGATAAAAGGTGCGGTGGATGCTGTAGCAGATGGGTCAGGCCAAGACGGGCTGCCACAGCGTCTACTCTACGGCGGATCTCTTTTGAGGGCAGGGCCAGATTTTCCAGACCAAAAGCAATATCTTCTTCAACAGTTGTAGCTACAATTTGATTGTCGGGGTTCTGAAAGATCATGCCACAAGTCTGACGAACCAGCTCAAGCTGCTGTGCCTCAACGGTGGAAATGCCCTTAACCAAAACCTCTCCTTGCGAGGGCCTTAGCAGGGCATTTAAAAGTTTGAGCAAAGTAGTTTTTCCGGAACCGTTAGCACCAAGTAGAGCCAGGTATTCACCCTGGTCTACTTTTAGATCAACACCATGTAACGCAGGTGAACTAGCTTCTCCTTCACCTGGGTAGCTGTAATAAAGCTTTTTCGCTTCAATAATTGTTTCAGCTTTTAAAACCGCCATCTTTTTACTCAGACAACAATTCCAGGATTACCATCGGGGCGCTGTCTCCCCTGCGCGGTCCAATCGGCACGGTGCGGGTATAGCCACCAGCACGTCCTTCCAGCTTGGGGCCAATCTTTTCAAAAAGCTTGGTCAAAACATCTTCGTCAAGCAGATAGGCTAAAGCCTGACGCCGGGAATGCAGATCGCCTTTCTTGGCCAGGGTAACCATTTTTTCTGCTATCGGGCGGATGGCTGCAGCCCTGGCAGCTGTTGTCTCGATCTTACCTGCCTTTAGAAAAGAAGTAACCAGGCCGCGCAACAAAGCTCGCCTGGGTCCACTTTTTCGACTTAGCTTCTGGTATGCCATAATTATTAATCCTCCTTGCAGGCTTACTCTCAGCTCTTGTTGAAATTGAAGCCCAAATCTAGCAGCTTATGTTCAACTTCTTCGAGCGATTTCTTGCCCAAGTTGCGTACCTTCATCATCTCATCTTCTGTTTTGCGAACTAGTTCGCCAACGGTGTTGATACCTGCCCTTTTCAGGCAGTTGTAAGAACGGACTGACAAATCAAGCTCTTCAATGGTCAAATCCATAATCCGTTCGCGATCTTCTTCGCGGCGATCGGAGGCAATCTCCACATCATCAACCTGTTCTGTCAAATTAACGAAAAGTGCAATGTGAGTACTAAGTATTTTCGCTGACAGGCTAATCGCTTCATCCGGTCTGATACTACCGTCGGTCCAAACTTCGATAGTCAGCTTATCATAATCGGTTTTCATACCAACCCGGGTGTTTTCAACCCGGTAATTGACTTTGCGTATCGGTGAAAACATCGAATCAACTGGAATTACACCAATCGGCTGCTGAGGCTGCTTATTGCGCTCTGCCGGCACATATCCACGCCCGTTAACGGCAGTCATCTCCATATAGAGTCGGCCGTTTTCCTCCAGGGTGCAAATATGCTGCTCCTCATTTAATATCTCCACATCAGAGGGTACTTTAATATCTTTGGCCTTTATCGCTCCGGCCCTGTCGCTTTCAACAACCAGGGTCTGGGAGTCGTCACTATGAATTTTCAGCGAAATTGCCTTCAGATTGAGGATAATTTCAATTGTATCCTCTAGCACGCCCGGCAGGTTGGAAAATTCATGCAGTGCGCTGTCAAACTTAACATTGGTAATGGCTGCTCCCGGTAAAGATGAAAGCAGGATCCGGCGCAGGGCATTACCAAGCGTTGTCCCATAACCTCTCTCCAGAGGCTCAACGACAAACCGCCCGTAATTATTCTGTTCGTCCTTCTCTTCTAATTCGATCTTCGGCTTTTCAATTTCGATCATAGTTCTCTCAATTTACCCTCCTCGCTTGATGTATTGAGGGTTAACAAATTACTTAGCGGGAATAAAGTTCAACGATCAGGTGCTCAGTAACCGGCACATCAATTTCTTCGCGCTGCGGAATCCTGATCACCTTGCCCTGCAGTTTTTCATGATCAGCTTCCAGCCAGTCCACTACTGTTTGCTGGTCTCGCTCATCGATGATCTGCTTAAACACAGGCTTGCTTTTACTTTTTTCCTGCACAGCAACTTCATCGCCAATCCTGGTCAGGAAGGATGGTATATCAACCCTGCGCCCGTTAACTTGAAAATGACCGTGGTTGATTAGCTGTCTTGCTTCGGTACGAGACCGAGCCAGCCCCATACGGTAAACGACGCTGTCCAGACGACTCTCTAACAGTTGCAATAAAATCTCACCGGTTACCCCCCGGCGACGATCAGCTTCTTTAAAGTAACGACGAAACTGCCTCTCAAAGACTCCGTAAATCCGGCGGGCTTTTTGCTTCTCACGCAGCTGCTGCCCGTACTCGGAAAACTTCTGGCGACCTTGACCATGCTCTCCAGGTGGGTAGGCATGGCGAACTACCGCACATTTATCAGTAAAACAGCGATCCCCTTTCAGGTATAGCTTATCTTTTTCTCTGCGGCATAAACGACAAACTGCTTCAGTATGGCGTCCCATTTTAGCTTAATATTACACCTCCTTAAAATGTGATTATTAAACTCTCCGCCTCTTAGGTGGGCGGCAACCATTATGCGGTATTGGCGTAACATCCTTTATGGCATTGACCTCTAAACCGGTAGCCTGCAACGAACGAATTGCCGCCTCACGGCCCGCTCCCGGCCCTTTGACAAATACTTCAACATGCCTCATGCCATGTTCCATCGCCACCTTGGCGGCTGCTTCGGCAGCCAGCTGAGCGGCAAAGGGAGTTGACTTACGGGAACCTTTATAGCCCACATTGCCGGCACTGGACCAGGATATGGCATTACCGTCCAAATCAGTAATACTGATGAAAGTATTGTTAAAGGTCGATTTGATATGCGCAACGCCGCGTTCGATATTCTTTCTTTCACGCCGCTTGGTGCGGGTAACCTTTTTCTTGACCAATTTTTAACGCTTCCTCCCTTCTTAGCAACTGCTTAGCTCTTACGACGGACACCGACCGTCTTGCGTGGTCCTTTACGGGTCCGGGCGTTATTCTTCGTCTTCTGCCCGCGAACAGGCATCCCGCGGCGGTGTCTGATGCCGCGATAGCAACCTATTTCAACTAAGCGTTTAATATTGAGAGCAACCTCCCGCCTTAAATCGCCTTCGACAGCGTAATTTTTGTCGATATATTCGCGTAGGCGGCCTAGCTCATCTTCAGTAAGATCTTTGA
This sequence comes from Bacillota bacterium, assembly GCA_016874655.1. Classification (GTDB taxonomy): domain Bacteria; phylum Bacillota; class Dethiobacteria; order DTU022; family DTU022; genus UBA993. The sequence goes on along the minus strand of VGTO01000015.1, from coordinate 28,725 downwards.
CCCGCGTATCGGGGTTTACCCCGGTATGATCAAGTACATCGTGCGCCCGGTTACCACCGATACCATAAATATAGGTCAGCGCAACTTCAACGCGTTTGTCACGCGGTAAATCTACACCTGCAATCCTAGCCAATCGAGTAACACCTCCTTAAATTTAATACCCTCCCCGGCATTAACCCTGGCGTTGCTTATGCTTCGGGTTCTGACAGATAATTACTACCCTGCCTTTACGCCGGATAATTTTACACTTCTCACACATTTTTTTTACTGAGGGCCTCACCTTCACAACTGTTCAGCCTCCTTACTTGTAACGATAGGTAATGCGCCCCCGAGTTAAATCGTAAGGCGATAATTCTACCAGAACACGGTCACCAGGTAATATGCGGATAAAATTCATCCTTATTTTTCCCGATACATGTGCTAAAACCCGATGACCATTTTTCAGTTCAACCCTGAACATGGCATTCGGTAGCGGTTCTACAACCATGCCTTCAACTTCTACGACATCTTTTTTCTTGCTCATTTCACCTTAAACCTCCTCGTTGGGAGTTCCTTCAACCGGAGCCAACTCTTTGATCAGGCGGATTAACCGACTGTCACATAGTTTATCCGTTCCGTCGGGCTCTCCCAGATCGGCTCTGCGATCATAGTGCTGTAGGTGAGCCTTATTCTTCTTCTTCGGTTTGGCCAAGGGTCTACTGTATCCATCAACCAGGAGAACGGTCCTTTGATTGATCTCCTGCAGAACCAGGTAGTGTTTACCTTTGTCCCGGCCGGCCAGAGAACGGACAAGCTGCCCCGGTTTTAGCTCAACCACTGCTTTGCCCCCTTAACCAAGGTTGGAAGATGTCAGTATTTCAGGTCCGTTTTCACCAAGAGCCACCGTATGCTCAAAATGAGCGGAAAGGCTACCATCGGCAGTTACAACTGTCCACTGATCTTCCAGCACCCGTACTTCCCAGGTTCCGAAGTTAACCATCGGCTCGATCGCTAGCACTATCCCGGGCTGCAACACGGGGCCGCGTCCCGGCAGTCCGAAATTCGGCACCTGCGGCTCTTCGTGCATCTCCTGGCCGATCCCATGGCCGACGTAGTTTCGAACTACTGCAAAAGAGTTCTTCTCCACGTAAGCCTGAACCGCATGAGAGATGTCGGTAAGCCTGGCACCGGAGTGCATCGCCTCGATTGCCTTCTGCAAAGAGGTTCTGGTTACATCTATCAATTTCCGGGCTTTTTGATCTATTTCGCCAACCGGAAAAGTAGCGGCAGCATCGCTATAATAGCCTCTAAGACAAACACCGACGTCAATGCTGATTATATCGCCCTCTTCAAGTCGACGCAACCCGGGTATACCATGCACCACCTGATCATTGACGGAGGTGCAAATCGATGCCGGGAAATTATGATAACCGAGGAAAGCCGGTTCTGCTTTGTGCCTGCGGATCTCTTTTTCTGCGATCTTATCAAGCATTGCGGTGGTAATGCCTACTTTAATCGCATTTTCGAGTTCTGTCAGCACCGAAGCCACAATCTGGCCTGGCTCCCGCATCAAATTGATCTCCCGTTTCGATTTTAACTTAATCATAATTACGCTCTATTTCATAAAACCACGATAACTGCGCATCAGCATATGGCTCTCGATCTGTTTGAAAGTCTCAAGAACCACACCGACCACGATAATCAAACCGGTCCCACCGAAAACGATGCTCATGCCGGTTAACCTTTCCATGATGATCGGGAAAACCGCGATAAAGGCTAATGAAAAAGCGCCGGCAGTTGTCAATCGCGAAGTAACCCGGGCCAGGTACTCGGCAGTCGGACGTCCCGGACGCAAGCCCGGAATAAAACCACCGTATTTCTTGATGTTGCTGGCCACCTGGAAGGGGTCAAACTGAACTGCAGTGTAAAAATAAGTAAAAAGCACTATCAGGATAATATATAAAACCAGGTTCAGAGTGCTGCCCCATCTGAGCATGTCAGCGAAACTTTGCGCAATCGGATGCTGAATAAAACTAACCAGGGTCTGCGGAAAACTTAACAGCACCGAAGCGAAAATCACCGGGATAACACCAGCCTGGTTAACTTTCATTGGAATATGTGTTGCCTGACCACCGTACATCTTACGGCCTACCACGCGTTTGCTATACTGCACATTAATCCGGCGCTGCCCCTGGTCGAGACCGATAATCCCCACAATAAGACCTAAGAGCACCAGGATGACAATCCCAACGACCAGCAAATTGATCTGACCGATGCGCAGCTGTTCGGCTGCCAACGCCACTCCTATCGGGAAACCGGCTACGATCCCGGCAAAGATGATCAGCGAGATACCATTGCCGATCCCCTTTTCGGTAATCAACTCACCCATCCACATCAGGAAAGAGGTTCCGGCAGTCATGGAGATAATAATCGTTATATAGGACAGAACTGTTCTGTCCACTACTGCATCTCCGGCAATTAATGTTGATAGACCAAGTGCCTGGATCACCGCAATTACAACAGTTCCATAACGAGTGATCTGCGAAATTTTCTTGCGGCCTTCCGGCCCTTCCTGGCTCCACTCTTTCAGTTTGGGGATAACGATTGTCAATAGGTTCATAATAATCGAAGCGTTAATGTACGGCATGATCCCCAATGCAAAAATAGTGAAGTTTTCCAGGTTTCCACCACCGATAATGTTAACAAAACCGAAAATCGAATCCGACTGGAAAAACTCAGCCAGACGTGACGCATCAACTCCAGGAACAGGAATCGCCGAACCGACCCGGAAAACCACGAACATGGCCAGGGTAAAAAGGATACGCTGTCTTAGTTCTTTAATGCGCCATGCAGTGCGTACTGTTTCCAGCAACTTAGATCACCTCTGCCTTCCCACCGGCTGCTTCAATTTTTTCCAGGGCCTGCTTGCTGAAACGGTTAGCCCGGATTTCCAGTTTGCGATCCAACTCACCGTTACCCAATACTTTTAACGGATCTCTTAAATTTCTGATCAAGCCTGCTTCATGAAGCATTTCCTGGGTAATAACAGTACCCTGATCAAAACTAGCCAGATCGCTGACATTGACAATATTCCATTTCTGTTTAAATATATTAGTAAATCCGCGCTTCGGCAGGCGCTGGAAATAAGGCATCTGTCCACCTTCAAAACCGCGGCGAATGCCTGAACCAGTCCGTGATTTCTGCCCTTTCTGACCACGGCCGGCTGTTTTACCCAGCCCCGAAGCCATTCCTCTTCCTTTACGCTTAGCCGCTTTACTGGCTCCCTTAGGAGGCCTTAATTCGTGTAAACGCATCGGTTACACCTCCCATAATGCCACTTTTCATATTACTTGCTTTCCTCAATCGTTACCAGATAATTTATAGTCCTGGCCATGCCCTTGATCGGATCCGTAGCTTCGTGAATTACTGTTTGGCCGATCTTCTTTAAACCCAGAGCCCTAACTGTCCGGCGGTGACTTGGTTTGCAAGCCAGCGGACTGCGGACAAGGGTGATTGATAGTTTCTTTGCCATAGTTCTAATTCTCCTTAACCGAGCAGCTTCTCAATTTCAACACCGCGCACCGCGCTTACTTCTTCTGCCCTTTTTAGCGATTTCAAACCTTCAATTGTTGCTCCGACGATATTGATTGCGTTTGATGAGCCGAGAGACTTGGTTAGGATATCCCTGACTCCAGCCAGTTCCAGTACGGCACGCACCGGACCACCGGCGATTACACCGGTCCCCTCTGAAGCAGGTTTAAGCATAACCCGGCCTGCTCCAAAACGGCCAATTATCGGATGGGTAATGGTCGTCCCGGCCATGGGAACGCGAATCAGGTTTTTCTTCGCTTCTTCAATCCCTTTACGAATTGCTTCCGGTACTTCACCGGCTTTGCCCATGCCGGAGCCAACGACGCCATTGTGATCGCCAACAACAACGAGAGCGTTAAAGCTGAAACGGCGTCCACCTTTGACAACCTTGGCTACACGGTTAACCTGCACAACTTTTTCAACTAACTCCTGTGATGGTTCAATCTTTGACACCCTTGCCATTCCCCCTTTCTAAAAGATTAACCCGTTCTCGCGGGCTCCTTCTGCCAGTTCTTTGACCCGGCCATGATAAAGGTAGCCACCACGGTCAAAGACAACCTCTTTGATTCCCTTGTCGACTGCGCGACGGGCCAGGAGAGCCCCAACATTTCTTGCGGCTTTCTTATTACCCCCATTGGGAGAGTCAGCACGCTGTGTCGGATCAAGGCTGGAGGCGGCAGCCAGGGTGTTTCCAGATTGATCATCAATCAACTGGGCATAAATATGTTTGCTGCTACGGAAAACATTAAGCCGAGGGCGTTCCGCAGTGCCGCTAATCTTATTGCGCACCCGTTGCTGACGCTTTTTCCGGCTGATAAAACGAAAATTTGCCTTCTGCAATTGTGTACACCTCCAAACAACTTATTTGCCGGCTTTACCGACCTTTTGGCGAACTTTTTCGCCTTCGTAGCGAACACCCTTGCCCTTGTAGGGTTCCGGCGGGAAGGTTCTGCGAATCACCGCAGCAAGATTTCCCACTTTCTGTTTGTCAATTCCCCTGACCACAATTTTGGTCGGGCTGGGCACTTCGATCTCCATATCGATTCCGGGATCAAATTCCACCGGGTGAGAATAACCGACATTGAGTACCAGTTTCTTACCCTGCAAGGCTGCTTTATAACCGACTCCGACCAATTCAAGGTTGCGGCTGTACCCTTCGGTAACGCCGATGACCATATTGTCGATCAGAGTGCGGGTCAAACCGTGCAGTGACCGGTGCTGGGGACTGTCAGTTGGTCTTTTTACCAGTATCTGGCTATCTTCCCGTTCGATGATCATTTCTCGCGGTAATTCCCGCGAAAGTTGCCCCTTAGGGCCTTTAACCGTGATATTATAACCGTCAATCTGCACATCGACTTTGTCAGGCAGGTTGACCGGTTTTCTACCGGTTCGAGACATCGGTAAACCTCCTCGCTATGCTACCAAATATAGCACAAAACTTCTCCGCCTCTGCCCGTTTCACGGGCCTGGCGATCACTCATCAGCCCCTGCGAAGTCGAGATAACAGCAATTCCCAAACCTCCAAGAACCTTAGGCAATTCATCCTTCTTTACGTACACCCGTAAGCCGGGTTTGCTGATCCGCTTCAGACCGCTGATAATTCTTTCCTGGTTTGGCCCGTATTTTAGGTGCAGGCGTAGAACCCCCTGCTTGTTATCTTTGATCAGCTCGTAATCCTTAATGAACCCTTCCTGCTTCATGATCGCCGCGATTGAACGTTTGACGTTCGAAGCAGGGATTTCAACTGATTTATGCTTGACGACGTTAGCATTACGCACTCTAGTCAGCATATCGGCAATCGGATCTGTCATCATTGGCAATCACAACCTCCTCTCGTTCTTTCATCATCCTACCAGCTGGCTTTTTTAATTCCAGGTATTTTACCCTCGTTGGCCAGTTGACGAAAGCAAAGGCGGCACAGGCCGAATTTGCGTAAATAAGCCCTCGGTCGGCCGCAGATATGGCAGCGATTATAATGGCGGACTGAGAATTTTGCCTCTCTCTTGGCCTTGGCAATTAACGATTTCTTGGCCATCCTTTCCCTCCTTAAACTTGCGCGATTGCTTCTGCTTAAGCCGTTTTAAAGGGCAACCCCATCTGGGTCAGAAGTTCGCGGGCTTCTTCATCAGTTCTGGCGGTGGTCACAATCGTGATGTCCATGCCGAGAACTTTTTCCACTTGACTGTATTCAATTTCGGGAAAAATCAACTGTTCCTTAATGCCGATAGTAAAGTTACCACGGCCGTCAAACGAGTGGGGCGATATACCCCGAAAATCTCTGACTCTGGGCAAAGCAATATTAAAAAATTTGTCCAGAAAGTCATACATCCTAATCCCGCGCAGGGTCAGCTTGCAGCCAATTGGCATCCCTTCGCGAACCTTAAAACTGGCTACCGAGCGGCGGGCCCTGGTTATAACCGGTTTCTGTCCGGCTATAATCGAAAGGTCTTTTACCGCTGCATCCAGTATTTTCGGGTTTTCTTTTCCCTCGCCCAGCCCCATATTAATGACAACTTTCTCGAGGCGCGGAGCCTGCAAAATACTCTTGTAGGCAAACCGCTTGACAAGGGCGGGTCTTACTTCTTCAAGATATTTCAGTTTCATTCGTGACATCTTCTTTGCTTTAACCCTCCTTACTTATCCAGCGATTCGCCGCACTTCCGACAGATGCGAACCCGGCTTTCATCAGGAAGAACTTTCTTGGCTATCCGTGACGGTTTGCTGCAAGCCGGGCAGACTACCATCACCTTTGATGCCGGAAAAGCTGCTTCCATCTCCCTAATACCACCCTGTGGGACCTTGCGGGTTGGCTTGGCATGCTTTTTCATCATATTAATACCTTCCACCTTAACCCTGCCTAAACGGGGAAAAGTAGCGATCACCTTGCCTTTTTTACCTTTATCTTTCCCGGAGAGTACTAAAACCTTGTCTCCCCGGCGTACAGACATTTTTTTCACTTCCACCGGTTCTTTGCCACCTCCAAAATGAACCTCTAAATCACTTCCGGAGCAAGAGAGACGATTTTCATAAATTCTTTTTCCCTCAGCTCACGGGCTACAGGACCGAAGATACGGGTCCCGCGCGGATTATTCTGTTCATTGATGATCACTGCCGCATTATCGTCGAAGTGGATGTGCGAGCCATCTTTGCGGTTAAGCTGGCTCTTTGTGCGCACGATAACAGCTCTGACCACTTCTCCTTTTTTTACAACTCCACCCGGGGTAGCTTCTTTAACCGAAGCAACAATCAGATCGCCAATGTGGCCTGATTTGCGCTTCGATCCGCCTAAGACTCTGATACACAGAATCTTCTTGGCTCCCGAGTTGTCAGCTACATTTAAGATTGTCTCGCTTTGAATCATCTTTGCCTCTCCTTTCATTCCCCATCCGGCAGGCTATCCGGAAAGAGAATCTACAGCTGCGACCGCTGAACAATCTCCACCAGGCGCCACCTTTTATCCTTGCTTAGCGGCCTGGTTTCCATGATTTTTACGACATCCCCAACTCGGGATTCATTGTTTTCGTCATGGAATTTATACTTCTTTGACCGGCGGATGATCTTGCCATAGAGTGGATGTTTGGTTGTCCTTTCGATCAGAACCACCCTGGTTTTATCCATCTTGTCGCTGACCACCCGGCCGCTCCTAACTTTACCTTTTACAGTTTCCAAACCGTTGGGCCTCCCTTCATCATCAGGTTCAGCTAAGGGCCCGTTCCCTGAGCACAGTTTTTACCCGGGCAATACCGCGGCGAACCTCTTTAATACGCATTACATTTTCCAACTGACCGGTGGCTTCCTGGAAGCGCAGGTTGAAAAGCTCCTCTTTCAGGGCTTTAGCCTTTTCTTCCAATTCCTGTTCATTAAGGTCACGAACTTCTGTTATTTTCATTCGGATACACCACCCGCTTCAATTCTTTTCACAAACTTGGTCTTGATCGGCAGCTTGTTGGCTGCCAAACGCAAGGCTTCTTTGGCGGTCCCTTCATCTACTCCGGCCAGTTCAAACATGATCCGGCCCGGCTTGACTACGGCTACCCAGTATTCCGGAGAGCCTTTACCTTTACCCATCCTAGTTTCGGCAGGCTTTTCGGTTACCGGTTTATCGGGAAAGATTCTAATCCAGACTTTACCGCCCCTTTTAATAAACCTGGTCATCGCAATCCGGGCTGCCTCGATTTGCTGGCTGCTAATCCATGAAGGTTCTAATGCCATCATGCCAAATTCGCCAAACTGCACTACTGTGCCGCCCTTCGCTTTACCTTTCATCCGGCCGCGATGCTGGCGGCGAAACTTAACCCGCTTAGGCATTAACATCTGCTTCTACCTCCTCCGCAGGTTGATCTTTGACCGGTTTGGAAGGCAATATTTCACCCTTGTAAATCCAAACCTTTACACCGATTCTGCCGTATGTGGTTTTCGCTTCTGAAAAACCGTAGTCGATATCGGCGCGCAAAGTCTGCAGCGGCACGGTTCCTTCGTTATAAGTTTCGTTCCGGGCCATCTCAGAACCACCCAGTCTACCGCTGCAGGAAATTTTAATCCCCTTTGCTCCATTACGCATGGTGCGGAAAACAGCCTGTTTCATTGCTCTCCTGAAGGCAATCCGCCTTTCAAGCTGTACGGCAATGCTTTCGGCAACCAGAAACGCATCGAGTTCAGGTTTTTTTATTTCAATAATATTTAAGTGCACTTTTTTCCCGGTCATTTCCTCAAGCGTTTTACGCAAGTTTTCGACACCGGTGCCGCCGCGGCCGATCACCATACCCGGCTTAGCCGTATGGATGGTTATGCGCAAGTTATTGGCAGCGCGCTCGATCTCAATCCGCGATAAAGAAGCAATCGCCAGGTTCTTCTGGAGATAAGCTCTGATTTTCAGATCTTCATGCAGCAGATCTTTATAATTCTTACTGGCAAACCAACGAGCATCCCAGTCGCGGATTACACCAATCCGAAATCCGATGGGGCTGACTTTTTGTCCCACAACTAGACCCCCTTTCTCTCTTTGACTACAACCGTAATATGGCTGGTCCGTTTTAAAATCAGAAAACGCCTGCCCCTGGCCCGCGGCTGAACGCGCTTCAAGGTTGGCCCCTCATCGACATAAATCTGATCGATATATAAGAGACTGCGTTTCATTTCCAGGTTATTCTCGGCATTGGCTGCCGCTGACTTAACCACTTTTGCCACAGTTTCCGAGGCGCGGCGCGGAGTGTAACGCAAAATGCTGATCGCTTCATCAACATCCTTGTTACGGATTAAATTCACCACGTCTCTCGCTTTCCGCGGCGCCAGACGCACGTAGCGTACCTGTGCTCTTGCTTCCATTAATATCGTGCCTCCTTAAGCCCTACTTCAAAGAGGTAGAGCGCTCGGTATGATGTCCATGCCCCCTGAAGGTTCGGGTTGGAGCAAACTCTCCGAGTTTATGCCCGACCATATCTTCGCTGATATAAATAGGTACATGCCGACGACCGTCATGAACGGCAATAGTATGACCAACCATGTCGGGAAAGATGGTCGAACGGCGGGACCAGGTTTTAATAACCTTTTTTTCTCCCTTATCGTTCATCTGCTCAATTTTTTTCATCAAGCTTGCCTCAATATAGGGGCCTTTTTTCAGTGAACGCGACAATTTATTACTACCTCCCTTTCAGTCGGAGTCAGGAATGGCTGCCTCAAAAGGCAAAACCTTTCCCTATTCCGACTACTTCTTGCGACGGCGGACAATCAGCTTATCCGATGCTTTATTCTTCTTCCGGGTTTTGTACCCGAGAGTCGGTTTGCCCCAGGGGGTAACCGGTCTTTTGAGACCGATCGGCGCCCTGCCTTCACCGCCACCATGGGGGTGATCGCAGGGGTTCATTACTGAACCACGTACTGTGGGCCGACGGCCCAGCCAGCGGCTGCGTCCGGCCTTACCGATAGTCAGGTTTTCGTGCTCGATATTGCCAATCTGGCCTACTGTAGCCCGACAGTCAACTGGTATAAGGCGCAACTCGCCGGAAGGGAGACGGATAAACGCTGTATTACCTTCCTTGGCTGCGAGCTGGGCGGCAGTGCCTGCTGAACGGGCCAACTGCCCGCCATGACCGATCTTCATTTCAATATTGTGCACAAAGGTGCCCGTCGGTACTGAACGCAGTGGCATGGCATTACCCGGTCGTACTTCAACTTTAAGTCCGGAGATAACTGTCTGACCGACACGCAAACCCAACGGTGCCAGGATGTAACGTTTTTCACCGTCCGTATAGTGCAACAGGGCAATGTTTGCCGTCCGGTTCGGGTCGTATTCAATACCGGCTACCTTGGCCGGAATATCATCTTTGTCCCGCTTAAAATCGATAATCCGGTAAGCACGCTTGTGTCCTCCACCCTGGTGACGGACGGTAATTCTACCATAACTGTTACGACCGGCTTTTTTGCTCAAGGGGGCCAGAAGCGATTTTTCCGGTTCCGTCTTGGTTATCTCTTCAAAAGTGGATACTGTGGCAAAACGCCGCCCCGGCGAAGTAGGTTTAAATCTTTTAACTGCCATCTAGTACTCCCTCCTTCTCTTAGCGGCTTTCAAACAGCTCAATCGGTTTGCTGCCATCGGCCAAAGTAATAACCGCTTTTTTCCAACTGGGCTGTTTGCCCATCGGGTAGCGGCCCAGACGCTTTCTTTTACCTTTGAAGTTGGCAGTGTTGACCGCCCTCACTTTAACATCAAAGATCTCTTCCAGGGCCCGCTTGATTTCAATCTTATTCGCACTTTTTGATACTATAAAGGTATATTTCAGATCTTCCATCAGGTCGGAAGATTTTTCACTGATCAGAGGACGAATGATAATATCTCTTGCATCTTTCATCCGCCAAACACCTCCTCAACCTGCTTGAGCGCCTCTTTGCTCAGTACCAAGTGATTGTAGGTCAGGATGTCGAGCACGTTCAGCTGCCTGGCCAGGATAGTTTTAACACGAGGCAGGTTGCGTGCCGACTTGATTATATTCAGATCGGGCTGATCGATGACGAGCAGAGCGCTGTCATTGACATTCAGTTTTTTTAGCAGTCCGGCCATAGTTTTGGTCTGCGGTTTCTCGAAAACAAACATTTCAACCACCAGCAGTTTACCTTCACTAACTTTGTCGCTTAAAGCCGACTTCAGAGCTGCACGGCGCATTTTTTTCGGCATTTTCGGGTCATAATCCCGTGGTCGCGGGCCAAAGGCCACACCCCCGCCGGTCCAAATCGGTGAATTAGTACTGCCGTGGCGCGAACGTCCAGTTCCTTTTTGCGGCCAGGGCTTACTGGCTCCACCCCTTATTTCACCACGATCTCTGGTTGATGCAGTGCCAAGGCGACGTCTTGCTGCCTGGGTTACGGCTGCCTGGTGCATTGCGCCCTGCTTGATCGGTGCCGCAAATAAAGATTCCTGCACATCGATCTGATCTACCGGTTCGCCTTCTGTATTATAAAGCGATAGTTTTGGCATCTTCAGGGTTTCTCCTTTCTTTAGGCTTTCTGTTTACCGGCCTTTTACCGACTCTTTAATTTCAACCAAACCGCCTCTGGGCCCGGGAACAGAGCCCCTGACCAGGAGCAAATTCTTAGCGGCATCGGTTTCCACTACGCGCAGGCTCTGAACAGTACGTCTCCAGCCGCCCATGCGACCGGGCAGCCTGCGACCCTTAAAGACCCGAGCCGGGGCAACAGCGCCCAGTGAACCAGGACCACGGTGATAATGAGAACCGTGAGTTTTGGGGCCACAGCTGAATCCCATTTTTTTGATTGAACCGGCAAACCCTTTTCCCCGGGCGATTGAGCTGACATCAACGTAATCACCGGCAGAGAAACAGTCGGCTTTAATTTCCTGTCCCGGCTTGTAGCCGGAAGAATCGTCAACTCTAAACTCGCGCAGGTAGCGCATCGGTTTCAGGCTGGCCTTTTGAAAGTGCCCTTTCAGGGGGCGATTAGACCGTTGTTCTTTTTTAGCGAGGAAACCGATCTGGACACTATTGTATCCGTCTATCTTGTCATTCTTAATTTGGACTACATGGCAAGGACCGGCTTCCAGAACGGTTACCGGTGTAACTCGTCCCTGCTCATCGTAAACCTGGGTCATTCCAATTTTTTTTGCCAGTATTGCTTTTGTCATTGTCTTGCACCTCCCGCCTATCAACTAGAGCTTAATCTCAATGTCTACACCGGCAGGCAAATCAAGCCTCATCAAAGCGTCGATCGTTTTCGGAGTTGGCTCCAAGATGTCGATCAATCGCTTATGAGTGCGCATTTCGAATTGCTCCCGGGAGTCTTTATATTTATGCGGCGCCCTGATAACTGTATATAAGTTTCTTTCTGTCGGCAAAGGTACCGGTCCGGAAACATCAGCTCCCGTGCGGCGCGCCGTATCCACTATCTTACCGGCAGACTGGTCTAAAAGATGATGATCAAAAGCTCTTAACCTGATTCTTATTTTTTGACTGGCCATTCATATTCCTCCTCATCGCCTGATTCAATCAGAGCTGCTCTGTAAAAATTCCCCGGGCTTTTGAAGCCCGGCAACCTTCTACTTCATCGCTGGTAAATCGCAATGATTACCCTTCGATTACTCGCTGACAGCGGTGACCACGCCGGCGCCGACAGTGCGGCCGCCTTCGCGAATCGCGAAGCGCACGCCTTCTTCGACGGCAATCGGGGTAATCAGCGAGATATCCATGTTCACGTTATCGCCGGGCATCACCATCTCCATGCCGTCGGGCAGGGTAATATTGCCGGTAACATCAGTGGTCCGGAAGTAGAACTGCGGACGATAGCCCTGGAAAAACGGAGTGTGACGACCGCCTTCTTCTTTCTTCAGCACATAGACTTCCGCTTTAAACTGGGTGTGCGGCTTGATCGTACCGGGCTTGGCCAATACCTGGCCGCGTTCAACCGATTCACGGTCAATCCCGCGTAACAGAACTCCAATGTTGTCACCCGCTTCGGCGTAATCCATCAGCTTGCGGAACATTTCCACGCCGGTAGCTACCGTCTTGCGCGGTTTTTCTTCAAAACCAACAATCTCTACTTCGTCTCCAACTTTAATCTGGCCTCTTTCTACCCTGCCGGTCACAACAGTGCCACGGCCGGTAATCGAAAAGACGTCTTCGATCGGCATCGAGAAGGGCTTGTCTTTTTCCCGCTTTGGCATCGGGATATAGGTGTCTAAGGCTTCCACGAGTTCCCAGATCGCTTTACAGGATTCACAGTCTTTGCCACCACAGGCACATTCACCGGCTTTTAAGGCTGAGCCGACGATCACCGGGGTGTCGTCTCCGGGAAATTCGTATTCGCTTAACAGGTCTCTTACTTCCAGTTCAACCAGCTCTAAGAGCTCCGGGTCGTCTACCATGTCTGCTTTGTTTAAAAAGACAATAATGTAGGGCACCCCTACCTGACGCGATAGGAGAATGTGTTCTCTGGTTTGCGGCATCGGCCCGTCTGCAGCCGATACAACCAGGATCGCTCCGTCCATCTGTGCCGCTCCGGTAATCATGTTCTTCACATAGTCAGCGTGACCGGGGCAGTCTACGTGCGCGTAGTGGCGGTTTTCACTCTCGTATTCCACGTGCGCTGTCGCAATGGTGATCCCTCTTTCTTTTTCTTCCGGCGCCTTGTCAATCTCGTCAAACGAGGTCGCTTTCGCTAATCCCACACTCGATAAACATGCTGTCATCGCTGCAGTCAGGGTTGTTTTGCCGTGGTCCACGTGACCAATCGTCCCTACGTTTACGTGCGGCTTCGTCCTCTCAAACTTCTGCTTAGCCAATTTAATACACCTCCAATATTAATGAGTAACACTCTGTGTGATTATTTTCTGAGCAATGCTCTGCGGTACTTCTTCATAACGGTAAAATTCCATATTATAGACCCCTCGTCCCTGGGTGTGGGAGCGCAACTCGGTGGCATAACCAAAAATTTCATTCAGCGGGACAACACCTCTGACCACCTGCTGTCCGCCTTTCATTTCCGTGCCGAGAATGCGACCCCGGCGACCGGTAAAATCACCGATAATGTCGCCGAGATATTCTTCCGGGGCAGATACCTCAACTTTCATCACCGGTTCCAGGAGCACTGGTTTCGCTTTCGATAAAGCTGCCTTTAGCGCCTTGGAAGCGGCAATTTTGAATGCCAGTTCGGAAGAATCGACTTCGTGAAACGAGCCGTCGACCAAAACAGCTTTAATGTCGATGACCGGGTATCCACCGAGGATGCCGTTTAAAGCCGCCTCTTTCAAGCCGGCTTCTATGGAAGGTATATATTCTTTTGGAATAACACCCCCGACAATCTTGTTTTCAAAGGCAAAACCACCGCCGGATTCCAGTGGCGAGAGCTCAATCACAACATGACCAAACTGGCCGCGCCCACCGGACTGGCGAATAAAACGTCCTTCAGCTTTGGTTTCGCCCAGGACAGTTTCCTTGTACGCTACCTGCGGCTTGCCGACATTGGCCTGGACTTTAAATTCGCGCAGCAGGCGGTCAACAATAATCTCCAGATGAAGCTCACCCATCCCGGATATAATGGTCTGCCCGGTATCCTGATCAGTATGGACCTGGAATGTCGGATCTTCTTCGGCTAACTGCTGCATCGAAACAGACATTTTATCCTGGTCAGCTTTCGTTTTTGGTTCAATAGCCACCGATATAACCGGTTCTGGAAACTGAATATTCTCTAAGATTATCGGCTTATCCAGGGCACACAGCGTATCACCGGTGCTGATCTCTTTCGGGCCGATTATGGCCAGGATGTCACCGGTCTGAGCTCTGTCGATTTCTTCCCTAAAATTGGCATGCATTCTGATCAGCCTGCTGACGCGCTGCTTTTTCTGGCGGGCGGCATTAAGAACAACCGATCCCTTTTCCAGCGTGCCTGAGTAGACACGGACAAAAGCCAGCTTACCGACAAAGGGATCAACCATAATCTTAAAGACCAGGGCGGCAAAGGGGGCATCGATCGCCGGCAAACGGAAGTCATCATTCCCGGTTTTTGGGTTATATCCTTTTACTGCTCCCACATCGATTGGGGAAGGCAGGTAGTTCTCCACTGCATCAAGCAGTGGTTGAACCCCTTTATTCTTGTATGAGGAACCACAAAGCACCGGGACCAGATTGTGATAAATAGTTGCCTTGCGCAGAGCCCGGTAGCATTCCTCGGGACTGATTGCTTCACCGTTGAAGTATTTTTCCATCAAAGCATCATCATATTCAGCAACTGTTTCGAGAATTTTTTCCCGGTAATCAGCAACCTGTTCTTTCATTGCTTCTGGAATGTCAGCTTCTATGCTCTGTGTTCCGAGATCATCTTCGTACATGATTGCCCGTTCAGTGATCAGATCCACTACTCCTGAAAATTCGCTTTCTCTCCCGATTGGTAATTGCAAGGGAAGAGCCTGAGCATGGAGTCTTTCCTGTAACTGGCGTAAAACGTTGAAGAAATCGGCTCCAACCATATCCATTTTATTAATGTAAGCCAGGCGGGGCACATGATAACGATCGGCCTGGCGCCAAACTGTTTCTGACTGGGGCTCAACGCCGCCTTTTGCGCAGAAAATGGCAACCATTCCGTCCAACACCCGGAGTGAGCGCTCTACCTCAACCGTAAAGTCCACGTGTCCGGGCGTATCGATAATGTTAATTAAACTATCGCGCCACCGACAGGATGTTGCTGCGCTGGTAATGGTTATACCGCGCTCCTGCTCCTGAACCATCCAGTCCATTGTAGCATTGCCGTCATGAACTTCTCCCAGTTTATGAAGGCGACCGGTATAGAAGAGAATCCTTTCCGTGGTGGTCGTCTTGCCTGCGTCAATGTGGGCGGCAATCCCTAAATTTCTGATTTGATCCAACTGCAATTCCTTGCTCATTTCTTCCCTCCTTTCAAGGGCGGAGATCAGAGCCCAGTATGCCGACGAACCGGAATAACCGATTAAAAGCCAACTTACCGTCTAATCTACACCTGATTATTTCTAAAAACTATAAAAGATCTACCAGCGGTAGTGGGCAAAAGCCTTGTTTGACTCCGCCATCTTATGTGTATCTTCTTTTTTCTTGATCGACCCGCCTGTACTGTTGGCAGCATCCATCAGTTCACCGGCCAAGCGCTGGGCCATGGTTTTTTCACCGCGCGCCCTGGAGTAATTGATTATCCAGCGGATAGCCAAAATATTTTTGCGATTTGTGTTTACTTCGACCGGAACCTGGTAAGTAGCGCCACCGACCCGGCGGGGCTTAACTTCCAGAACGGGAGAGACATTGCGCATCGCTGTTTCAAAAACTTCGTGCGGGTCTTTTCCCGTTTTCTCTTTAATGATATCAAAAGCATCATAAATAATTTCCTGAGCAGTTCCCCGCTGGCCATCAAACATCAGCTTATTAACAAACCGGGTCACCAGTTTGCTTTTATAGACAGGATCCGCCAGAATATCTCTTTTCGCTACAGGCCCTTTTCGTGGCATTTTCTTTTATCCACTCCTTACTTATTTACTGCTTCTTTGGCCGCTTCGTGCCGTATTTCGAACGTCCCTGCAACCGGTTTTCAACACCGGCAGAATCAAGAGCACCGCGCACCAAGTGATAGCGAACACCGGGAAGGTCTTTAACCCTGCCACCCCTGACCAGAACCACTGAGTGCTCCTGCAGGTTATGCCCGATTCCGGGGATGTAAGCAGTCACTTCAATTCCATTGGTCAGGCGGACTCTGGCAATTTTACGAAGAGCAGAGTTCGGCTTCTTTGGAGTAGTAGTAGAAACCCTTGTGCATACACCCCTTTTCTGCGGGGAACAATCAAGCGCTGGTGCAGATGATTTCTTGGTAATCTGTTGGCGTCCTTTACGCACTAATTGGTTAATTGTCGGCATCAGTCCACCTCCTTTATTCTTCTGTAATGGCAGCAACTGCTGCTTTGACTTTTATCCCGCACAATTTACCGAGTTGGTGCATCGTCTCGACATAGTGAGGTTTAATACCGCTATTTTCGCAAATTGCGAGCACCGGACGAGTTACTTTTTCTTCAGCGTCTGTTGCAATAAAAACGTGAAGAGCTTCTCCCTTTTCAAGGGCTTTCAGGGTTTGCTTGGCCCCGACAGTTTTTCGCCGGGCACTCTTAATCAGCTCTTCCAACTGGGTCAGTCACCTTTCCTTTTACACAGGCACAACCGAGCACGCCCTCGAGGCGCACCTTAAGATTCTATCACCGTCTGGAAACCTTGTCAATTAAAAGATCCGCATTAATCTTTAAATATCTCGGGATCTTCTTCGATCCGTTCCGGTCTTTGATCGGCTGTGGCGGCAATTACCGTCTCTTCCATGTCAAGACCGAAGTCCACTTCCGGCGTTGCTGCCGTTTCCTCCTGTGGCACCTGGCCTGCAGGATAAACTGCAATATTGCGGTAGCGGGTCATACCGGTTCCGGCTGGAATCAACTTGCCGATAATTACATTCTCTTTCAGGCCAAGCAGATGATCTTTGCGGCCTTTTATCGATGCTTCGGTCAACACACGGGTCGTCTCCTGGAAAGAAGCCGCAGAAAGGAACGATTCCGTGGCCAGAGAGGTTTTGGTAATGCCGAGTAGCAAAGCGCGCGCTAGAGCCGGACGGCCCCCTGCTTCAACTGTTTGGGTATTAATTTCTTCAAATAGATAGCTGTCGAGCATACCACCGGGCAGCAGATCGGTGTCACCCGGATCCTCTACTTTGACTTTCTTCAGCATCTGGCGAACAATGATTTCGATATGTTTATCATTGATATCAACACCTTGCATCTTGTAAACCCACTGAACTTCTTTTAAAAGGTAGAGCTGGACACCGCGCACCCCTTTAACTTTCAGTAATTCGTGAGGGTTTATTGAACCTTCGGTCATTTCATCACCAGCGTTAACTTTTTCGCTGTTTGCAATCTTAATCCGCGCCCCGTAAGGAATAGGGTATACCCGGTTTTCGCCATGCTCGGAGGTAATCCGAATTTCTCTTTTATAGCGTGTTTCAAGCACTTCAGCCTCGCCGGCTATTTCGGCGATTAGCGATTGTCCTTTCGGTTTACGGGCTTCGAAAAGTTCTTCGACCCGGGGCAGTCCCTGGGTGATATCATCTCCGGCTACTCCGCCGGTGTGGAATGTTCTCATCGTTAGCTGTGTGCCAGGCTCTCCAATCGACTGGGCAGCAATGATCCCCACCGCTTCGCCGACATTGACCAGTTTGCCGCTGGCCAGGTCCCGTCCATAACACTTGACACAAACTCCGTGACGGGTTTTGCAGGTCAGCGCTGAACGAAAGCGCACTTCTGTTATTTTTAGTTCCGCCACCTGGGCGGATAGCTCCTCGGTGATCAGCGTATCAGCTTCAATCAGCACTTCGCCGCTTTCAGGATGATATACCGGCTCCATTGTGAAGCGCCCAATCAGACGCAACACAGCATCTTCTAAATTTTCATCCTTGTCGAGAAATTCGCTTAAGCCAATTGACTGGCCTGTACCGCAGTCATCCTCGCGGATGATGACATCCTGCACAACATCAACCAGTCGGCGGGTCAGGTAACCGGAGTTTGCAGTCTTGAGTGCCGTATCGGCCAACCCTTTACGGGCACCGTGGGTGGAAATAAAAAACTCAATTACGGTTAGCCCTTCGCGGAAGTTAGCCTTGATCGGAATATCCATGATCCGGCCGGTCGGGTCAGCCATCAAACCACGCATCCCAGCCAGCTGGGTTATCTGCGATTCGTTACCACGGGCGCCGGAGTGGGCCATCATGTATATGGGGTTCAACTCGTCGA
The DNA here is from genome assembly GCA_016874655.1 of Bacillota bacterium. GTDB lineage: Bacteria > Bacillota > Dethiobacteria > DTU022 > DTU022 > UBA993. Next base: position 10,367 of record VGTO01000015.1, on the reverse strand, counting down.
GTCCGTCCATCATCGCTTTCGAGACTTCTTCCTTGGCTTTACCCCAAATTTCGATTACCCGGTCATAACGCTCTTTCTCCGTGATCAAACCGTGAGCATACTGCTGTTCTGTGTTTTCTACTTTTTCCTCGGCGGCATAGAGGATTTCTTTTTTCTTAGGCGGAATGACAATGTCGTCAACCGCAACGGTCACTCCGGCTCTGGTTGCGTAGTGGAAACCAAGTGTTTTAACTTCGTCTAAGATTTCAGCTGTCTTGGTACTGCCATACATCCTGTAACAGCGGGCGATTAGCTCCGCCAGAAAATCCTTTTTGATCGCTTTATAGCGCGATCGTGACTCAAGTAGCTTTTGCGGGTCGGCATTCTTTAGCGGAATGAAGCTCTCCTCCGGTAGCGAGTTTGTAAAATCAGCGTTATTCATGTATGGAAAATCTTTTGGAAATACTTCATTGAAAATTACCTTGCCAACAGATGTCAGCAGATATTTCTTGCGGCGCACAAAATCGCGGCCTTTAAAACCTGAAGCTCGGATCAGAATCCGTGCGTGCAGATCAAGGTAACCAAGTTCGAAAGCAGTTATTGCCTCTTCCGGATCGGGGAAAACCTTACCCTCTCCCGGGACACCGTCTTTTTCCAGGGTCAGGTAGTAACAGCCAAGGACCATGTCCTGAGTCGGAGTAGTTACCGGACGCCCATCTTTAGGGTTAAGAATATTATGAGCCGACAACATCAACAATCGTGCCTCGGCTTGGGCTTCGGCAGACAATGGTACGTGGACAGCCATCTGGTCACCATCGAAGTCGGCATTGTAAGCGGCGCAAACCAGAGGGTGAATCTGAATCGCCCGTCCCTCAACCAGCACCGGTTCAAAGGCCTGAATACCAAGACGGTGCAGAGTCGGTGCGCGATTAAGCAGCACGGGGTGATCTTTGATCACTTCTTCCAGAACATCCCAGACCTCAGGGCGGACCTTTTCGACCATGCGCTTGGCGCTTTTGATATTATGAGCCATCCCTTCCTGGACCAGGCGTTTCATAACAAAAGGTTTAAAGAGCTCTAAGGCCATCTCTTTCGGCAGCCCGCATTGATACAGTTTTAGTTCAGGACCAACCACAATTACCGAACGGCCCGAGTAGTCTACTCTTTTGCCAAGCAGGTTCTGACGGAACCGTCCCTGCTTGCCTTTCAGCATGTCACTCAGCGATTTAAGGGGTCGGTTACCGGGCCCGGTTACAGGACGGCCACGACGGCCATTGTCAATCAGAGCGTCAACGGCTTCCTGCAGCATCCGCTTTTCGTTGCGGACAATGATATCAGGAGCGCCGAGATCAAGCAACCGCTTCAAACGATTGTTGCGGTTGATCACCCGGCGGTATAGATCGTTTAAGTCGGAAGTGGCAAAGCGCCCACCGTCCAATTGCACCATGGGGCGCAAATCAGGAGGAATAACCGGAATAGCATCGAGAACCATCCAGGAGGGATTATTGCCCGACTGACGAAAGGCTTCGACCACCTCCAGGCGACGGGTTGCCCGGATCTTTTTCTGGCCACTGGAGCTGAGCAGTTCTTCACGCAGTTCCTCGGCAATCTCATCCAAATTAAGGCTGGCCAGCAGCTTTTTTACCGCTTCTGCACCCATTTCGGCTTTAAAGCCTTTGCCACCCTTGAAAAGTGCCTGGTATTTATCAAAATACTCCCGGTACTCCACTTCTGTTAACAGTTGCTTCTTGCTTAAATATGTATCGCCGGGGTCGATAACCACGTAGGCGGCAAAATAGAGGATCTTCTCCAGGGCTCGAGGCGACATGTCAAGCAGCAGCCCCAAGCGGCTGGGGATACCTTTAAAATACCAGATATGCGAAACCGGAGCGGCCAATTCAATATGGCCCATCCTCTCACGGCGGACCTTGGCCCGGGTGACCTCAACCCCGCAACGATCGCAGACAATCCCCCGGTAACGGACCCTTTTGTATTTACCACAGTGGCATTCCCAGTCTTTCTGCGGTCCAAATATCTTCTCGCAGAACAGGCCTTCTCGTTCCGGTTTTAGGGTCCGGTAGTTAATCGTCTCTGGCTTTTTTACTTCGCCCCGCGACCAGGCCCTGATCTGCTCCGATGATGCCAGCCCTATTTTTAGAGCATCAAAGTTATTTACATCCAACAACAAGATCTCTCCTTTCGCCAGGGGTTAACCTGCGCTACTAGTAGATGTTTTCTTCTTCTTCTTCTTCCAGATCGCCCAAGTCTTCGTATTCTTCTTCCCGCACTCTTTTAGATTTCTTCTTTTTCGCTGAACGCTTCGGCTTCAACTCGAGATCCTCAGCATCTTCATCAATAACCGTATCTTCCTCTTCTTCTTCGAGCTCATCTAAAGAAACCTCTTCAACTTGAGGTTCCTCTTCGTCTTCATCGATGGTCAAAGATACCGGGACGGCAAGAAGATCTATTTCGTCTGCTTCATCTTCCCTTTTATCTAATTCCTCTGCCGAATCAGCCGCATTCTCATCTACCGCGCCGGCGCCAATTTCTTCATCTTCATCATCATCTTCTTCTTCCAGACACTCTTCATCGTCATCTTCATCTTTCGCTGCGAGCACTTCACTTTTTTCTTCGCGACGATAAACGAAGCGATCAATGTCATCTTCGTCCGATTCCATCCCCTCGATGTTAACATCAAGGCGGCGGTAGTCGGAATCGTCGTCGCCTTCTTTAATCTCAACCTCGCCTGTCTCGTCGCTTAACACCCGCACATCAAGACAGAGGCTCTGCAGTTCTTTGACCAAAACCTTGAACGATTCAGGCACTCCGGGCTCAGGGATATTTTCTCCCTTGACGATGGCTTCATAGGTTTTAACCCGACCAATAACGTCATCGGATTTGACAGTGAGGATCTCCTGCAAGGTGTAAGCGGCGCCGTAAGCCTCCAGGGCCCAAACTTCCATCTCCCCGAAACGCTGACCGCCAAACTGGGCTTTACCGCCAAGGGGCTGCTGCGTAACAAGCGAGTAGGGACCGGTGGAACGAGCGTGAATTTTATCGTCAACCAGGTGAGCGAGTTTAAGCATGTAAGCGTAACCCACGGTGATCATTTCATCAAAAGGCTCGCCGGTGCGGCCATCATAGAGGGTGGTTTTACCGTTTGCCGGCAGACCGGCTTCTTTCAGGCAATCAAAGACATCCTCTTCACGGGCCCCATCAAAAACCGGGGAAGCAATCTCTATCCCCAAAGTTCTGGCTGCCCAACCCAGGTGAGTTTCCAAAACCTGGCCGATGTTCATCCGCGAGGGAACCCCGAGCGGATTAAGTACGATTTCAAGGGATGTGCCGTCAGGCAAAAATGGCATATCTTCCTCCGGCAGGATCCGGGCGATTACACCCTTGTTACCATGCCGACCGGCCATTTTATCCCCCTCAGAAATCTTGCGTTTCTGGGCCACGTAAACCCTGACCAACTGATTTACGCCGGGTGACAGCTCATCGCCATCCTGGCGGTTAAAAACTTTTACATCCACGACAATACCCGATTCGCCGTGGGGAATGCGTAACGAAGTATCACGCACCTCGCGGGCTTTTTCACCAAAAATAGCCCGCAGCAGGCGCTCCTCAGCGGTCAGCTCGGTTTCACCTTTCGGGGTAACCTTGCCGACCAGGATATCGCCGGCTCTGACCTCGGCACCGGTGCGGATAATGCCACGTCCGTCTAAGTCCTTTAAGGCTTCTTCACCGACATTCGGGATATCACGGGTAATCTCTTCCGGTCCCAGTTTGGTATCACGGGCTTCTGATTCATACTCTTCAATGTGGATCGAAGTAAAAACATCCTCTTTAACCAGTTTCTCACTGATTAGGATGGCATCTTCGTAGTTGTAGCCCTCCCAGGGCAGAAAGGCCACCAGCACATTGCGGCCCAGAGCCAGCTCGCCTAAGCTGGTACAGGAACCATCAGCAAGAACCTGGCCGGCTTTTACCTGCTGGCCATGCTGCACAATCGGGTGCTGGTTGACACAGGTCCCCTGGTTAGAGCGCTTAAACTTCTGCAAACCATAGATATCAAGACCCTTGTTCTGGCCATATTGCTGGTTATCTGCCTCAAAGCGTTCCCGGGTGCGACCGTTTATACTATAATTCAGACCCTCTTCATCACCTCTGCGGCGGACAACAATTTCGCTGCTCGTTACCCGGATTACTTCGCCGTTATTTAAACAAACTGCAACGGCTCCTGAATCGACAGCAGCCTTCTGCTCCAAACCGGTACCAACTAACGGCGCTTCGGTTTTCAACAAAGGCACCGCCTGGCGCTGCATATTAGCGCCCATCAGGGCCCGGTTTGCGTCATCGTTTTCAAGGAAGGGGATGAGAGCAGTAGCCACGCTGACCAGCTGTTTCGGAGACACATCCATAAAATCAACTTCATTTGGGTGACGCATAACCGTATCGTAGTAATAACGGCAGGTAACACGGTTACCGGTAAAAAACCCTTTGTCATCTAAGAGAGCGTTGGCCTGGGCAATGACAAAACGGTCTTCGTCGTCAGCGGTCAGGTAAACAATTTCGGCAGTAACCCGGCCTTCTTTTTTATCTACCCGTCGGTAGGGGGTCTCCATAAATCCGTATTCGTTAATACGGGCATAAGTGCCCAGGGAGCCGATCAGGCCAATATTCGGACCTTCGGGGGTCTCAATCGGGCAAACCCGGCCGTAGTGGGAGTGGTGTACATCTCGCACTTCAGTGCCGGCCCGCTCGCGGCTTAAACCACCGGGACCAAGAGCGCTTATCCTTCTTTTATGGGTCAATTCGGCCAGCGGGTTGGTCTGGTCCATAAACTGCGACAGCTGGCTGCTGCCGAAAAATTCTTTGATCGAAGCAATCACCGGACGAATGTTAATTAAAGCCTGGGGGGTGATCGCCTCTACATCCTGAATGGTCATCCTTTCCCGCACTACTCTTTCCATACGGGAAAGCCCGATCCGGAACTGGTTCTGCAACAGCTCACCAACGCTGCGCAGACGGCGGTTACCCAGGTGGTCGATATCATCAACAAAACCGATGCCGTCAAGCAAATTTAGAATATAGCTGACTGAGGCTACAATATCTTCTTTAGCCAGGTGCTTGGTCTCCAGCGGAACGATACCGTTGCCAATCACCAGGTGTGGATTATCACGGTGCAAAATCATCGCCTGGGTAATCCGGTGCTCATCGATAACACGGGCAGTCTGTTCATCAACTACGGTGCCGGACGAATATAACACTTTACCACTGACCGGATCTTTAAGATCGGCGGCCAGTTCATGCCCATAGAGCCGGTTGGTCATTGAGAGCTTTTTATTGGCCTTGAAACGGCCAACATGAGCAAAATCGTAACGTTTGCTATCAAAAAACAGTGATTCAAACAGGTTGCGGGCATTGTCTACATTTAGAGGTTCACCAGGGCGCAGACGCTTGTATACTTCCAGAAGTGCGCTTTCCACCGAGTCGGTGCTATCTTTTTCAAGCATTTCCGCCAGACGGGAATCGTTGTTAAAAAGAGCCAGAATCGCTTCGTTCGTGCCATAGCCGATGGCCCGCAGCAAAACGGAAACCGGTATTTTACGGGTCCGGTCAACCCTGACAAAAAGGGCATCGGATACATCAGTTTCGAATTCAAGCCATGTTCCCCTATTGGGTATGATCGTGGCACTGATCAGTTCTTTTCCGGTGCTGCCGGTAGGATCGGGCTGTTTTTTAAAATAGACACCCGGCGACCGGACCAGCTGACTGACTATAACCCTTTCGGCACCGTTAATAATAAAAGTGCCGTTTTCAGTCATCATCGGAAAGTCGCCCATGAAAACTTCCTGCTCTTTAACCTCGCCTGTTTCCTTGTTGATCAGGCGCACCCTGACTTTAAGTGGTACGGAATAGGTAGCATCGCGTTCTTTACAGTCATCAACAGAATACTTCGGTTCGCCTAAAGTATAGTCAAAAAACTCAAGCACCAGGTTTCCGGTAAAATCCTGGATCGGTGAAAAATCATCAAATATGTCTTTCAGGCCCTGGTTTAAAAACCAGTTAAATGAACTGCGCTGGACCTCAATTAAATTCGGAAGATCCAGGACTTCGGTGATACGGGCATAAGACCGGCGTTCGTTTCTTTCAGCGACAATAATGCTGGACATTAAAAAAAATCACTCCCCTGGTACCTGGTTTATGATTTAAATCTTTAAGAAACAAGCTGCTTTATCGACTCAGCCAGTTCGGTTCTCTGACTCCTGAGGATATGAAGTTATAGAGTAGATGATGCAAATCACTTCTCATATTTATAATTCGTGGCAGTACTAGACATCTTGAAATATTATCACAAGCATTTGGCGCCGTCAAGCATTTAGAAAGCAATTTTTATACCAAAGTAAGTTTTTTGAACAATAAATATAAAGGGAGCGTATTTCAAACGCTCCCAGACAATTGCTCTCAGTTTTATAGTACTATGGCAGTTACTTGAGCTCGACTGAGCCGCCGGCCTCTTCAATCTTGGCTTTTGTTGCTTCTGCTTCTTCTTTGTTCACTTTTTCCTGCACGTTACCGGGGGCGCCGTCAACCAAGTCTTTTGCTTCTTTCAGACCTAAGCCGGTGATCTCGCGGACAACTTTGATAACCTGGATTTTCTTTTCGCCGGCTGAGGTAAGAACCACATCAAACTCATCTTTTTCTTCTTCCTCAGCAGCAGCTACACCACCAGCAGGAGCGGCAGCAACAGCTACCGGAGCCGCAGCGGTTACGCCAAACTCTTCTTCCAGAGCTTTGACCAGTACGGAAAGTTCCAAAACGGTCATTCCTTTTACCAGCTCCATGATTTCGCTTACTTTATTATCGCTTTTTGCCATTATTTCTGATACTCCTTTAAAGTTATATTGTTTACATTTATGATGCTAATCAAGTTCTATTTAAGCCGTTTCTTTCTGCAATCGTATTGCGTCTACAGTGTAGACCAACTGTCGCAGGGTGCCTTGAAGCACGTTGACCAGGCCGGAAATGGGAGCCTGGAAACCGCCCACAACTCTGGCCAGCAACACATCACGTGGTGGGATCTCGCCCAGCGCTTTAATGGCCTGTTCATCCAGCACCTGACCGGTTAATAACCCACCCTTGATAACCAGCGCTTCATTTTCCTTGGCAAAATCACTAAATATTTTCGCTGCCGCGACCGGGTCCGCATTTGAATAGGCGATCGCCGTAGGACCCTCGAAGAAAGGCTCGAGTTGCTCAATTCCGGCAGCCTTGCAAGCCAGACGGTTCAGGGTGTTTTTTGTTATGCGATATAAACAGTTTTCGTTACGTAAGCGTCCGCGCAGGTCACTGATCGCCTTCACATTCAACCCACGGTAATCAGTAACAATTACCAGCTCAGCATTTTTGAGCTCTTCGGTTACCTCTTCCAGCATCCTGTTCTTCATATCCCTGGTGATCAATAAATTCACCTCCTTACGTTTTAGGTCTGTCAAACTTAAAGGGGACTTTCCGTGATGGAAAGTCCCGCTGGTGAAAGCTTTAAGGAAACCTGTTCTCTTAAAACTAAGGCGAGCTTTTCCTGGACAGGCGGCCGGCAATGGCCATTAAACAATGATGTGCCTGGCGTCAACGGAAAGGCAGTTTATTAACTTTTCAAACCTGCGTGTAAACTATTTTGCCTCCGGGCCGGCATTGGTTCTAACCCCCGGACCCATAGTCGAACTGACGGTTACTGATTTGATATACTGCCCTTTGGCCGCGGCCGGTCGGGCTTTAATCAGGGCTTCGATTATCGCCTCAAAGTTTTCGACCAACTTTTCATGCGTAAAAGATACCTTACCGATCGGCACATGAACATTTCCGGCCTTTTCGGTGCGGAATTCGACCTTACCAGCTTTGATATCGCTGATTGCCTTGTCGATTTCGAAGGTTACAGTTCCGCTTTTCGGGTTGGGCATCAAGCCACGTGGGCCGAGCACTTTACCCAGTTTACCGACTGAACCCATCATGTCGGGAGTTGCCACAGCCACGTCAAAATCGAGCCACCCTTCCTGAACCTTGGCCACCAGTTCATCGCCTCCGGCAAAATCAGCGCCGGCTACTTCCGCTTCCCTGATTTTTTCGCCCTTGGCGAAAACAGCGACCCGCTGGGTTTTGCCTGTGCCGTGAGGCAGAACCAGTGAACCGCGAACCTGCTGATCGGCATGTTTCGGGTTGACGCCCAGGCGGACAGCCAGTTCGACTGACTCATCAAAAGAGCGTTTACTCATCTCCTGCACCAGGCGCAGGGCATCTGCCGGGTCATACTTCTGATCGCGGTCATACAGTTTGCGTGCTTCTTCGTACTTCTTACCTCTTTTTGGCATTCTTTCAAGACCTCCCGTGGTCTGCGGGCTGTGTAGCCCTCCCACTTAAAATATAGCGTACCGGTATGGTAGACTATCCTTCAACAACGATGCCCATACTGCGGGCTGTTCCTTCAATAATCCTTGCTGCGGCATCCACATCGTAGGCGTTAAGATCTTCCATCTTCTGACTGGCGATCTCCTTCACCTTATCTCGCGAAATGGTTGCAACCTTGATCCGGTTAGGTTCACCGGAGGCTTTTTCAAGACCAACCGCTTTTTTCAGCAGCACAGCTGCCGGTGGAGTTTTGGTAACAAAGGAAAAAGAACGATCTTCGTAAACGGTCAGCTCAATCGGGATAATCAGCCCGGAATCCTGAGCAGTGCGTTCGTTAAACTCCTTGCAAAAAGCCATAATATTGACTCCATGCTGACCAAGAGCCGGGCCAACCGGAGGGGCTGGGGTCGCTTTGCCGGCCGGTATCTGCAGTTTGGTCATCCCAATAATTCTTTTCTTTCTAGCCATAATTAATCTTACCTCCCGGCTGTAGCTGCTTGCAATGAAGCGGCACAGCACTGATTAAAATTTAATCACCTGGTGGAACTCCAGTTCTACCGGTGTTTCACGTCCAAACATTGATACAGACACCTTTACGGTGCCCTTTTCGCTGTTGATCTCTTCAACCTTGCCTTCAAAATTTTTAAATGGCCCACTGACCACGCGCACCACCTGCTGTAAATCAAAATCGATGCGCGGTTTACCTTCCACTACTCCCACAGATCGCAGGATATGGATGATCTCTTTTTCACTTAATGGTACCGGCTTTGACCCGGGACCGACAAATCCCGTTACCCCGGGAGTGTTACGAACCACATACCAGGAGTCATCGTCCATGACCATCTCCACCAAAACATAACCGGGAAAAACTTTTTTTTCGACAGTCCGCTTCTGACCGCTGCGACTGGTTATTTCCTTTTCCGTCGGCACCATGATCCTGAAGATTTTGTCCTTCATGTCCATTGAATCGACACGTCGTTCCAGGTTGGTCATGACCCTTTTTTCATAACCGGCATAGGTATGGATTACATACCAGTCTTTTTTTACCTGACTTTCTTCACTTTCAATACCGTTCTCGTTTTCGGCGACCTCTTCCATGCCGTTTTTAGTTCCCGTTTTTGCTTCAGTATTCATCACAGAGGAAATGCCTCGGCATTTCCGGTCACACTCCTTACCTTTACATTGGCCCTGCTGATATTAGCGGATTACCAGCTGTAAAATAGCCAGGAACATTGTATCAAGAAGCCAGAAAAAGGCGCCGATCACTAATACGGCCGATAGAACAATGCCGGTAAATACACTGAACTCACGCCTGGTCGGCCAATTAACTTTTTTTAGCTCGCCCCTGACTTCACCAATATATTTGCTTATCCGTTTAAAAATACGCATTCTTTTAATCCCTCACCTTGTTCGCCAGCTGAACTGCGGACTCCCTGTCGTTGGCTTTGGTAAAACTGATCGGTATTATTTTGTTTCCTTATGCAGGGTATGAACTTTGCAGCGACTGCAATACTTTTTCATCTCAATCCGGTCTGGATTGTTTTTTTTGTTCTTGCGGGTTGTGTAGTTCCGCTCTTTACATTCACCGCAGGCCATATGAACTGTTACACGCATTTTTATTCCACCTGCCTCTTAAACTCGTAAATATGAATCTATCATAATATCTTTCGGTATGTCAACAACCAAAGCATTTTTAAGGGGCGGTGGATGTAGGCCCGCCCCTTAAATGAGCAACAGTTTCTAGGCCTCATTACTCGCTGACAGCGGTGACCACGCCGGCGCCGACAGTGCGGCCGCCTTCGCGAATCGCGAAGCGCACGCCTTCTTCGACGGCAATCGGGGTAATCAGCGAGATATCCATGTTCACGTTATCACCGGGCATCACCATCTCCATGCCGTCGGGCAGGGTAATATTGCCGGTAACATCAGTGGTCCGGAAGTAGAACTGCGGACGATAGCCCTGGAAAAACGGAGTGTGA
>VGTO01000014.1 GCA_016874655.1 Bacillota bacterium | reverse complement strand
AGAGTGAAGAGGAGCTGCTGACCCTGGCAGCGAAGCTTTTAAGGGCGCAGGTGACCCTGGCCCTCTTTGCTTTTGTGCCGTTGAAAGGAACCCGGCTTGAGCAGGCTGAGCCCCCTGCCCTTGATTGCTACCGGCGCATGCAGGCAACACTATATCTGCTTAAGGAGAAGATCATTTCTTTTGAAATGCTGAACTTTAAACAGGGCAAATTAACAAGTTTAAATCTTACGGCAGATGATCTTATAAAAAGCCTGGCTGGTGGCGAGGCATTCAGAACCAGCGGTTGCCCCGACTGCAACCGGCCGTATTATAACGAGCGGCCGGGTAAAACAGTTTATAACTATCATCGACCGCTGGATGAAAAGGAGATTAAGGCGGCGCTAAGCCTGCTTACCGGAACCTTAGATGTCGGCGGATATGCGCCTGCCTCAAACATTTTATAGTATGCGCTATCAGTGGCGACTGATCATCGACCCGCCTATGACAGGCAGGGCTAATATGGAAAAAGACCTGGAACTGATGGAAGAGGTAGCCGGTGGCGAATGCCCCCCCATTTTGAGGCTCTATCGCTGGAATCCCCCGGCGCTGTCACTTGGCTATTTTCAGGATGAAAACGAAGTAGCCGACCTGGAGGCCTGTCGCAGGGCCGGGATTGACCTGGTCAGGCGCCCCACCGGCGGCCGGGCCGTACTGCACTATGATGAGCTGACCTATAGTATTATAGTTCCGGAGGTGCACCCTTTTATCGATCAGGGCAGTGTTTTGGAGACCTACCGGTCGATCAGCCGTGGCCTGGTGACGGCGCTTAACCTCATGGGGATCACTGCATTGCTGACACCGGAGAGAGAGGGGCAGGCAGGTTTGGCGCCCGGCTCATGCTTTGATACTCCTTCGGCGTACGAGATCCAGGTTCAGGGAAAGAAAGTGATCGGCAGCGCCCAGCTGCGGCGCGACGGGATCCTCTTGCAGCATGGAGCGATCCTCTTCCGCCTGCCGGCAGATCTTTACCGGCAGGTATTAAAGAAAAGTTACCGGAAGGGTGCAGCAGGCCTGGAAATAGATCTGAGTGAGCAGGCGGCCGGTCTGCTCGACCTCGGCTACGATGTTAGCTACGAGAAGATGACGCGGGCATTGATTAAGGCTTTTTCCCTGGTTATACCGGCTGTTTTCACCAGTGCTCGCACCCTGCTGAAGAGTTAAGCAAACAAGGTTTGAAAGGAAGTGGTTTTGGTTGAGTGAAAAATATCAGCTTGTCATTATCGGCGGTGGCCCCGGTGGGTACCTGGCTGCGCTTAGGGCCGGTTCGCTCGGACTGAAAACAGCGGTGATCGAAAAAGAAGCACTGGGTGGGGTTTGCTTAAACCACGGATGCATCCCGACCAAGGTCCTCACTCATGGGGCGGCAATGAACCGACGCCTGCATACGGCAGATCAGTTTGGCTTCACTTTTAATGAACTAAAATTTTCTTATCCCATCCTGCAGGCAAAGAAAAAAGCGGTGGTCAGCGAGCTGGTCGGCCATATTGGCGAGCTGATGGAAAACAGCAAAATCTCAGTTTATTTCGGGATTGCCCGTGCTACGAGCCCCAAAAAGGTTAGTGTTAAGCTGCACAACGATGAAGAGTTAGAGCTGGAAACAGAAAATATTATCCTGGCTACCGGAAGTGATGAAATAATCCCACCCACTCCGGGTTTGGAGTTACCGGGGATCATGACCTCCCGTGAAGCGCTGGCCTTGGAAGAGCTGCCCGCAACGATGGCTGTAATCGGTGGCGGAGTAATCGCCCTTGAGATGGCATCGATCTTCATGGGGTTGGGGGTCAAGGTAACTATCGTCCATCGCAGTGAGCGGTTACTACGTAGGATGGATCTCGAAATGGTGCGCCGCCTTTCTACCTACCTGCGCAAGAGTGGTCTGGAGATTATGATGAATTCGCCGATAAAAGTGATCGAAAAAACGGACAGCGGCTACCGGCTGAAAGTTGATGGTAAAAAAGGCGAAGAGCTGGTGGAGGCGAAAAGCGTATTACTGGCAGTTGGCCGCAAACCGGCATTCGGTGATCAAGATCTTGACGTGCTTGGTGTTAAATATGAAAAAGATGGCATCCGGGTCAACAGCAAGATGGAAACCTCTGTCTCCGGCGTCTACGCAGTCGGCGATGTTACCTATCCCGGTTATTATCTGGCGCACACTGCTTTTCATCAGGGTATTGTTGCTGCCGAAAACATTGCCGGTCTAGAAGCACACTTCGATGGAACCGCTGTTCCATCATGCCTCTATACTGATCCAGAGCTGGCTTCAGTCGGGATAAGTGAGGAAGAGGCGAAAGAAAAAGGGTTGGAAAACATAAAAAGCGGCAAGTTTCCCTTTTCAGCCTGTGGCCGGGCAGCAACCCAGGATGAACTGGATGGTTTGGTTAAGATTATTGCCGCGGGGGAAGACGAAAAGGTAGTTGGGATGCATATTTTAGGTGCTCATGCTTCAGAGCTAATCCAGGAAGGCACCCTGGCTGTAGCCAAAGGGGTTAAAGCCGCCGAACTGGCGAAGCTGATCCACCCCCACCCGACTATGAACGAAGCGGTCTGGGAGGCAGCGATGGCTGTCAATAAAACATCGCTGCATATCACCCGCAGATGAAAAAAGTCGGCTTGATCGTCAATCCAGTGGCCGGCATGGGAGGTAAAGTGGGGCTGAAAGGCACCGATGGGCTGGCTATTGTCGAAAAGGCAGTTATGATGGGGGCCAGGCCTGAAGCAGCGGCCAAAGCACTCATTGCTCTGAAGGCTTTGCTGCCAATCAAAGATCAAATTGAACTCGTCACCTGTTCCGGCCCGATGGGCGAGGAGGCAGTTCTGGAAGCCGGCTTCACCCCCCGCCTGATCGATCCGTCATTACTTGACTCCCCCTCCTTGGAAGAGATCCCCAAAACCCCCTCCTCGGAGGAAATCATAAAATCCCCCTCCCCCTTGAGGGGGGAGGGTCGGGGTGGGGGTGAAGTTAGCTCTTTATGGTCAACACTCCCAGCCCACACTGAAGCCGCCGCCATTGCACTCGCCAAAGAGCCTGTCGATCTTCTGCTCTTTGCCGGCGGCGACGGCACAGCCCGCAACATTCACAACGCCCTCGGCGAAAACACCGCCCTTACGGTCATCGGCATCCCGGCCGGCGTTAAAATCCACTCCGCCGTTTATGCCACAACTCCCCGCAGCGCCGGCGAACTGGCCCGGCAATACTTACAGGAAGGCAGTTTACCAGTGCGCCAGGCTGAAGTAATGGATATTGATGAAGATGCTTTTCGCGACGGTCGCCTCTCCGCTCGTCTCTACGGCTACTTGCCGGTACCCTGTAGTGGTAGCTTAATGCAGCACCTAAAAGTGGGTGGAGCGGCTGCAGAAACCTCAACCCTCGAAGCGATCGCCGAACAAGTTACTGAAAACATGCAGACAGAGGTCACCTACATAGTTGGGCCCGGTTCCACAATCAGCCCAATTATGGAGAAGTTGGGATTAAAGAACACATTGTTAGGCGTAGATCTTGTCCGGGATGGCAAGCTACTTGCATCTGATGTCGGTGAAAGAGAGCTGCTGGATTTTATTGCAGATAAACCGGCTAAAATCATTGTTACCGTGATCGGTGGTCAGGGTTACATTTTCGGTCGCGGTAATCAGCAGATTAGCGCTGCAGTGATCAGACAGGTTGGCAAAGAAAACATCATCGTCGTCGCAACAAAGGAAAAAATTCTTGCTCTTGAGCAGAACAGCCTGCTTGTCGATACCGGCAGTGAGGAAGTAAACAACTTGCTACGCGGCTATATTAAAGTAGTTACCGGCTACCGCGAAGAGCTGATCTGCAAAGTGCAGTAAATACTGTTACTAGAGATAATCTTCCCGGACCGGCGAAAAAACCTCTACCAGTACGGTGTCCTCAGGCACAAAAGCCGCGTGCTCCACGTTGGCTCTGATACACCAGCCGTCGCCAGGGGTTACCTCGTGCTGATCACCTTCAATCGTAAACAGTAATCTGCCCGAGACCAGGTATCCGGTTTGTTCGAAAATATGGTTGTGCGAAGGAACAACTGCTCCCTTTTTGAAGCTGAATTCGCAAATTACAGTGTTATCTCCAGAAGCCAGTGTTCTGCGCCGGATTCCCTCAGCCATTTCAACATAATTACCTTCATGATTCTTACTGATCATATAAGGGTTCATCTTAAACCTCCGAAAATAGGTGTAATCATCAGCAAAGGAAATTGGTAGAAATGCCAATGAACTGGCCGGTAGGTAAATTGTGGCCAGGTTTGCCAAATTAGATTATAGGTACATTCTGCTCCTAATTCAATCATAAAAATAAACCCTAAGCAATATTATTTAATCTCTGTTTTTTGCACTCCCTTCAATTGGAGCCAGAATTTGTCATTGCTGTGGAAGCCTTCTGATGAAGTGCAAAAACAATGCAAAAAGGTTATAATTAAAATGGCGCTTAAAGCAGAATCGAAGCAGAGGGAGATGTAGCCGTTGCAGTTAGTTGAAGGCGAAAAAGAAGTGATTATTGCCTGTGTCAATGAAGTGCTGAAAGAAAAAGAAAAAACCACCGAAAACCTGATTCCCATCCTTCAAAATGTACAGGCCCGGCTCGGTTATCTTCCGTCTCTGGCTATGGAAATGATTGCTGCTGATCTGGCGGTGCCGGCAGCCGATGTCTTCGGCCTGGCCACTTTTTATAATCAGTTCCGCTTAAGCCCACCGGGCAAACACCAGGTAAAAGTGTGCCTGGGTACCGCCTGCTACATGGTGGGTGGTAAGATCGCTCTTGAATCTTTTGAAAGACGGATGGAGATCAGGGAAGGCGAAACCAGCGTAGACCGGCTGTACAGCCTGGAGAGGGTGGCCTGTGTCGGCTGCTGCACCATGGCTCCGGTTGTGGTCGTTGACGAAGTGGTTGAAGGAAAAGTTACCCCGACCAGAGTGGACGGGATTATGCTTGCTTTACAGGAAAATGGCGATACCAAAAAGAGTGAAATGAAAACTGATCTGCCGGACGAGGGAGAAGGTAAAAATAAATGAGTAATCTGACTCCCCTTGTGAGCTACGAAAAATTACGCAGCGAGGCCGTTTTGGCTACAAACGCCGACGCTGAGAAAACCAGGGTGTTGGTCGGTACCGCCACCTGTGGTGTGGCTGCCGGAGCGCTTCAGGTTAAAGAAGATTTTATCCGCGAAATCGGGGCCAAAGGCCTTGATGCCGAGGTTATTGAAGTGGGCTGCATGGGACACTGTTATGCGGAGCCACTGGCGGTGATTGCCAAGCCCGGCTTTCCGCCGATCTGCTATGGGCACTTAGATAACGGTCTGGTGCACCGGCTGGTTGAAGATTTCCTGGCCGGCGACGATCCCTGTTATGAGTATGCGATGGCCGCCCTGGAGCCAAATGATGTTTTTCCCACCTTTGCGGAATTCCCCCGTGGGGTTTATGAGCAGAAGCTGATCTTGGAACAGTGCGGGTTTATCGATGCCCGCAATATCGACAGCTACCTGGCACGAGACGGTTACAGCGCACTGGCTCAGGCCCTGGAAGGAGAACCGCAGCAGGTGTTGGCTGAAATAAAGCAGGCTAACTTGCGCGGCAGAGGCGGGGCCGGTTTTCCGGCCGGCCTTAAATGGGAGGCCTGTATCAAGTCCGGCGGTGAGCAGATTTATGTGATCTGCAACGCCGACGAGGGTGACCCGGGGGCTTTTATGGACCGCAGTATCTTAGAATCAGACCCGCACTTGGTGTTGGAAGGGATGATTCTCTGCGCCTATGCCGTTGGCTCTGGTAAAGGGTTTCTCTATATTCGCGCCGAGTACCCACGGGCGGTGACCCATGTGCAGGAGGCCATTGATCAGGCCAGGGCTAAAGGGTTGCTTGGTACTAAGATTCTTGGCAGCGATTTTAGTTTTGATCTTGAAATATTCCAGGGTTCAGGTGCTTTTGTTTGTGGCGAAGCGACTGCGCTGGTCAATTCGATGGAAGGTAAGATGGGAATGCCCGAGAGCAGGCCGCCCCGCCTGGCCCAAAAAGGATACCGCGGCAGGCCGACGGTGCTGAACAATGTAAAAACCTTTGCTTATGTGCCGCTGATTATTAAGAACGGCGCTGATTGGTTTAAAGCGATCGGCACCCCGGACAGCCCGGGCACAGCGGTCTTTTCGCTGGTCGGCAAGGTAGTTAATACGGGGCTGGTAGAGGTACCGATGGGCACCACTCTGCGGCAGTTGATTTTCGATGTGGGCGACGGCCTGCCAAACGGCCGGGAATTTAAGGCCGTGCAAATCGGCGGCCCTTCCGGAGGCTGCCTGCCTGAGACGGCGCTTGATGTGCCCATTGATTTCGACTCGTTGCAGGAAGCGGGAGCGATCATGGGTTCCGGCGGTCTGGTGGTGATGGCGCAGGATGACTGCATGGTGGCGGTGGCACGTTACTTTTTGGAGTTCACCCAGCACGAATCATGCGGCAAATGCACCTTCTGCCGCCTCGGCACCAAGCAAATGCTCGACATCTTAACCGATATTACACAAGGCAAGGGTGACGATCAGACCCTGGCTTTACTCGAGGAACTCTCAGAAGATGTACGCGACGGCTCGCTCTGCAATTTAGGGCGCACAGCTCCCAACCCGGTCTTAACCACCCTTAAATATTTCCGCGATGAATACGAAGCACATATTAAAGAAGGCCGGTGTCCGGCTTTAGTCTGCCATGACCTGATCCTTTACTACATCTTGCCGCGTAAGTGTAGCAAGTTGTGTAATGTTTGCGTCGGCAGTTGCCCGACAGAGGCGATCTTCACCAGGGAAGACGGGTTGAAAGAGATCAACCAGGAGAAATGTGTTAAATGCGATAACTGCCTGAAGGCCTGCCCGCCTGAGTATACCGCGGTGGTCAAACTTTCTCCGCCCATATTGCCTCCGGAGAAAGAGAGGAAAAACTGATGAGCGATCAGATCACCATCACCATTGACGGACGGCAGATTAATGTGATGCCTGGCCTGAAGCTGCTTTGGGCGGCGCTTGATAATGGAATCTATATCCCTCACCTTTGTGCGATCAGGGAAGAGATCAGGCCTAATGCCAGCTGCCGGCTCTGCTTTGTTGAAATAGAGGGGAGCAAACACCCGGTTACCTCTTGCACCAAAACGGTGGAAGAAAATATGGTGGTTAAAACCAGAAGCCCACGCATCGACCGGCTGGTTAAAACGGCCTTCGAGCTGATTATTTCAGACCATAATCTTAAGTGCAACGAATGCCCGGCCAATAAAAACTGCGTGCTGCAAACGATTGCTAAAGAGCGCGGCCTTCGCTTAAAGCAGAAACGGTTTAAATCAATTGTTCGCGAATTTGAACTTGACGACAGCCCGGAAGTGTTTGCTTTTGATCGCAGTCGCTGCGTGCTCTGCGGTCAGTGCATTTGGGCCGACCGAGTGGAAGCAAAAGTGGGGGCCATCGGTTTCACCAACCGTGGGATTAAGAGAATGGTTACCACTTTTAAAGATCTGCCCCTGGCCGACTCGATCTGCACGCAGTGCACGCTCTGTGTTGATGCCTGCCCGGTCGGTGCCCTATATTATAAGAAAGACCGGAAAGAAGCCGGTAGTTGAACCACCCTTAAAGCAGAAGGAGTAAATCTTTGAAGTTTAAAGCGATCATTTTCGACCTAGATGGCACGCTGCTTGACACCCTTAAGGATTTAGCCTTAGCGGTCAACGCGGTGTTGGAAAGCAAGGGTTACCCCGAGCACCCGGTAGATGCTTATCGCTACTTTGTCGGAGACGGTATTGACCTGCTGGTTAAAAGAACCTTTCCCGAGGCAGCCTGGTCGGGCGGCAACCTTGACCTTTTAGTTGAAGCAGTCAAGGAAGAGTATGGCCGGCGCTGGGCTGATCACACCGAACCTTATCCCGGTGTGCCGGAGATGCTTAATCTTTTGGAGCAGATGGCGGTGCCAAAGGCAATATTTTCCAATAAGCCGCATCAGTTTGCCTTGCTTACCGTAGAAAAGCTGCTTTCCCACTGGCGCTTTTTAGCGGTGATCGGCATCGGCCAGCATATGCCTCGTAAGCCCGATCCAACCGGTGCCTTAAAGATTGCGAAACAGATGCAGCTTGAACCGTCCGCGATCGTTTACGCAGGAGATACCGATACCGACATGAAGACCGCTTATGCCGGAGGTTTCTACCCGGCTGCTGTGCTCTGGGGTTTTCGCCCGGTGGGAGAACTGAAAGCTGCTGGAGCTAAATTTTTGGCCGCAGACCCGCTTGACCTGATCAAGCTATTTTAATTACGGTCTCTATCATTTACTTATTTAATGGAGGTTTTAATGGCATCCGAAACAGCATACGTTATAGATTTTGATGGCACAGTAACCACCAGGGATATCACTACCGAGTTGGGCCTTTTCTTTGGTGGTAAAAAATTCATTGAGATCGATCAAAGCTATCAGGCCAAAAAGATCCCGATCAAGAGCTGGCTGCAGGCAGCTGTAGCCCTGCTGCCGGTAGACCTCGAGAAACTAAAGAACAGGGCCTTTGAGTGGGCCGAGATCAGGCCGGGTTTTAATACTTTCTTACAAAAAGCGCGCGCTGCTAACAACCCGGTGATCATCGCCAGTGACGGTTTGGGATTCTATATCGAGCCAATTCTTGATCAGTTTGGGCTGCTCGGTGAAGTGGATCAGATCTACCGCAACGACACCGTCATCAACGATCAGGGGTTGCTGGAAATTTTAAATCCCCATGCCCACCCGACCTGTGTAGTCTGTGGCAATTGCAAAGCAAGAATAGTGGTGCAGCAAAAGGCGGCAGGCCGCCCGGTAATCTATATCGGTGATGGCAGCAACGACCGGTTTGGCGCTTCCTGGGCTGATCGGATCTTTGCCCGGGAGGATCTGGCACTTACATGTGAAAGGCACAATCTTGCTTATTCGCCCTGGTGGGATTTTTACGATATTATTAATATTGAGGAACCAAGGCTTACCGATCGTGATTCCGGATCACTCTGCAGCCCGTTGGGCGCAGGAGTAAAAAGCTAGCTAAAGCGGGGGGAGGGGTGAAAAGATGAGCTACGAAGAACAAATTCAGCAGTTGGCAGATTTAATCAGGGAAAATGAACGTTTTTATGTTTTAACCGGTGCCGGAATCAGTACAGATAGCGGAATTCCCGATTTTCGCTCACCGGGTACCGGATTGTGGGAAAATATTGACCCGATCGCTGTCTCATCAGTAGAGGTTTTAAAAAATGATCCCCGCCTGTTTTACGAAGCCGGCTTCAGCCGCTTTTCAAAAATTACACTGGCCGAGCCAAACGAGGGGCACCGGGTTATAGCTCAGCTGGAAAAAATGGGATACATCAAGGGTCTGGTTACTCAAAATATTGATGGTCTGCATGTTAAAGCAGGATCGAAAAACGTCTGGGAGGTGCACGGTCACCTGCGTTCCGGCTACTGTCAGGGCTGCAAAAAGAAATACCCCTTTGAAGAGCTGGTGCAGCAGGTCGAGTTAAAGCGGATTCCACCGGTTTGTCATTACTGCTTTAGTGTGTTGAGGCCCGAAGTAGTCCTTTTTGGTGACCCGATGCCCACCTTCTTTTTTGAATTACAGCATAAAATGCAGTATGAATGTGACTTCATGCTGGTTGTTGGCAGCAGTCTGGTCGTCTATCCGGTTGCCGATTTGCCTCGCCTGGCCAAAAAGATGGCTATTATTAATCAACAGCCGACAGATTATGATCAGCGGGCGGAGGTAGTGGTGCGTGAAAACAGCAGCAATGCGTTGCATGATCTTTTAACCGTACTGGAGAACAGCTAAAAATCAGCTTGATCCGAGAACAGTTTGGCATTAGTGCTTGGGGGGAGGTAGTGAATTTGAATCTCAGGAAGTGGATTTTTCTTACTCTTATGGTTTTGATCTTTTTCGCCGGAGTTTACCTGGTTTTTACATCCGGGCGTTTTGAGGTTGACCCATTCACGTTGATTACTTTTGTGCTGGTACTCGGCCTGATTATCTATATGTACATCATGGCCCAGCGCTATAAAAACCAGTAGCAGCTGTGATTATGCCTACGACACAGCGGGCAGCGATTGACTGATTAAAGTTTTTTTACTGAGGTGGAAGATTGACTCTCAAGTTCCTGGTTAATCCGGAAGTAGACGCCGGCGAGCTCTCAAAACTGCGTAAAACTGTTGGGTGGGATGAGCGCCGACATAAACTGGAAAAAATTATCGGATGCACCTACCTCTCGGTTGCCTGTTTTGACGAGCGACGGATGGTTGGCTATGTTGATGTGTTAAGTGATGGGGTTGATGATGCTTTGATTCGCGGTTTGATGGTGGATCCGGAGTATCAGAAACAGGGAATCGCCCTTGAACTTATTAATATGGTCACCGCCGCGATTAGAAAAGACAGGATTAAGACCGTTAATGTTCTTTTTGAACCGGAATTGGAGCCGCTCTACCGTAAGGCTGGTTTCAGAATTGTCTGCGGCGGTTTGATCGACAATGAAGATGACCATCAGCGTGATTGATAAAAACAGAAGGGTTATGATTGATCATGAAAGTTGCTTTTTTCCTGATTCCGAAAAATGATGTTGTTTGCCTAAGTACAAAAACCACCCTGCGCCAGGCTTTAGAGCGCATGGAGCGTCACAGGCACGCTGCTGTGCCCCTGATTGATGAAGCGGGTTGTTACGTTGGAACCATAACTGAAGGAGATCTGCTCTGGAAGTTAAAAGATGCCCCCGGGATGAGCCTGGCCGAGATGGAGAAAATCACTCTAAAAGATATTACTTCCCGTACTATTAACAAACCGGTTAGGATTGACTCCCGCATTGTTGACCTGCTCTCGCTGGCCAGCGAGCAGAATTTTGTACCGGTGGTCGACGACCAGGGCATTTTTATCGGGATTGTCAGAAGGCGGGAGATCATTGAATACTGTGCTGAGTTGATTAAAGAAAAAGAGATCGATAGCGCCAGGCGCTAAAAAGGAGCTGACGAGAGCGAAGTGAAACCGGAAAACTCTCACCAATTAAAATTACCTTCCCGGGTCTGCCAGGTAAAGCCTTTTTTGGCGATGGAAATTCTAGAAAAGGCTAAGCAGCTTGAAGCCGCAGGCCGCGACATAGTGCACATGGAAGTCGGAGAGCCGGGCGGTAACACTCCCACTGTGATTAAGGAAGCGGCCATAGCAGCGATTAATGATAATGATACTGCTTACACCCACAGCCTGGGCAAACCGGAGCTGAGGGAAGAGGTAGCTGCCTATTACCGGCGTAACTATAACGTGAAAATTGAGCCGGAGCAGGTAATAGTAACCTCCGGTTCTTCCCCGGCGATGCTGCTGGCTTTTTCGGCGTTGCTCAACAGTGATGATCGGATTGTGATGGCCGATCCCTACTATGCTTGTTATCCCAACTTTATTTGTTATATCGGGGCCCGCCCGCTGCTGGTTCCGGCGCGGGAAGAAGAGGGCTTTAAACTGCAGGCTGCTGAGGTTAAAAAGCAGCTCGGCCCCGGTGTAAAGGGGATCATGCTTAACTCACCATCCAATCCGACCGGGGCGGTGCTCGAAGCCGAAGAGTTGCAGTCTTTTGCCGAACTCGGGCCCTATCTAGTGGCCGATGAAATATATCACGGTTTAAACTACACGGGCCGGGATCATTCTATTCTTGAATACACCGACCGGGCCATCGTAATCAACGGTTTCTCGAAGCGCAACGTTATGACCGGCTGGCGTCTCGGTTACCTGATTGCCCCGCCTGACTTGGTCCGCAACATGCAAAAGTTGCAGCAAAACCTCTTTATCTGTGCCTGTTCCTTCATCCAGGCGGCCGGGATTGCCGCCCTGCGTGAGACTCCGGAAGTGCTGGCCAACCGCTTCAGCGAGTACAATGAGCGCCGGCTCTATCTCTATGATGCCCTGCAGCAGATCGGCATTGCGCCAGCCAGGATTCCCGACGGCGCCTTCTATATGCTCGCCAATGTTAAAAAGTATACCGCCGACTCCTACGCTTTTGCCTTGAAGATTTTAGATGAAACAGGGGTGGCGCTTACTCCGGGAATCGATTTTGGCCAGGGGGCTGAAGGCTACCTGCGTATCTCCTACGCCTGCTCCACAGAAACCCTCAAAGAAGGCCTCCGCCGCCTGGAGCGATTTTTTGCGGCCCTCTAATAGATTGAATATCAATGTTAAAGGAGAAAACAGATGAGCGATATAAAAGAGCCCTGGTATAAGAAAGTATCACCCTGAGTGAAGATGTATATACTGCTGGCAGCAGTATTTGGTTTGTACCAACTGATCAGTTACCTGGTCAGCATGGCAAGATGAGTTTAGATTATTGGCGGAGGTGAATGCTTTGCAGCCGAAGCGAATTGTGATCATCGCCAACGGTGACTTAGAAAACCCTAAGTTTTACCGGGAGTTGCTCTGCGAGGATGACTATATTATCTGCGCTGACGGCGGCTCGCGCCACGCCAGGACTTTGGGCCTGACTCCGGATCTGATCATCGGCGACCTTGATTCGGTCGATCCGCTAGCGCTGCCCAAAGCTGCTGATTTAAAGCCAGAAGTTATCAGCTATCCGGCTGAAAAAGACTATTCCGATCTGGAGTTGGCGGTGGGACATGCCGTTAAACTTAAGCCTCAGGAGATCTTAATCATCGGGGCGCTTGGCGGCAGCCGGGTGGATCACAGCCTCTTTAACCTGATGCTGCTTATACTGCCGCTGGAGGCAGGGATCCCGGCTCGGATTATCGATCACCGGCAGGAGCTGGTCCTTATTGAAGACGACATCACTGTTGAGTGCCTGCCCGGCAGCTATGTTTCACTCTTTCCCATAACAGCTGAGGTGGATGGGGTGACGACCGAAGGATTAAGATACCCCTTGCAGAAAGAATTGTTGCAGCATGGATCTTCACGTGGATTAAGCAATGAGCTGATCGGCGACAGAGGCAGGGTATCTATTTCCCGGGGAATACTGCTGGTGATTGTAACCAGCAAGACTTAAACGGTTTTCTTGATGCTCAAACTCAAGCAGGTTTAAAAGGTTTCACCTTCAATTTTACCGCCATCTTCCCAGCTTGTTTCCTGGTGCAGTGCTTCAAGCAGGATTTTTTTATAGAGTGAAAACTCCGGCGCTGTCACCATACTTCTGACCTTCGGTTTTGGTAAAGTAATCTTCTGTTCCAAACTGATCCGGCCCGGTCTTTCGGTGATCACGTAGATGCGATCGGAAAGGTAGATAGCTTCGTCAATACTGTGGGTGACAAAGAGCACCGAGCGGCGGTAACGCGACCAGATTTTAAGCAGCCAGTCCTGCAGGTTTTCCCGGGTCAGGGCGTCTAAAGCTGCAAAGGGTTCGTCAAGCAGCATCAGGTTGCTGTCGACCATCATCGTGCGCAGCAGGGCCGCCCGCTGGCGCATTCCTCCGGAAAGTTGGTGGGGGTAGTAGTCGGCAAAGCCTTCCAGGCCGAAAGTGGGCAGCAGTTTGCCAATCCGGGCACGCGCGGTATGGCGGTCTAAGCCAGCGGCCAGCAGCGGCAGGACGGCGTTATCCTGCAAGGTTTTCCAGGGGAAGAGCAGATCCTGCTGGGGCATGTAGCTGACCAACTGCGAGTGCCCAGCGGTCTCTTCTCCATCAACTAAAACCTGGCCCTGATCGGGTTTCAACAATCCAGCGGCTAACTTTAAGATGGTACTTTTACCCGAACCGCTGGGGCCGAGCACGCTGACAAACTCACCGTCGCCAACCTGAAGCGAAATCCCGTCAAGCACCGGCAGCAACCGGTTACCGGAGTAATAGGTCGAGTAGATATTTTTTAAAACTAAGCAATCCATCTAGTGGTGCACCGCTTTCACCGGCAGCTGGCTAGTCTAAAAAAGCATTGGTAAAAGCTTTTTCCAGCTCTGGCATTTCTTCAATTAAACCGTGTTCAAGCAGCCATTTTCCATAATTATCCCAGGTCTCCAGCTTTTGCAGCCCCCAGGTTTCAGCTTCTGCCTGGTAGCGAGCGGCAAGCCAGAGCTGACTGGCCAGCACTAAATCCGCGTTAAGTTCCGGTACCGCTTCAGTCAGGATGCGGGCTGCCTCTTCCGGATTCTCAATGGCAAAGATATAGCCTTTAGCCGTGGCCCGCATAAAGCGCCTGACCAGCTCCGGGTTGGTATCGATCAGGGCTTCATTGCTGATGAGCACCGGGGTATAGTAGTTGAGAGCCGGATCTTCCAATCGCAGCTCGATGAAGTTAAAGTCCAGACCTTTAAGCTCTGCTTCGATTCCGGTCCAGCCATAAAAAATCCAGGCAAAATCGGCTTCCCGTTCAATGGCCACCAACTGGTCTACTTCGCCGGTAGTAATCATCTCTACCCGGCCAAAGTCAGCTCCCTGGCGCTCCATTAAAGCTCTGATCGTCGCTTCCTCAACCGGCGAGCCCCAACCACCATAGCTTTTTCCTTCAAAATCAGAAGGGCTCTCAATGCCACGCTCTTTAAGCGAGATAAAACCGGAACTGTTGTGCTGGATAACAGCGGCGACAGAAACAACAGGGATTTCTGCCAGACGGGCGAAGGTAACCTCTTCCTGAAAACTGAAACCAAACTCAGCCCTGTTTGCGCCAACCATTTGGATGACACTGCCGGGAGCCTGGACCAGTACAACTTCAAGCCCCTCTTCTCGGTAATAACCAAGCTCTATTGCTGAATAAATCCCGCTAAAATTCGTGTTTGGCGTCCAGTCCAGAAGCAGCGTCACGCTTTCAGGCTGCTCCGTTTTCGGTTTTGCACAGCCTCCTGCCAATAAGGTAGAGAACAGCAGCAGGCTCAAAGTAATGAGGATTACTATTTTCTTCTGTTGGGTTAAAACCATATTAATCACCTCTCAGGATGTTCATAATCTGTTCTCTGCCAGGGCATGGCCAGATTTCCGGCCAGCTCTACCAGCTTAAATAGGGCCAGGCTTAAGACAACCACTACGATGATCGCGGCAAAGAGATCGACGGTTCTGAACGAGTGCATGGCCCGCAGCATATAGATGCCCAAACCGGCCCTGGCGGCAAGCCATTCGCCGATAATTGCGCCCAAAACGCTGTAGGTGGCTGCGATTTTTAAGCCCGAAAAGAAGTATGGAAGGGTAGAGGGCAGGTGCACTGAGCGGGTGATTAGCAGACGGTTGGCCCGCATCGTCTGCATCAGTTCAATCGCCTCGGGATCAACCTGGCTAAAACCATCGACCAGGTTAATAGTCAGCGGAAAGAAACAGACCAGGGCCACTATCAGCACCTTGGGTAAAAGGCCGACTCCAAACCAGATTAAGATCAGCGGGGCAACGGCAAAGATCGGCACCGCCTGGGAAATTACCAGTAGCGGGTAGAGTGCTTTCTTAAAGAATGTAAAGCGATCCATCAACAAGGCCAGCAGGGGGGAGATGATGATCGCCAGGCTTAAGCCGGGCAGGACTGCAGCAAAAGTATAGCCGCTGTGGTAGAGCAGCAGCCCAAAGTTATTAGCGAGAGCGCGGACGATAGCCGAAGGGGCAGGTAGGATATAGGTCGGAATATCTGAAAAGTTGCTGATCAGCTCCCAGCTGCCGATGACCAGAACGATTAGGATAAGCGCTGGTGCAATGTTGTTTAACTTTTTAATTTCGGCCATTTAGGTCAACTCCGCTCTGCCGGCCGTTATTCTTAGTAAAACAAAAAGATGCCGCCCACGTAGGCGGCATCTTGCCGGTTTCAAGCCCGGTTTGTTGTTCCCTACGCTGGCATTACCCAGTGTCCAGCCTTTAGCGGCGGACAGCAACAGGTTATAAGGGTTAAAGGCTTCCATGCGCCTTACTCTCAGCCCCGCTCGGAGCTCCCCTACAATCTTTGTTTTTTTCATTATAGCATAAGCTATCGTTTTTGCGGCAACAAATTTTGTCATAATTGCAGGGTTAACGCCTGTTGGAGGCGAATGATAATTTAATTTACAAGAGCTGATATTTATTTGTTTTCGGCTGGTGCAATTGCTTCATCATATTTTTTCGGGAGGGTAAACAGATGGCTTTTAACCTGAAGGGCAGAAACTTGCTGACGCTGCTTGATTTTACGACGGAAGAAATAAAATACCTGCTCCAGTTATCGCAGGAGTTTAAAACCATGAAACGTTTAGGTATTGCTCATGATACGCTGAAAGGCAAAAACATCGCTCTCATCTTCGAAAAGGATTCGACCAGAACCCGCTGTGCTTTTGAAACAGCTGCTTTTGATTTAGGGATGCATGTTACTTACCTGGGCCCTACAGGATCGCAGATGGGTAAAAAAGAGTCGATTAAGGATACGGCGCGGGTGCTCGGGCGGATGTATGACGGCATCGAATACCGCGGATTTGCGCAGAGCATAGTCGAGGAGCTCGGCGCCTATGCCGGAGTTCCGGTCTGGAACGGTCTTACTACAGAATATCACCCGACCCAGATCCTGGCCGACTTTTTAACCATCCAGGAAAAGCGAGGGAGCCTGCAAGGGCAAACCCTGGCCTTTTTGGGTGATGCCTCCAATAACATGGGTAATTCGCTGATGATTGGGTCAGCCAAGATGGGCCTGCATTTTAGGGCTGTAGCCCCGCAGGCAGTATGGCCGGCAGCGGCGTTGGTCGAAAAGTGTAAAAATATCGCCCGCAAAACCGGCGCTACGATTACCCTGACTGATGATGTTCAGGCGGGTACAAAAGATGCTGATGTTATCTATACTGACGTTTGGGTATCGATGGGCGAGCCAAAAGAGATGTGGGAAAAACGGATTGCCCTGTTAACGGCTTACCGGGTGACGATGGATATGATGGAAAATGCCAAAGATGAGGCTATCTTCATGCACTGCCTGCCGGCGTTTCATAACCTGGAGACCGAAATCGGCAGAGATATCGGCGACGTCTTTGGCTTAGATTGCATGGAAGTTTCGGAGGAAGTTTTCGAATCTGATTATTCTGTGGTTTTCGATCAGTCTGAAAACAGGATGCATACCATTAAAGCGGTGATGTATGCCACACTTTTATAATAAGGCTTATGGATTAGTGGACAAAACTGATGTCTGAATGGCAGCAACTACTGTTTGAAACCAAAAATAGAGCTGGATCAGTGGAGGTAACCGGGTGACAAATAAAGTAGCGATTGTCCGTTATGAAAAACCGCTGGAATCGGTGCAGAAGGTCATTCGCGATTGTGGTGGGCTCGATCACCTGCCTGCAGCGGCCAGGGTCTTCATCAAGCCGAACATAGTTTTTTGGACCAAAACCTGTAACTTTCCCAAGTGGGGAGTGATCACCACTTCAAGGGTGATTGAGGATCTGGTTATAACCTTAAAGGAGCACGGGGTCGATGATATTACGATTGGCGAAGGAATTGTGGCCGATCCTAAAGATACCGAAACCCCGGCCCATGCTTTTAAAAGCCTCGGTTACGAAACCCTTAAAGAGCGCTACGGTGTTAAATTCATTAATATCATGGAGCGGCCCTTTAAGAAGGTAGACTTAGGCGAAGGAATCAGCCTTAAAATTAATACGGACATCCTCGAAAGCGACTTTTTGGTCGATATTCCGGCCTTAAAATCGCACAACCAGACGGTGGTCAGCTTAGGGATGAAAAATTTAAAAGGCACCATCGATATTGCATCGCGCAAGAAATGTCATAATGCCGATCGCGATAAGGATCTGCATTTTTATGTATCAAAAATCGCCGATCCGATGCCTCCCGGGCTGTCACTGATCGATGGCATATACAGCCTGGAACGGGGCCCTGCTTTTGACGGGCGGATGCGGCGCACTAATCTGCTGATTGCCTCCCCGGATCTTTTATCTGCTGATTTGGTGGGTGCAAAAGTGCTCGGCCACGATCCGGTCCGGGTAAAACATCTGGCTTTGGCTGCTGCCAGGGCCGGTCGGCCGCTTGACCTTTCCGACATTGAAGTGATCGGTGAAAAGATAGAAGATGTTATCTCCTATCATGAATATGATTTTGAATACGATTGTAATGATAGTGGGGAGATGCCTGCCGCTCTGGCCAAACAGGGCCTGGCAGGTGTTTACTACCGTAAATTTGATGACACGATGTGCACGTACTGTTCTGCTTTAAACGGCCTGATTTTAACAGCCATCCGTCAGGCCTGGCAGGGTGAGGCTTGGGATGGAGTCGAGGTTTTAACCGGTAAAGTGATGGAACCGTCACCGGGCATGCAGGCCACTTTGCTGATCGGCCAGTGCATGTACCGCAAGAATAAAGACCACCCCGAGATTCAGCAGATGTTTGCCGCCAAGGGCTGTCCGCCTGAACCTAAAGAGATTGTGGAAGCTTTAAACAAGGCTGGTATTAAGGCCGATGCGGCCCTTTTTGAACAGATTGACAGTCTGCCCGGTTTCTTTATGGGCCGCTATGAAGGAAAGCCTGAATTTGATGAAGCCTTTTTCCGGGTAGAGTAGATTCCATTAACTCCCCTCCCCCTTGAGAGGGGAGGGATGGGGTGGGGGTGAAAAAACCCGCTCTGTATGGAGTTAAAGGAGGAGTGACAATTGAGTAAAACACTGAATCTGGCCCACCGCGGCGCCAATACAGATGCTCCGGAAAACACCATGGCTGCTTTTCGCCGTGCGGTCGAGGTGGGTGCTTCCGGTCTCGAATTTGATGTTCAATTAAGCAAAGATGGCTCTGTGGTGGTGATTCACGATGAGAAACTGGAGCGCACCACGAGCGGCAGTGGCTTGGTTAAAGATTACACCCTGCAAGAGCTGCAGCACCTTGATGCCGGCAGCTGGTTTGGCGAAGAATTTGCCGGAGAGAAAATACCAACTCTCGATCAAGTGCTTGATCAATTCTCCTCCACAAACCTGGTCTACAACATCGAGCTGAAAAGTGGCATTGTGCTTTATCCCGGATTGGAGGAGAAGGTTATCGAGGCGGTTACCACCCGGAACTTAGAAGATCAGGTTGTTGTATCTTCTTTTAACCACTACAGTTTGGTTACGTGCCGCGAACTGAATAAAGAGATCCGGACTGGAATGCTTTATGTCGCCGGGCTTTTTGAACCCTGGGGATATGCTCTAAAACTTGGCTGTTACTCGGTGCACCCGCTATTTTACCACCTGCAGCACCCGGAGCTGGTCAGCGGTTTCAGGGAGCATAACCTTGCTATCTATGCCTGGACAGTTAATGAGCCTCTCTATATGGAACTGATGGTGGCTGGTGGGATTGATGCGATTATCACCGATCGGCCTCAGGATTTGCATAAAATAATCAATGGAGGTAAGTAAATGAAATCATTTAATTATTTAAAGATTGTCATTCTCGGCCTTGGTTTTCTGATCATTTCCCTCACCTGGTCTATTTACAATGCTTATGTGCCACCAATACTGGAAAGGTTGCTTACACACCTGCCTTACACCGACACCGCTGTTGGCATTATTATGACTTTTGATAATATAGCTGCCATCCTGCTGATTCCAGTTTTCGGGGCAATGAGTGATCGGACCTGGACCCGCTTCGGTCGTCGCATGCCTTTTCTGCTGGTCAGTGTGCCGGTTGCCGCTTTCTTTTTTGCCCTGATTCCCTATGTCGGCTATTCTCTGGCCATTCTAATTCCGGTGATCATTATCATGAATATTGCCATGGCTGCCTTTCGGGCTCCGGCCATTGCCCTGATGCCTGACCTGACACCCTCCATCTACCGGAGTAAGGCCAACGGTGTTGTTAACTTAATGGGCGGCCTTGGCGCCCTGCTCTTTTTCTTTGTTTTTACCAGGATGATCAGTGTCAACGGGGCATTCGTGGTTGCCGCGGTGATCATGATTGTCGTATTAGTTATATTAATGGCGGCAATCCGTGAGCCCCGCGACGAATTCGAGGAGGCGGAAAAACGCCCCGGTGGTATTTATAGTTCACTTATGGCTATTATGAAGGAAAAAGAGAGTACAACCCGCTTTCTCTTCTATGCCATATTTTTCTGGTTCATCGGTTGGAACGGTGTAGAAACATTTTTTACCCTTTACGGGATGGACAAGTGGGGTATTGACGAATCTCAGGCTGCTTTTTATCTCGGTTTCTTTTCGCTCTCATTCCTGCTAATGGCCATTCCAAGCGGCTTTATCGCTACGGCGCTGGGCCGCAAAAAGACGATTTTGGCCGGTCTGGTGGGTATGTGTCTGATGCTGGGCTCATTTTACTTTGCCACCCCGATCGTGTTGGCGATCTCGCTTTTGGTTTTGGGTGGAGTCTTTTGGGCCTTGATAAATATTAACTCATACCCGATGGTCAGCGATATGTCCCCGGTGGCCAAACTGGGCACTTACACCGGTCTCTATTATTTCTTCTCCATGCTGGCGGCCATTATCGCCCCGCCGATCTTCGGCTGGGTGATGGATCTTTTTGGCACGCGGATGGTCCTCTTCCCGATGGCGGCTGTTGCCTACCTGGTAGCGCTATTGATGATGACCAGGGTCCAGGGCGGCGAAGCAAAGGCAGAAGGAGAACAGGCTGCCTGATTGGCTATAAGGTTTTGGTCGAGAAACAGCCGACCTTGAGTATGAAGGAGGAATTTTGATTGATTGATTTGCGAAGCGATACGGTAACACTGCCGACCGAGGCAATGAGGAAGGCAATCTATGAAGCAGAATTAGGCGATGATGTTTACGGTCATGATCCGACTGTGAACCGTCTCCAGGAGCTGGCGGCTGACCTGCTCGGCAAGGAAGAGGCCATGTTGGTGCCTAGCGGTACCATGGGTAATCAGATCGCCATCTTAACGCATACCAGCCCGGGAACAGAAGTAATCCTCGAGGCAGATTCACATATCTACTATTATGAAGCAGCGGCTGCTTCAGTTTTTGCCGGCATCCAGCCCCGGCCCCTGCCGGGCAAGCGCGGCTCCCTGTCGGCGGATCTGGTGGAGTGGGCAATCCGCGAGGATGATATCCACCTGCCGCCCACATCACTGATCTGCCTGGAGAACACTCACAACCGGGCCGGGGGAACGGTTGTGCCACTTGAAGATATGCAAGCGGTTTACCAGGTTGCTCTTAAACATAACCTGCCGGTACACCTTGACGGCGCCCGCATTTTTAACGCCGCGGTTGCTTCCGGAGTGCCGGTTAAAGACTATGCCGCCTGCACAACCTCGGTTCAGTTTTGCCTTTCCAAGGGTTTGGGTGCACCGGTTGGCTCGATAATCGCCGGCACCCATCAGTTTATTGAAGAGGCAAGGCGCTGGCGCAAAAGGTTGGGCGGCGGAATGCGCCAGGCCGGTATAATTGCCGCGGCCGGTATTGTGGCCCTGGAAACGATGGTTGAACGCCTGGCTGAAGATCATGCCAATGCCCGCCTTTTGGCTGAAGGGCTGGCAAAAATTAAGGGGATCGAGTTTAATCCAGAAGATGTAGACACCAACATTGTCATCGTTAAACCGACAACCATGTCTATTCGGCAGCTGGGCGAAGAGCTCGAAAAGAGAGGTATTCTGACCGTGGCAATTGAGCCCGATCGGATCCGCTTTACTACCAACAAGGAAGTAAACAGGGCTGATATAGAAACCACTTTACAGCAGGTAAAGGATCTATTAGGCTAAACAGAAGAAAACAGTAGCGTCTTTCGGGGTGAGAATTTGTTTTTTAATCCGTACGCGATTATCCTATTTGTCGCAGCTCTGGCTATTCTTGTTCTATTCTTCCGGTCATGGGGCTTAGAGGAAGTGAAGGGGACACGGGAATTTAGCTTATTGGCTTTGGCCTGCGCTATTTACGCTTTCTTCTATGCTCTTGAACTGTCAAGCACTGAATTGAATATTGTTCTGATATGGAGCAAACTTCAATATCTTGGAATATCATTTATTGCCCCCGCATTTCTGTTCTTTGCCTTAAAGTATACCGGACGGGTCAAAAAGTTCACTTTTCCCTGGTTATTAGCACTGCTTGTTATTCCTATAATTACCTTTGTCCTGAACCTGACGAATGAGTATCATGGTTTAATTTACCGGAGCTCTTACCTTGATTTAAGTGGTCCCTTTCCAATTCTTACATTTGAGCGTGGCATCTGGTACTGGTTTCACATCGTTAATATTTCATTTTCTGTGATTCTTAGTAATATACTCTTTTTGCTGATGTGGTTTGGTTCGAAAAGAAACATCCGCAAGCAGATCGCCATTATATTTATCGGCTCACTGTTGCCATGGTTAGGTTTTATAGTATATCTGACCCGCGCTATCAGCATAAACATCGATATTACCGCTTTTATATTGCCGTTAAGCGCGATCTGTTTTTATTATGGCCTTGTCCGTTATAGATTATTTGATATCATTCCTGTAGCCAGGGACCTACTTTTTGAAGCTTTACCAGATGGGGCATTGGTTTTTGACTTAAGATTAAGGTTGGTAGATTTCAATGCTGCTGCGAAAGAATTATTTAATTTGGACGAAGAATCAATAGGCAAGAACCTGTCAGAGCTAAAGAGATCCTGGCCAAAACTCCTACAAAATTTACAAAAACCTGTTGAAAAGTATTTGTCATTTGAATTGCAAGAGGAAACATCTGAAAAAGATCATTGGTTTAGGGCAGATATTATACCGCTTGCAGAAGACATAAACAATTTGCAGGGGCAGATGGTAATTATAAAAGATATTACTGATCAGCGTTTTGCTGAAGAAAACTTACGTTTAATGGCAACTACTGATTACCTGACCGGGCTCCGAAACCGCCGATTCTTTACACAGATAACAGAAAAAGAGCTAAAACGCTCAATGCGCTATAAAATTCCTTTGTCGATCATCACAATCGATCTCGATCACTTCAAAAAGATTAACGATGCCTATGGCCATAGCGGAGGAGATCGGGTTCTCATTGCCTTTGCAGAATTATTAAAGAAACGGTTGCGTGAATTGGATACTGCCGCCAGGCTTGGTGGAGAAGAATTTAGCATTTTACTTCCTGATACAGCGGTCGAAAAGGCATTATATTTGGCCGAGGAATTGAGAAAAACTGTTGAGTCTTCAAAAGTGCGCCATGATGGAGCTTTAATCAGCTACACCATTAGTATTGGCGTCGCAACCTATCATGCTGATATCATCAGTGTCGACGGATTGCTGATTGAGGCAGACCGGGCGCTCTATCAGGCAAAGGAAAATGGTCGTAATTGTGTCGTTGTTGCAAAGCCCGCTTAAAATAATTACGGGGAGCTAAAGGAGGTTTTTTTATGAACGGACAGGATGAAAAGAATCTCGATCTGCTGGCCAATCTGCATCTGATTCTTGGGATTTTTACCGCACTAATGGCCTGCCTTCCGATCATCTACTTAGCGATCGGGATTGCCATTTTTATCGGGGCAACAAGCGGTGGCGAAGCAGCACCACGCATCGTGGGCCTTGTATTTATTATCCTTGCCCTGGTGATCATTTTGGCCGGCTGGGTACTGGCAGTCCTGATCCTCATTGCCAGCCGCAAAATGAAAAAACGAGAGTCTATTACCTTCTGCGTCACGGTTGCTTTCCTCGAGTGCCTGATTATGCCCCTTGGCACCGTACTTGGTATTTTTACGATCCTTAACCTGAACAAGGATACAACAAAAGAGCTTTTTATCAGTTGAGGGCTTGGCGAAACTGTTAATCTGAAGGGAGGTAGATAAAGCGGTGAAAACTGTCGAAGAATACCTTGATTCATTGCGTGCGATTAACTACCAGGTCTACCTTTTTGGCGAAAAAATTGACAACGTGATAGACCATCCGCTGATTCGACCCTCGATCAATTCTGTGGCTAAAAGCTATGAGCTTGCAGCCGATCCTGACTGTGCCGAGTTGATGACAGTGCGCTCAAGCCTTGACGGCAAAATAATCAACCGTTTTACCCACCTGCACCAGGGCGTAGATGATCTGATTAATAAGGTTAAGATGCAGAGGTTGTTGGGTCAGAAAACTGCCGCTTGTTTCCAACGCTGTGTGGGGATGGATGCTTTTAATGCCGTCGACAGTGTTACTTTTGAAATGGAACGCGATTTAGGGGTCGATTATCACAGGCGTTTTCGCCGATTTTTAAGGTACGTTCAGGAAAATGACCTGATGGTTGAAGGGGCGATGACCGATCCAAAGGGCGATCGGTCACAGAGGCCTTCAAAACAGAAAGACCCGGACCTTTACCTGCGGGTAGTGGAGAAGCGCCCCGACGGGATTGTGGTGCGCGGCGCCAAGGCTCACCAGACAGGAGCGCTGGCGGCGCATGAAATACTGGTTATGCCCACTTTGGCCATGAGTGAGGAAGATGCCGACTATGCCGTCTCCTTCGCTGTGCCCAGTGGTTCAAGTGGCATTACTTATATTTACGGCCGTCAATCCTGCGATACGCGTCGGATGGAAGGCGGCACTATTGATGTAGGCAACTGCCACTACGGTGGGCACGAATGCCTGGTTATCTTTGAAGATGTATTTGTGCCCTGGGAACGGGTCTTCATGTGCGGAGAGTATCAGTATTCCGGTGCTCTGGTTGAACGCTTCGCCGGGTATCACCGCCAAAGTTATGGCGGCTGCAAAGTGGGGGTTGGTGATGTGCTGATTGGCGCTGCCGCGCTGGCCGCCGAGTATAATGGGGCTGCCGGTGCTTCACACGTGAAGGATAAACTGATCGAAATGATTCAACTGAACGAAACCCTTTATGCCTGCGGTATTGCCTGTTCCAGCCAGGGCTATGCCACTGCTTCCGGCACCTACCTGATTGATCTTTTGCTGGCTAATGTCTGCAAGCAGAATGTTACCCGTTTTCCGTACGAAATTGCCCGTCTGGCCGAGGATATTGCCGGGGGCCTAATGGTAACCCTGCCTTCGGAAAAGGATCTCAAACATCCGGAGATCGGCCGCTATATAGAAAAATATTACCGCGCCTCTGCGGCCGTCTCAACGGAGCAGCGGATCAGGGTGATGCGCCTGATTGAGAATCTAACCCTTGGCACCGCTGCTGTTAGTTACCGCACCGAATCGATGCATGGCGCCGGCTCGCCCCAGGCGCAGAGGATCATGATCGGGCGTCAGGCCGATATCGCTGCCAAGAAGAGAATGGCCGCCGTAATCGCCGGCCTAGAAAAGGAGTGATGAAGGTGTTACAGGCAGCTGATTTTTTTGATCTTGTTCAGTGCCGGTTTGCCGACCTTTTTGCCGGGACCGAATATGTCTGGGAAGGATTAGGCAGAATCAAAGATTACTTAAAAGAAAACCTGCAGCCTAACGTTGAAGAGGCTCGCCAGGGGGAGACGGTGATTGCCAAAACCGTGATTATTCATGACGGCATGGTAATTAGGGCTGGGTTCCAGATCGACAGCAGTGGTAAAAAACCGGTTGTAATTATGGAAGGTAAAGAGCTAACCGGGGCATCGATTATTTACGCTGGCGCCTTTCTAATGGACGATCAGATCTATATCGGTAAAAATACGGTCATTGAACCCGCCGCCCTGGTTCGGGGACCGGCGATTATCGGTGATGGTACCGAAGTGCGCCACGGGGCTTACATCCGTGGTGATGTGCTGGTTGGCGATGATTGCGTAGTGGGCCATACCACCGAAATGAAATCCTCGGTGATGCTTGGTGGCAGTAAGGCCGGTCACTTTGCCTACATTGGTGACAGTATTCTGGGTCAGGTTAATCTGGGAGCAGGCACCAAACTGGCCAACCTGAAGATGATTGATTCTAAAGTTACGATTACAGTTGATGGCAAAAGTTATCAGACCGGTCTGCGCAAGTTTGGCGCGATTTTTGGTGACGGCGTAGAAACAGGCTGTAACAGCGTCAGCACGCCCGGCACTTTGCTTGGGAAAAACGCACTGCTCTATCCCAACGGCACGGCCAGGGGCTATTATCCCCCGGGAACGATCATTAAGGTCAAGCAGGAACACCAGCTTAAAGCCTTTAGCAGTAGGGATCACTAGTGGAACATTTGCTTCAGTTGATCAAAGAGCGGGGCCCTTTAACCGGTAAGGATTTTGTCCGGGAAACCGGGCTGGATATTTTTGAAGCCTGGCAGTTTTGTGCCTCCACACCGGCAGTAATTACCAGTATTGTTGGGCGTCGTTACTTGAGGCTTGATCAGAAAGTCGAGGCCTATGCCCGCCTATCACCATCGATCATGCGCGAGTTTTTAAACTATATGGTAATCGGTTCAGCCAGCCAGGAACAGGCGATCAAAAAAAAAGCGAGTACGATAAATGGTGAAATTGCTGCCATAAGCGCCCGGAAGATTGCCCTGGCCCGTGATACCATAACCAGGCTGGTTGAAAACCACCGCAGTGGCCCTGAAATTTCGGCTCGTAGCTGTTTTATTATTGCCGGTGATGTTGTTTTCGGGATGGCTCATGCAGAACCCCGCCCCGAATCATCGACCGGTGAGCTGGTCCGGGGCTCTGATCTTGATATCATTACTATTACCGATGGGTTGAGCCCGGTGCTGACCGAAGAGCTCGACAGTATAATATACCGGGAAAAATACAGTCTCCTGATGAACCCGGCCTCTAAAGAAGAACTTGATTATTTAATAAAGGATCTGGAACTGGTTAACCAGCAATTAAAATTTGATCATTTTAAGGCTATGGTTGCTTCCAAAATTCTGGCGGAAGGGCAGTACCTGTATGGCAGCGAAAAGATCTTTAACCGCGTAAAAGAGTTGATCCGGCTAAATGCTGTGGCAGAGAAAATTGCCATCCTTGAAGAAAAGGCAATTTTGGACCGCAAGCATGCTGAAGCAGCGCTACTCGGCGCTCCTAAAACGGCCGATCGGGAGCAGCTGATGGCCCTCTTTTATACTACCGAAGAAAAGGAAGAAATATTTTAGTGCTGGGGAGTGTTGCTGAAAGATGGAATTGATCATTGTCGATAACTACCAGGAATTGAGTGAAAGAGCAGCAATGTTGATTGTGGCGGAGGTCGAAGCAAAACCCCGGGCGGTGCTTGGACTGGCCACTGGCTCAACTCCGGAAGGAATGTACGCCGAGTTGGTTAAGCTAAACAGTGAAGGTAAAGTTGATTTTAGCGGGATAACTACTTTCAACCTGGATGAATATGCCGGCCTGGCCCCAGAGCACGAACAGAGCTATTACTATTATATGCGCCACCACCTCTTTAACCAGGTAAAGATCAGGGCGGAGCAGATCAACATGCCTAGCTGCGATCTGGAAAATGTGGATCAGTTCTGCTTCGAGTACGATCAGCGGATTGCCGCAGCAGGTGGGATCGACCTGCAGGTGCTAGGTATCGGCGGTAATGGTCACATTGGGTTTAACGAGCCCGGTGATCAGCTAAGGGTGCCTACTCACTTAGTCGACTTGACCGAAGACACAATCCTGGCCAACAGCCGCTTTTTCAGCTCTGTTGAAGCAGTGCCAAAGCAGGCTGTTACCATGGGCCTCGGTTCGATTATGCTGGCTAATAAGATTATCCTGCTTGCGGCGGGTAAAGCAAAAGCTGAAGCCATCACCCGGACAGTTAGTGGCCTGATTACGACCAGTGTACCTGCTTCTATTTTACAGCTTCACCGGGATGTAACCATTATTGTTGATCGCGAAGCCGCTGGCCTGCTTAGCTGATTATTTTATGGCATGGATGGTCCTAAATTTAGGTCTCTGTTTAGATTTGGTTTACAAAAAAATCGATCTGAATAAAGTGACGATTAAAGACCGGCATCAAAACTGAAGGTGTTGAAAACTTACATGTCAGAACAGCAGAAACCGGTTGTCGCAATTGAAAGATGTATGCGCTATGAAATAAGTGAAGTCAGCGAGGCGCTGCGCAGAGCTGTGCAGCCTTTTGGCGGCCTTGAGGCGTTTGTAGCTCCCGGGCAGAAGGTCTTGATTAAGCCCAATCTCCTAGCTGCCGCTGCTCCTGCCGAAGCGGTAACCACGCATCCGGCGGTGATCAAAGCCTTAGTTGGGATGGTGCAGGATGCGGGGGGAGAAGCTTTTATCGGTGATAACCCCGGCAATGATGATCAAAAAGTAACCCTGAGTAAAGCCGGACTGCAGGAAATTATCGATCAGACCGGCGCCAAGGCGTTAATTTTTACGGGTAGCAAAGAACACAAAGTGGCCGGTTTTCAGGAGCAGCTAATCCCGCTGGCCCGGGAGCTGGATCAGGTAGACCTGATCATCAATGCAGCAAAGTTAAAAACCCATGCCTTAACTGGCCTCACCGGAGCGGTTAAGAATAATTACGGTCTACTGTTTGGCAAAATAAAAAAGCGCTACCACATGGAGCATCCCCTGCCCCTAGATTTTTCCCGCCTGGTGATCAATATTTACCTTGCAGCTAAACCGGCGCTTTCAATTTTGGATGCCATTGTGGCGATGGAAGGAACCGGCCCACGGCGCGGCAAGCCACGGCAGCTGGGGCTGCTGCTGGCCTCGACCAACGCCGTGGCACTTGACAGCGTTGCGGCAGAGATTGCCGGTTTTCTGCCTGCCCAGGTTACGACTATTGCCGCGGCAAGGGAACTGAAACTGCCGGGATCATTTTTTGAGGATATTGAAGTCAAGGGGTTAAAGTTGGAAGAAAGCCGGGTTAAAGATTTTGATCGCGGTCCCGGCGGTCACGGCAAGATCAGTCGGATGATCGCCAGTTTTCCGCTCGCTTATTTCAGAAACCTGCTTTATGCCAGGCGGCCCTACCCCAGAGTTGATCCGGAGCTTTGTATTGAATGCGGAATCTGTGCCGATAATTGTCCGCTGCAGGTGATTGACTGCGGCTATGGGATCCCGGAATTTGATCTCTACGAATGTATTCGCTGTTACTGCTGCCAGGAACACTGCTCAGAAGGTGCTATCAAGCTGGACCACCATCATTCATCATAGTCGTAGCTTAAGGTGCGCAATTTTTCCATTTTGTCCCACAACTTAGCGGGCACAAGCGCTCCCGTTTTCCTTGATATTTCATTAATCGGTTTCCTCTCATCCTAACTTGCTTCTGAGTAGAGACGAAATGTATTTTGACGAACGCCTCATATTTCCAGCTATCAGTAATCTATGGTATATTAAAAACACGATTATACAGCTTTACCTATAGTAGGAGGTGCTGAGCTTGAGAGTATTGGTCAGTGATTCTCTCTCCGAAGAAGGAATTAAAATTCTTGAGGAAAATGTTGAGGTTGATTACAAACCGGAACTGACTCCGGATCAGCTGGTAGCTGAAATTAAAAATTACGATGCCCTGGTGGTGCGTAGCCGTTCAAAGGTTAACGCCGCAGTGATTGAAGCAGGCACAAACCTTAAGGTTATCGGTCGGGCCGGGGTTGGCGTGGATAACATTGATGTTGAAAAAGCTACGGAGAAGGGCATTATCGTGCTTAACGCCCCTCATGGTAACACCATTTCCACGGCAGAGCTGACGATTGCCATGCTTACAGCGCTGGCCCGCAACATCGCCGGTGCCGACAGCTCGGTAAAACGGGGTGAGTGGGACCGCTCCGCCTATACCGGGGTGGAACTGAACAAAAAAACCCTTGGTGTGGTCGGGATGGGGCGGATCGGCTCTGAGGTCGCCCGTCGGGCCAGGGCGATGAATATGGCAGTTGTAGCGTACGATCCTTATATTTCAAAGGAACAGGCCGAAAAACTCGGAGTTGAAACAGCAACTTTTAAAGAGCTGATCGGACTCTCCGATTTTATCACCCTCCATTTGCCCCTCAGCCCTGCTACCCATCACCTGATTGGCGCTAAAGAGTTGGCCGTTATGAAAAAAGGGGTGCGCATTATCAACTGCGCCCGCGGCGGTTTAATCGATGAAGATGCTCTCTACGAAGCGCTTAAAGAAGGTCAGGTAGCTGGAGCAGCGCTCGATGTTTTTGAACAGGAGCCGCCTCTAAACTGCAGGCTGCTCGAGCTTGGAAATGTCATTGTTACTCCCCATTTAGGCGCACTGACTCTTGAAGCGCAAACCAATGTGGCCCTGCAGGTTGCTGAGCAGGTAGTGATGGCCTTAAAGGGTGATCCGATCGTTTCGGCGGTTAACGTTCCAGCCCTGATGCCTGAAGCAAGGGCCGCCCTGGAGCCGTACCTGCCGCTCTTAAAGATGATGGGCGGTTTTTACCTGCAGCTCTTTGGTGGCCAGGTCGATGAACTGGAGCTTACTTACAGCGGCAAGGTTGCCTCCTTGCAGTTGGCGCCACTTACCATATCCTGCCTGATCGGGTTTTTGCATCATATCGTTGGCGATGGTGTCAACTGGGTTAATGCGCCCTTTATCGCCAAGGCCCGGGGCATTGCTGTGCGTGAAACATCGACAACCGAGGTTAAGAACTACAGCACCCTGATTACTTTAAAGGGGCGCTCCGGCAACGAAGAACACCTGATTGCCGGCACCATTTTAAACAATGAGATGCGCATTGTCAGGATTGACGAGTTTCAGATTGAAATTGTTCCGGCTCTCTACACCCTGATGACTACTCACCTTGATGTGCCGGGAGTAGTAGGGAAAATCGGCACCTTTCTGGGTAATGAAAAGATCAATATTGCCTCGATGCAGCTCGGACGCAAATCGATCGGTGGCAAAGCAATTATGTCCCTGCAGATTGACGATAAAATAAGCCCGGAAACGATGCAGAAGATCAGGGACCTGGGAATTTTTGAATCTGCCCACTTCGTCGATTTTGGGCTAAAGGTCTCCGGACCGAAATAAAAATCTGATAAAAGCAAAAGGAGATTGAAAAAAATGGTAAAAGTATACGCTTTGAGTACCTGCCCCTGGTGTAAAAAAGTTAAAAGATACTTAGAAGATCATCAAGTTCAGTACAACTGTGTTGATGTCGATCTGGCCCAGGGCGAAGAGCAGAAAGTAGCCCTGGAAGAAGTGGAAAAGCTGACCGGCAGGCGTTCCTTTCCTGTAACAGTTATTGGTGATACAGTAATTCAGGGTTACAAAGAAGACGAGATTGAAAGGGCGTTAAAAAGTGAAGTCTAAGATCTACTGCGAAGTCTGCCGGGTTGCCTTTGTTTACAGGGAAGAACCTGCGGTTGGGAAGGTAGTGATCTGCACCGTTTGCGGTGCGGAGCTGGAGATCACCGATTTAGAGCCCGAAGTGAGGGTCCGTCGCTTTCCGCAGGATCCGGAAACCGAGATTCGTAACCGTTCTGAAAACTATGCCCGCCTGCGTGACTATACTTTTAACGAGGATAAGGAACTGGTCATTGAGGGCTTGATTGGTAAACACGAAATGTACGGCGACTTTTACTGTCCCTGCCGTTTTGACAATATTCCGGAAAATATTTGTCCTTGTCTCGAAACCCGCATGGGAGATGTTAAAAGGATGGGACACTGTTTCTGAAACCTCTATCATTTAAAGGGGTGAGTTTCACCCTATAAAACAAGCGGAAATTATTCAAATAGTGAGGATGATTCCAAGATGAAGTTAGATTTTGTCCGCGGACACATGGGTGGCAACCTGATTATTCTGATGCGCGGAGATCAGATCCCTGAGGGGACCGAACTTGAAACAGCTGTAAAACTGATGGGGCCGAATTATCTACATGCCCATGAGACAGGTATTCTCTATCATGGCAGCAAAAAAGGTGAAATTGAGGTTAAAATAGCGGAACCTTCCGTCCCTTGTTTCATCAGTGCCTGTGGCGGTTTTACACAGGTGTTGGGAGCGGCCCTGGTTGAAACAGAACTGGGCAAATATTATGGGATCGATCTTTCCCTTAACCCTGTTCAAACGATGCTGATAACCGGTTGCGGTCCGACAGCACTTGAGATTGTTACTGATGGGAAAAAAGCTTTAAAGATTAAAACAGATATGGACTGCTTCGTTAAAGAGTGCTACGAGCGAGGAGTAGGCGCGCTATGTTATGGTGAGCTGAAATATATGCGGGCCGGTAAATTCTTAGTAATCAATGCTGACCACTTTGAGACGGCATACCCGGGTCTTGACTTTGTCAGTTGGAATCAAAAGACCCGTGATATTCTGCAAATTATCCAGCATGATTTTATGGAAAAAACCGGTGAAAATGAACCAAACGTTGCTGTATACGATTGGAATCCCAGGCAGAAAGGTGATTTGCGGGTGGTTTTTCCCCACTATGTGCAGGATGATTTCTTTGAACCTTCCTGTGGCACCGGATCAATAGCCTTAGGGATTGCCGTTCTATCTGCCGGTGAGTTGAAGCATCTGAATCCTGTTGAGTCCGGATGGCTGACTCTTAATATTGAATCAGGCGGTGGTATCGAACTGGGAGGGCCGGATATCACAACCCTCGAAATAAAGGTTGGTACAGAGGGAGTCGAAACGGCTGTTTTTTCGCACAGCAGGGTTGAAATCACATCTGTTGGCGTTGCCATGCTCTAAGCCATTGCTAAATAGGCCAGGTTACCGGTATTTTAAGTTGATCCCTCAATGATCGGCTTAGTAACCCGCAGTCAGGCCAAAGTCAATGGAGAGGCAGGCCCCGGTTATCGCCTGCACTGAAGGTGAGGCAAGAAATGCAATTGTTTCAGCCACTTCACGGGGTTGGGTAAAACGGACTTTTTCGCCCTGCGGATAATGTGACAGCAGCGATTTGTAGTAGACTTCGCGGTTTCCACCGCCATATTCACGGCAAGCTTTTTCCAGCATCGGTGTTTCCACATCACCCGGACAAACGGCATTGACCCGGATACCCCGTGGCGCCAGTTCCACTGCCAGGGCTTTTGTCAGCAGGGTTACCGCCCCTTTTGAAGCGCAATAGATTGCCGCCTCATTATTGCCGACCAGGCCTGAATCAGAACTGACATTGACAATTACTCCGCCTGTTTGTTCAAGCAGCGGAATAGCATAACGGCACATGAAAAAAGTGCCCTTGGCATTTATGTTCATCGTCTCGTCCCATTGTTTTTCGGTCATAGTATCGCTTTTACCTTCCACCCAGACCCCGGCGGCATTGACCAGCACATCGAGCTTGCCTGCGGTCTGCTGCACTTTCTCAAGCATCGCCTCGCACTGCCCTACTAACGATACATCACCCGCCAGCATTTCAGCTCTGCCCGGTAAGTTATTCAGCGATGAGACTGCTTTTTCCAGTTTCTCTAAGTCCCGGCCATTCATAAATACTGATGCGCCCTGTTCGAAAAAAAACTTCGCTGTTTCAAAACCAATTCCGCTTGATGCACCGGTTACCAGGATTACCTTATCTTTAAACTCCATTCCGCTGACCCTCCCTAAAACAATCGCTGGCATTCCGCCTTTTTGTTAATCAACTAGTTGTTTCCTTCCTCTTGATTCAATTTCTTTTTGTTGTTTCCTGTAATAATTTGTTCTAATGGCGATCAGACTTTTTTTAAAGTCCGGTGTATTATATAGTGGGAAGCCGAATTGGTGGTGTCAAGTTGCAGGAGTTCTTTCAAGAAATGGTTGAAACCAATGCCGATAAGATTTACCGCTTGGCTTTGCGTTATACGCAGGATAAAAACCA
>VGTO01000013.1 GCA_016874655.1 Bacillota bacterium | reverse complement strand
TTTTAAAGTCTGCGGCTGCCATAAAAGTTGGACCCCCGGCAATTTTGTTAACGATGCCGTTAAGAAGATCAATGAGACACTTAGCGCTACTGGTAAGGTGGTTTGTGCACTGAGCGGCGGAGTTGATTCTTCAGTTGTGGCGTTCATCCTGGACCGGGCAATAGGAGAGCGGGCGGTGTACATTTTTGTCGATCACGGCCTGCTACGCAAAGATGAAGCTGTGCAGGTGACCAGACTGTACAGCGAAAAACTTAAGGGTAAATTTATTCATATCGATGCCCGCGAGCGTTTTTTAGAGCGCTTGGCCGGAGTAACGGACCCGGAAGAAAAGCGGATGATTATCGGTAAGGAGTTTATCGATGTTTTTAAAGAAAAGGCCCTTTCCATGGGCGATATCACCTACCTGGCCCAGGGCACCATCTATCCCGATGTGATTGAAAGCGGCTCGATCAGCGGCGCTGCGGTGATCAAATCACACCATAACGTCGGAGGGTTACCCGCCGAACTCGGGTTTGAACTGGTGGAGCCTCTACGGGAGCTTTTCAAGGATGAAGTCCGCCTGGTAGGCACCGAGCTTGGTCTGCCGGATGCAATTTTAAAGCGGCAGCCTTTTCCCGGGCCCGGGCTGGCTGTGCGGATTATCGGTGAGATTACTGCTGAAAAGTTAGATCTGCTGCAAAGCGCCGATGCTGTGGTGCGGGAAGAGGTGGCACAAGCCGGACTGTCCGGTGGTTTATGGCAGTACTTTGCCGTTCTAACCGGTGTAAATGTGGTTGGTGTTAAAGGCGATGATCGTCATTACGGGCCGGTAGTGGCCGTTCGGGCGGTGGTTTCGGAAGATGCCATGACCGCAGATTGG
The DNA here is from genome assembly GCA_016874655.1 of Bacillota bacterium. Lineage (GTDB taxonomy): Bacteria > Bacillota > Dethiobacteria > DTU022 > DTU022 > UBA993. The sequence continues at coordinate 32,875 of VGTO01000013.1, read as the reverse complement.
GCTCGCCTGCCTCACGACCTGCTGGAGAAGATTTCAGCGCGTATTACCGGGGAAATACCGGAGGTAGCCCGGGTAGTTTATGACATTACCTCTAAGCCGCCCGGCACAATCGAGTGGGAATAGCTACGTTAAACTGCTTTGCAAATTTCGATAAAGTATTGGTGAACCCTTAAATCGGCAGTAAGTTCAGGGTGAAAAGACGTGGTTAGCATCAACCCCTGCCTGGCGGCGACGATCCCCTCATCCAGCCGGGCCAGCACTTCAACTTCGGCTGCGGCTTCTTCAATTTTGGGGGCTCTGATAAAAACAGCAGTTAAGGCCGGCTCAAATAAGTCAAACTGCAGCTCGGTCTCAAAACTTTCCCGTTGGCGGCCAAAAGCGTTACGCTTGACCTTGATCTTCATTAACCCCAGATGCGGCTGGCCGGGAAGCCCGTCTGAAACCTCATCCGCCATTAACACCATGCCGGCACAGGTGCCGAATACAGCCAGACTGCCGTCGCAGCAGCGCTCTCTGATCGATTCGGCCAGGCCGAAGGTCTCAAGTAACTTACCGATGGTGGTGCTTTCACCGCCCGGTATAATCAAACCGCTGACCTGATCCAGGGCTGCTTTTTCTTTTACGGCAATGGCATTAACCCCACACCGCCCAAGGTGGTTTAAATGCTCTGAGACAGCGCCCTGGACCGCCAGCACACCAACTTTCATCTCTTTATATACCTCGCTCCTGCATCCGGTCGGCTGCAGTGAGTGAAGACATTTCTAAGCCGGGCATCGCTTCACCCAAGCCCTTTGAAGTCTTGGCCAGGATTTTTGGATCGTCATAGTGCAGGGTTGCCTGAACGATTGCTTCAGCGACCAGTTCCGGCTTTTCGGACTTAAAGATGCCGGAGCCGACAAAAATACCGTCAGAGCCGAGTTGCATCATCAGCGAAGCATCAGCGGGAGAAGCAATACCCCCGGCGGCAAAATTTACGACTGGCAACCTGCCTGCCTCACGCACTTCTTTTAACATTTCGATGGATACGCCCATCTCTTTGGCCATCACAACCAGCTCATCATCTGCCTTGCCGAGGACCTGGCGAATCTGATCCATTACTTTACGCATGTGACGAACCGCCTCAACCACGTTGCCAGTTCCCGGCTCACCCTTGGTGCGAATCATCGCGGCTCCTTCCGAGATGCGCCGCAGCGCCTCGCCCAAATCTCTGGCTCCGCAGACAAATGGCACCTTAAAAAGATGCTTGTTGATGTGATACTGTTCGTCGGCCGGGGTTAAAACTTCGCTTTCATCAATGTAATCGACCCCAAGTTCTTCTAAGATCTGGGCTTCGGCAAAGTGGCCGATGCGCACTTTGGCCATGACCGGGATTGTTACGGTGTCCATAATTCTTAAAATTATTTCAGGATCAGCCATACGAGCCACACCGCCTGCCGCCCTGATGTCTGCCGGTACGCGTTCTAAGGCCATTACGGCGACGGCGCCCGCTTTTTCAGCGATCCGGGCCTGTTCCACGGTTGTGACGTCCATGATTACGCCGCCCTTTTGCATCTGGGCCATCCCTTTTTTAACCCTGTAAGTACCCTGTTCTTTCATGCTCTTCCTGCTCCTCTCACAGTTCAATATAGCGCTCGGTGCCTGTCGGTCTGATCGGCAAGCCTCTCGCGGATAAATATTTTTTTATATCCTCAATGCTGTAGGTGCCGAAATGTAGTATAGAAGCTGCCAGCACTGCATGGGCTCCTCCTGTGGTCAGCGCCTCGTATAGGTGCTCAAGGGTCCCTGCACCACCGGAGGCGATTACCGGAATTTTAACTGCTCCGGTTACCGCTGCCAGCAGCTCCAGGTCGTATCCATCAAGGGTGCCATCTGCGTCCATTGAGGTCAGCAAAATTTCTCCTGCCCCCAGTTGTTCTGCCTCGGTAACCCATTCTATAACATCTCTGCCGGTTGGGGTGCGCCCGCCGTGGCTATATACTTCCCAGTGTAAGTTTTTAATAGAGCCGCCTGTCTTTCCGGTAGCATTAGCCCGTTTGGCATCGATTGCCACCACAATACACTGGCAGCCAAAGCGTGATGCTCCGGCTTTGATGAGCTGCGGGTTATTAAGGGCGGCGGTGTTGAGTGATACTTTGTCTGCACCAGATTGCAATAGCTCCTGCATAAACTCCGGAGAGTCGATTCCTCCGCCTACGGTGAGGGGGATAAAAACGGCATCGGCAGTTTTACTGACCACGTCAATAATCGCCCGCCTCTTTTCTACAGAGGCGGTAATATCAAGAAAAACCAGTTCGTCTGCACCTTCATTGCTGTAAAAACCAGCCCGTTCAACCGGGTCGCCTGCGTCCCTAATATTAACAAAGCGGGTGCCTTTAACAACACGGCCATCCCGCACATCCAAACAGGGAATAATTCGTTTTGCAAGCATCAACACAGACTCCCGCTCAAAGCAATGATTAGCTACAGTCGATCGGCTATAATCTTACCAAAATTGCGGATCAGGCGCAAGCCTGCCGGGCCACTCTTTTCAGGGTGAAACTGAACCCCGAAAAGATTATTTGATTGAATTGCCGATACAAAGTCCAGGCCATATGAAGTCTTTGCTGCAGCATGTTGATCATTCGCCGGTACAACGTAAAAAGAATGGGTAAAGTAAAAATAGGCGCCTTCTTCAAGACCGGCGAAGAGCGCTGATTTGATGACCGGTCGGGCCAGGTTCCACCCGACATGTGGCACAGGCAGTCCAGCCGGAAAGCGTTTTGAAAAACCGGGGATAATATTTAAGCCCGGTACTTTCTCCACAGAGCAGCCAGCTTCTTCACTACCTGCGAGCAGCAGCTGCATCCCCAGGCAGATCCCTAAAAATGGTTTACCGGCGGCCACTGCGTCATAAACCGGCTCATGTAAACCTTTATTCTTAATTTGTGCCACTGCATGACCGAAAGATCCCACTCCCGGAAAAATCAGCGCTCTTGCTGTCCTGATTATCTTCGGGTCATCGCTGACTTTCGCTTCAAGCCCGGCGGCTTTTACTGCTTTGTAGACAGAACTTAAGTTGGCGCTGTTGCTGTCAATAATAATAATTTCGGTCATGGTCTAATCCTTTCATAGAACTTCCCACTTACTGATTGACCGCGGGACGGTTTTTATTAAGTTCACTTTCGATCTCCCACAGCATTTCGCCAAAGATCCTGATTCCGGTTGTTATATCGTCCAACCCCGGTTGGCTGAATGAAAACCTGGCGGTATGTGATCCCCCACCATTACTATAAAAACCTATGCCGTGAACAAAAGCAACCTTCCGTTCAAGGGCCATCTCAAGCAGCTCCCTGCTGGTCGGATAATTATCGGGAAAAGTGACCCAGGTAAAAAAACCGCCGCCGGGCCTGCTGAATTTAACCGAGGGCGGAAAATATTGCTGCATGGCCTCAAGCATGCCGTTTCTTTTCTGCCGGTAAAGATCGCAAAGCCGCTCAATGTGCCGGTTTACGTAGCCGTCATGTGAAAGGCGGTAGGCCAGCCGCTGGCCAATTGAACTGGAACAGAGGTCTGTGGTCTGCTTGATCAAAATTACTTTTTCCAATAGCGTTTCGGCCCCAGCCATCCAGCCGATGCGGATCCCGGGTATCAGTACTTTTGAGTAGGAACCTAAGAACACTACCCGCTGTTCGCGATCGAGGGTGTAGTAACTCGGGGGGACAGTGCCATCGTAAGCCAGCTCTCCGTAAGGGTCGTCCTCCACTACCAGCAGATCGTAACGGGAGGCAATTTCTAAGATTTTAATCCGGCGCTCAAGGCTGGTTGTTGTCCCGGTCGGGTTTTGAAAATTTGGCACTGTATAAAAGAATTTTGGCTTAAGCCCTCTGGCAATCAGTTTTTCCAAGGTCTTAACCATCGATTCAGGCCGCGGGCCTTCTTCGTCCATTTCGATTCCGTTAGTTACACCGCCGTAGCTCTTGATCGCCCCCATGCCCCCGATATAAGCCGGTTCTTCAACTAGCACCGGATCTCCGGGGTTGACCAGCACCCGGCTTAGCAGGTCAATTCCCTGCTGCGAGCCGTTGGTAATGATCAGGTTTCCAATTTCACAGCGGGCGCCGGCCTGGCGCATCTTGCCGGAGAGAAAAACCCGTAGTTCGTAAATCCCTTCGGTCGGACCGTACTGCAGGGCCTGGCGGGCATCTTCTTTAACCAGTGAAGCCATTGTCCTGGCCAGATCTTCGCGGGGAAAAAACTCGTTATCGGGAAAACCGCCGGCAAAGGAGATTACCTCCGGTCTTTCGGTGAGAGCAAAAAACTGCCTGATTTGTGATCCTGTAACTCGTTCTGTCCTGCGCGCAAAAAAATCCTGCCAATTAATGTTCACCCTGATTGCCTCCCTGTACTGACTGCTCTATTTTTCTGAAGCTCCTGTTTTGGATAAAAATTAAACCCGCCTCATAACAGAGACGGGCTTACATCCCGCGGTACCACTCCAATTGCCCCTGTTGGGGCCTCTTGAACTCGTTAACGATTTTTTAAAACCGGCTGCACTTATGATGAAGGTGTATTTCGTTCGGTGCAGCAGCTCCAGGGCGGCTTATATCTTTACCCGGTGGGGCTCTTTCAGCCGGTGAAGCCCCTCTCTTGCCTGATGGGTTTTAAGTTTATTCCCCTTCAAAGCCTTTAGCTATTGACTTATTGTCGCATTATAGCAGACCGCTCTATAGAATGCAAGCGAAGGGGCGCAAAAATAATAATTTATCCGCTATTCCTTTGCCAGGTGCTGCTGATCAGTTATAATAAAATAACCTTTTTAAAGACGGAGGTGTGGTTGATGTCCTTTCCCGAAATGCGCTCCTGCCTTGACCTCATTAAACCTTATGTACCAGGTAAACCGGTGGAAGAGGTGGAGAGGGAGCTTGGTTTAAGTGATGTAATCAAGTTGGCTTCTAATGAAAACGCGCTAGGGCCTTCACCGCTGGCGGTAAAAGCGATGCAGGAAAATGCCGCCAAGATGCATATTTACCCCGATGGTAACTGCTACTACTTAAAAGAGGCCCTGGCCGCAAAGCTTAAAATCAAACCGGATCAACTGCTTTTCGGCAACGGTTCTGATGAAATATTAAGCTTTCTGACCCTGGCTCTGATCAATCCCGGCGACGAAGCGGTAATGGTTGCACCAAGCTTTTCTGAGTACGATTTTGCCATGCGCTTAATGGGTGGCGTGCCGCGCCTGGTGCCGCTTGTTGGCTCAGAATTTGCCTACGATTTTGATGCGATACTGGCAGCGATTAATAATCAAACCAGGATTATTTTTATCTGCAGCCCCAATAACCCAACCGGCAGCCATATTCAAGGTGCCGAATTTGAAAAATTTCTGGGTAAGCTGCCTGATAAAGTACTTGTTGTGCTGGACCAGGCATACATTGAATATGTTACCGATCCCGGTCACCCAGATGGGTTGAATTTAATCGATAAGGGGTTTCCCGTGATTGCCCTGCGCACTTTTTCTAAGATTTTTGGGCTGGCCGGATTACGGATCGGTTACGGCATCGCTTCATCTGCCTTGATTGCCGGTCTTAACCGGGTCCGTGAGCCCTTTAATGTTAACGCCATGGCCCAGAAGGCTGCCCTGGCTGCCCTTTCCGACACTGCTCATCTTGAGCATAGTGTTGCTCTGGTGGAACAGGGAAGAAAAATGTTTTCTGCAGGACTAAGTGCCTTAGGTTTAAAACCGGTGCCTGATCAGGCTAACTTCTGTTTTGTTGATTTGGGAGTTGATTCCCGCCAGGCCTTCCAGACGCTGCTCCTGAAAGGGGTAATCGTGCGCACCGGCGATATCTTTGGCTACCCTACCTTTATCAGGGTAACTTACGGCACCGCAGAACAAAACGAAAGATTCCTGGCCGCCCTGAAAGAAGTTCTGGCTGACCTTAAATAAAGCGAACTAGATTTAGTTGCTTCCAAGTGGGGTTATAAAGGTCAGGCTGGTGTCGCCGTATTTTTTCTGGCGGTAGCCGGGAAACGATTCAGCCCAGATCAGGTTTTTTGCAGAGTGCTCAACGACTACCAGGCCTGTGGGACTAACCAGATCTTTGGCGAATATCCGGCTGACCAGCAGCTCTACATTAGCAAGATCATAAGGTGGATCGATAAAAAACAGATCCGCTTTAAAATTTTCAGCAGCAAGACTATCGATTGCTTTACCGGCATCACTACAGAGCAATCTGGCTCTTTCCGCCAGCCTGGTTTTCTCCAGGTTGTCCTTGATTAAAGCGATATTAACCCTGTTGTGATCAACAAAAACTGCGTTTTTCGCCCCGCGGCTTAGCGCTTCGATACCCACTGCCCCGCTGCCGGCAAAAAGATCGATAAAGACACAATCGATAACACGGGCATTGATAATATTAAAAAGGGCTTCTTTAACCCGATCGGCTGTCGGCCTTACGGAAAGCCCTTTTGGCGCTTTTAACTTAGTGCCCCTGGCACTGCCGGCAATGACACGCAATCTACTTTCAACCCCCGGACCCTCTGTTTGTTATTCTGCTATTCATTTATTACTTGCCGAAGGCGGTGCGCTCAATAATTTCGTCCTGTACCTCCGGCGAAAGATCGCAGAAGTACGAACAATAGCCGGAGACACGGACCATCAGCCCCGGGTAGGCGGCAGGATTTTCTTTAGCCAGGCGCAGGATATTTGTGTCCTGGACGTTAATCTGCAGTTCCATGCCGCCCTGTTTGAAATAGCCCCTGATCAAATCCTTAAAGGTCTCGCGCCCTTTGGGCCCGCTAACCATGCTTTTTTCAAACTTCAGGTTAAGGGCGTAGCAGTTTGCCCACTTACTGTTGTCAAGCTGAGCGGCCGAGTTCAGCAGGGCGGTTGGTCCCTTGCGGTCCGCTCCGTCTGCCGGTGACAAGCCGTTGGAGAGCCTGAAGCCGGCCTTCCTGCCGTTGGGCAGTGCTCCGGTTACAGAGCCGAAACCGTGGTGACAGGTCATGGAATAGAAGCCGGCGATATATTTCCCCCCGCGGGAGTTATGCTGCCTGGTGATTGCTTCCGTAAAGATATCGGCTGCTGTCTGAACTGCAGCATCAACTTCCGGGTTATCGTTGCCAAAGCGGGGCAGACGGTTTTGCAGCCTGGTCTGCAGCTGCTCATGGTTCTTAAAATTATTTTTTAGAATGGTGACAAACTCTTCTAAAGTGAACTCCTTATTTTCAAAGATCAGCTTTTTCAGCACATAAAGAGACTCCCCGGCATCGGCCAGTCCCACCCCCTGGATCGAAGTAAAGTCGTACAGAGCTCCGCCCCAGGTGACATCCTGCCCCTGTTCCAGGCAGCCTTCAGTGAGGATCGAATTTAGAGGTGATGGCCTGATCTGCCGGTATGCTTGCTCCAGCTCGTTAATTACTTTGACCAGATCGCTTACGGCATTTTCCACCTGCAGCCTAAAGGCTTCGATCAGCTGATCAAATGATTCTATCTCGCCCGGAGGGGGTGTTGAAGCGCCAAGCCGGCTGCCACTCCTAAAACGGCGCCCCCGGTTTAAGGCCAGCTCCAGGCAGAGCGGAATATTAAATAAAGCGGCATCAGAGGAGTTATAGGTGCGACCCTGGCTGCCCATCTCGACGCAACCAATTACTGCATAATCGCGGGCATGCTCTTTAGTAAACCCGGCATGTTCAAGGGCCTTGGTGATCGCTTCGTCGCCAAAGAGAGCCGGTCTTCCGCTGCCGGCCTGGATCAGTGCTGCACAGCTATCCAGGAACCATTCGGGTGAGCGGTCATGGATTCTGGCATGCAGGCTTGGCTCCCTGGTCATCACCAGGCTGTAAGCCTCTAAGACCAGACGCGACAGATCATTGGTGACATCGCTACCGGCAAAATCAACTCCGCCGACGGTTATGCCCTGCCCGACTGCATTTCCGCCGAAAAAGCGGTTGATGCGTCTTGAGTAAAGCGGGATGGTTTCACCGCATTTCAGGCAAAGGCAGGCGAGCAGTTCGCGGGCGCTTTCTTCTGTAAGCTTACCGCTTTGCAGATCTTTTAAATAGAGGGGGTAGAGGAACTGGTCAAGGCGTCCAAAGGAGATGCCCTGCTCAAAATCCTCGAGGTTTAAGGCCAGGTGGATCAGCCAGGCTGCCTGTAACCCTTCCCTGAAGCTGCGGGCCGGCTCAAAAGGCACCCACCGGCAGCTTTCTGCGATTTCCAGCAGTTCCAGGCGGCGTTCAGGACTAACCTGTGTCTCGGCGGCCTGGTGCTCAGCCTCGGCCGCCAGGTTGGCGGCCATCTCACAAATACCGTCAATAACGATACAAACCCCTTTATAGAATGCTTCGCTGTCACTGTTCAGGTTGCCAGCCTTCAGCTTGTTAATCGCCAGCTCCCTGCTATGACGCAGGCCATTATTAATAACCCCTTCGTGGCCCGGAACCAGGTGGGAAATTCCTGCTTCTTCGGTGATGTAGTAGCGTTTAGCCCTGAAAAAATCAATAAAGTACCCGATCCAGCCTGGCTTAGCAAGGGCACGGGTGGCTACACTGCGCGGGAAGTTACGCAGGGCCAGGGCCAGTAGCTTCCTTTTCTCTGACCGTTCCAGGTAGAGCGGCAGGACCGGACGGCTTTCCAGACAAAAGAGATCTTCAAGAATGTTAATTGAGCCGCCTTCCGGGTAGTAGTTGGCGGCAATCCGCTTCGAAGATATATTGCCAACAAGCAGCTCGTTGCGGTAGATGCGTGGCTGCCGGTTGCTATAGATGTAGGCCAGCGCTTCGGCTCTTCTCAGGTAGGGGTGCTTGCCCCGCTCTGAACCGGAGCGCCAGTAGCGATTTAACAGATCCGGGCGTTCAAGACAGATTGAATAGCGCTCTTTAAACAGCTCAGCCCGAATTTCTGCAATACGCTGATATTCGCCGGCATCGGTTTTTCTTAAAGCCATTTGATACACCCCCCGTCAGTGCTAGTCCGCCCAGCGCCAGCCAGGCCGACTGACAGCTGAACAAAAAGGATAATTCTGCTTCTGAAGCCCGCAGTGGCAGTTTCTCGGCGTATCACTGAAACACCACCTGAAGGCCTCCGGCAGCGCTGCCGGCTCTGGCAGATCAATACCATTATAACAGCTTGGGTGTGCTGCTGTGTTTACAAAAATCACCAGCCCCCGGCGACCTCGCTCCCGGCGACAGTAATCGATCAGGGCAGCTGCGGCTTTAGCGGTGTAGCACGCTTCGAGTTCAATTCCTTCAAGTTCTTTAAACAACTGACAAGCTTCCCTGGTTTTATCTGAAGAAAACCCGTATCCTTCGCCCAGGTAGCCATCTTCAAGGATTAGTCGCTGATCCAGGGCGGATGCTTGAAGCGGAACGATTTGCCACTCCAGACTGGCCAACAGTTTAAGTGAAGCGGCTGCCATTTTACAGATTCGCTTTTTACTAAGGATCTCAGGTTGCACCACTCGCACAGCATGCAGGTTTGTCAACGTAAGCCGGTTCTCTAACTGCAGGCCGGCCAGTAAGCCGGCAGCAGTGCCCCCTGTTCCAGCTGCGGTAAAGAGCGCATCCGGTATTGGCTGCTCAAGCCCAGCCAGCTGGTCGGCTATTTCCAGCAGGCAGTTAACATAGCCGATTGTTGTCAGTCTGTTTGAACCGCCGGGCATCAGCAACAGCGGTTTTTTACCGAAAGCCAGGCCTGAAAAGTAATGCCACAGATACCCGCGAACCAGGCCAAAATAATCTTTGACAAAGTGCATCTCGGTGCCAAAGTACTGATCCAGGAGCAGATTCTTTTTTACATGATCTGTTACCGGTTGGCAGAAAAAAAGCCCTCTCACCCGGTAACCGGCTCTGCTGCCAAGGGCGGCGGTAGCCAGGATATGATGCGAACCAAGGCCCCCGGCTGTAATTATTTCCCGGCAGCCTTTTCTGTTAGCCTTCGCTAAAATCAGTTCCAGTTTACGGGCCTTGTTGCCACCGTAAATTGAGCTTGATAGATCGTCTCTCTTAATGTAAACGGCAGGCCCGCCAAGGTGCGCTGTTAGTCTTTCAAGCGGCTGCAGTGGGGTAGGCCAGTTGCCCAGTTCTGCTCTGAGTAGCTTATTTTCCAGCCCGGGGTATTTTTTAAAGAGGGCGTAGTGTGTCATCTTTACCCTTTTCACCGACTAATTGACAGACTATTTGTAAATTAATTATAATACAGGCATGTAAAGGCGTCAATCATCAAGGTGTGGAAGAGAGGAGCAGTTATTGTGCCTGAACAGGAATACGGGTTACAAAGGGTGCTTGGTTTACCGCAGACAATTGCTGTGGCGGCCGGCATGACCATCGGAGCCGGCATCTTTGTCTTAACCGGGATTGCCGCAGGATATACCGGGCCGGCTGTGCCGCTGGCTTACGTGGTGAGCGTGATTCCGGTACTATTTTTAATGATGTGCCTGGCCATGCTTGGCTCGGCTTTGCCGACAACGGGGGGTAATTATAAATATGCCAGCCGTCTTTTTTCGCCGCGCTGGGCTTTCATCGGGGTTTGGGGTTACATGGGAGGGACCCTGGTTGGCGCTTTTCCGCTCTGGGCTTTAAGCGGCGCCCAGTATTTGCAGGCACTCTGGGATTTGCCGGCTGTTCCGGTAGCGATCGTTATTTTGACGATCCTCTTTATTATTAACCTGATCGGCATCTCGATGGCCGCGGCGCTACAGGCTTTTTTTGTTCTACTGCTATTTGCCGCCCTCTTGGTTTTCGGTTTTTCAGGACTTCCACAGATTGAAGCAGCAAACTTTATTCCTCTGTTCCCGGCAGGTGCATACGGATTTCTGCTTGCTGCCTCGATCTTAACCTTCACTCATCTTGGCGCCAATGCCGTAGTTGAGTTGGGTGGAGAAATTAAAAACCCGGGAAAAACCATCCCCCGGACCTTTCTGATCTCGATCCCCCTGGTAACCCTGCTTTATATCCTGGTTTCGGTAACGGCTGTCGGCATCAGTCCGCAGGCTGGCATCGGGGGGCAGACACTGGCGAACGTGGCAAAATCTTTTATGAGTCCTGCCGGTTTCTACTTTTTCATTCTCTGCGGCGGGGTGCTGGCAATAATTACAACCCTTAATGCCGGGTTCATGTGGGGCACCAAGTCACTGCTGGTGATGGCGGCTGATGGTATCTTTCCAAAAGCGCTGGCAAAAGTAAACAGGCGGTTTAGTACACCACACCTTTTTCTGACCTTTATCTATGTTGTTTCCACCGCTTCGGTTTTAATCTTCGGAGAAAAGTATTTGGCCGCGTTTGCCGCCCTGGGATCGATCGGCGGCATCATTATTTTTATCCCGATTCTTGGCGCCGCCTGGAGTCTGCCGCGCAGAGCGCCTAAAGCATATGCGGCAGCTTATTTTAAACTTAAGGGTATTTTGCTGCCACTGGCAGTAGTTATTGCCGCCGTGCTGGCCTTCTTGGTGATGGCTATGCTGCTGATTGATCTGATGGCCATGCCTGATGGCAGTTTTTTCAGCTACCTTTTTGTTTTCTGGCTGGTGGTCGGTCTGCTCTACTACGAGATACGCTGTCGCGCACTTGCCCGCCGGGGAGTACTTTTGGAGCGGTTAACTAATATAAAGGAAGAAGATTTCTAAGCTACCTGATTAACGGCTAAAGCAGCTGAGAGTAGAAGGTATTAATCGATCTCTTCAGAAGGTCCTACGTATAGTCTTATCGGTCTTCACCTAATCAGCTTGGTAAAGAGGAGGCTATGTAATAATGGAAATTAGATGGTTTGGTACGGCAACACTTGCTTTTTCTGACGAAGGGCAGTCAATCGTTTTTGATCCTTTCATTAGTTTAAATAATGAACTACCCAGGCCCACAATTACAGAACTCGCTCAGTATGGCGATATCTTCATCACCCACGGGCATTTTGATCACTTAATTGATGTGCCGCTTGTGCTCAAAGCGGGCAACGCTAAAGTCTATTGTTCCGAGGTTGCAGCTGCTACCCTGGTGCGCGACGGGGTTGATCAAAGCAGGATAAAAGTTATTAGGCCGGGCGACTGCCTTGATCACGGACCTTTTAAAATTAAGGTTTTTAAAGGTGAACATATCAAGTTTGACCTGCCCTTGATTATCAAAACCCTATTCAGCCGCCGGGCGGTTGCTAATTTTACGGATCTGCGAAAGTTAGTGCGCCTGGCTAAACTCTATCCACAGGGCGAAGTACTGGTCTATTTAATAGAAGCAGACGGCAAAACAATTTTGCATCTGGGTAGTTTAAATCTTAACGTAGCTGTTAACTATCAGACCGGGGTTGATCTGCTTACCCTGCCCTTTCAGGGGCGCAGCGATCTCGATAGCTACACCCTAAAATTTATTGAGCGCCTAAAACCCGCGGCCCTGTTACTGCACCATACCTGCGATTCCTTTCCTCCCGTTTCAAGCCCGGTCAGAACGGAAGATTTTATCCGGGCCATGGAAGCCAGTTTTCCGGGTCTGGCAGTGATCAGGCCGCTTTATAACCAGCCGGTCACTATATAATTATTTAAGAAAAAGATGCTTACTCATTGTAAATCAGGGCCGGGGTCCAGTAAGTATTGTTATAAATGTCGGTCAACCGGTAGGTCACCATGCACCTGGCGCTGCCCACATCCACATTGCTGACCTCCAGCTCTCCGTTAACAACCATCTGGTCGCCTAAGTAAAAGCTGCTATCATATTCCTGATCGTAGGTGTAGTAATCGCAGAGAAAATCGATCACATCGCCGCTTTCAATCGAGATTAACCCTTTGGCTACTGTATCGGTTAACGCCCCGTAGTTAATTCTTGCCCCGGCTACTGTTCCGTAAGGGTATTCGTCATTAAACAGCACGATAATATCCACTAGCTCACCGTTCAGCATGGCCGGTATACGCCCGGTTATCGACCAGTAGTCGCCCGCTTCCTCAATGCTATCCACGTAGTAGGCTACAATCTGCCGGTCCAGGGCCAGCCAGGTGCCGTCAAATTCAACGATCAGGTCGCCGTCGCCGTCAAACTCATAGACATTATCCAGCCCCAGGTCGATAAAGCCGGCACCATCGTCAAAGAAAACGTTTAGCTCAATTTTCTGGATCAGGTCCCACTGCTCATCGGTTAGCTTTAGAACCTGGCTGCTGCCCTTCCTGGTCAGCTGTAAGCTGCCGGCATCAAAGTAATGATCCCGGTAGTAATCGGCGTTGGACTGAATCAGGTTTGGGTCAATCCAATTGGTCTGCTCCCCGGAAACAGCGCCAATCACGCTGCCAAAATCAGCATCGGCAAAAAAAGTATTCCAGGCCAGCGACCAGAGATCGGCTGATAAACCAGGTGAACCGCCGTCTCCGGAAGCACCGAGCAGAGAACTCAACGGGTTGCTGCTGCCACTGGTGGTAATCTGACCGCCCACAACCATGTTGGCAAATTTTCTAACCAGCGAGGTGTATTCATCACCCATTCCGATCTGATCATAGATATTGACCATCGAGGAGATATTACGCAGCTCATCGTAGGGGAAGTAAATCGAAACGCCATGGGCCCTGGAGATATTGTCTGAAGTCCGGTTATACCTGATCGCCTGTTGTAGAGCGCTGACCAGGTTTGTGGCCTCAGGTGAGCCGATATTTTGAGCCAGATCAATCAGGTCAACCTGGTCTAAACGAGAGCGGTTAAATTCACGTGAATCCCCGCGGGCGTTGGATACAATGCGGTAATTGCTGTCTAGCTGCTCATCCACTGCTGTGGCAAACTCTTTAAAGGCCCCGTCTACTTCATTATTTAAAACTACTAAGTCGATGATCGAAAGGGTGGTTATCTCACGGGGTACTGTTTTGCGGCAGGTGGCAATAAAATCATCAATGATCAACTTGCCGATTTCAACTGTACCCATAGAAGTATTAGCTGATAGCTTGCTGATCCAGTTGGTATAATACCAGCCGATGCCCGGTTCCGTCTCCTCTGAAGCGATCATGTAATCAGCGTGGTAGTTAAGCATGTAAGCTGTTTCCAGGGTGGCCATCAGGCAGGCGTCAAAACCGACAAAATCAAACTTAACCCCGGCCCCCTCCAGGGCAGTGTGAATCTGGCTAATGGACATCGAGCCGCTGTTCGGGAAAAGCTGATCATAGCCGAAACCGCTTAATGATCCGCCCCCATGATCCCAAAAGATTAAGGCATAGCGGTTGGCCGGAAAATTGACAGCAGAATAAGTGATAAAATCTTCGAGTGTTCGTGGGTCGGTCATCGGTCGCTTGCCTAAATTATCCTGCAGCAATCGCAAGCCGGAAGAAGTCACCTGGAAGCGTTGATTGGTGCTGTTTTTAACGACGCTGTTTCGCCAGCTTGCAGTGCCTCCGGTTTCAACAATTATATTTACCTGATCACTGATCGTGGCATGCAGCATTTCATTAAGGTCTGCGGTGCCCATCCCATACTGCGATTCAAGATCGGTGCCGCACATGTAAATCATAATTGTAAAAACATCCTGGCCGCCGCCATTAATTTCTGTGCGCCTGGTACGTGGGCCGGTAATGCCGGTCATCGGGCTGATATTATTATTGGCCGGGTCACCACTGATTACTGAAGCACTGGGTGTATCCGCCGTGAAACCCTGCGAAGCAGGTAGTTCAGGTTCGGCAATCATTCCGGAACAACTTCTTAAGAGCAGGTAACCGATAAAGATGACGATTATTAACAACAGCAGTTTTTTGGGAGACATTCCCCCGCCACCTGTCGGTCTTTGCCGTTGTTTAAAAGGTGGCTGGCCGGAACCGGAACCACCGGAACCGTATTGTCCTAAATCCTGCTGGCTGCTGATCGGACCACTGCTACCATGCTTGCGCTCGGCATAGCCGTCGGCTTTGCCAACCGGTTTGCTGCCCTGGGGCTTAACCGCTTCGCCGCGCCGGTAAACTCCGCCGCCGGCCGCCGGTCCTTCGCTGACTCTTTTCTTCCTTGATCCGCCGCCGCTCTTTCTTTCCACCTGCTTCACCTGGCCTTTAATTAATGATATGGTTACTTTGTCATTCCATCCAAATTAACTTGCCGCGCTTAATGACTACTAAGTTAATCATGGCTTTAGCTGTTCAGTCAAATTGTAGCACTTGCCCGGAAAACCTGTCAAAAGGCAGGGCATGTTTTCAGCATCTATCGCTTACAATATATTATAAAATAAGAACTAATGTGCGAGGTAATAAAACATGATAACTAAGCTTAATGAGTGGGCGACATTAACTAGGAAGGGTCAGGAAGCAGTTGATCTCAGATCCCGTTATTTCGGATGTTGCATTAGTATTAAGTCATTGTACTCTGACACGCCCGCGGCCGAAAAATGTAAGATGATTAAACCAGATGCTTGTTGAAGATTAGGGTAGGATTGAAACGCCTAATTATTACAGGTATAATAATAAATGAAGGGTTTTGTATAAGGAACGGCGATTAATAAATTACGATTTAGGGGAGTGAATCTGTTTTGGATCCAGGTGATATATGGCAATTGATTGTTTTGGCCGTATGTTTGGTCTTTTCAGCTATCTTTTCTGCATCAGAAACAGCACTTGTATCCTTAAGCAAAATAAGAATAAGGCACTTGGTTGATGAAAACGTTTCCGGGTCCCGTACTATTCAAAAACTGGTGCAAGACCCCGGCAAGATGCTTGGCGCTATCCTTGTCGGCAACAACATTGTAAATATTGGGGCGTCTGCTTTAGCAACTTCCCTGGCTATCCGCTATTTTGGTAATACGGGGGTAGGTATTGCAATGGTTATCACCACTCTGCTTGTTTTGATATTTGGCGAGATTACCCCCAAATCCCTGGCCGCCGTTAATTCCGAGAAAATTTCATTAAAGGTCGCTCCCTTTATTACTTTTTTTGTTACAGTAATTAGTCCTGTTACTGCAGTGCTAATGCATCTAACGAATGCAATAACAAAAATGCTGGGCGGAAAAATTAACAGAAAGCTGCCATTCATTACAGAAGAGGAGTTTAAGACAATAATTAATGTGGGTCATGAAGAAGGTGTGCTTCAAGGCGAAGAAAAAAAGATGATTCAGAACGTACTCGAATTCGGAGAATCAAAGGTCAACGACATGATGACCCCGTTGATAGATATGGTTGCGGTTGAATTAGACACACCTTACAATAATATAATTGAAGTATTTAAGCAAAAAAGGTTTTCACGTATTCCCGTATATGAAGATAGAATGGATAATGTTGTAGGTGTCCTACATCTGAAGGACCTGTTTTTCTTTGATGCAGAAGATGAAGTTTTTAATATAACCAAATATATGAGAGCCCCCTATTTTACGTTTGAGTTTAAGCTTATTACCCAATTATTTAAGGAAATGCGCAATAATAGAATCCAAATGGCCATAGTTTTGGACGAATACGGAGGCACCGCTGGAATTATTACAATGCAAGACCTGATCGAAGAGATTGTAGGAGATATTCGTGACGAGTTTGATGAACATTACACTGAGATTGAGCTAGTAAAAGAAGACGAATACATTGCTCGCGGCGTCGTAAAAATTGATCTCATCAATGAGATGCTGGGAGTAAATATTGAATCGGAGGATTTTGACTCCATCGGAGGATATGTAACAGGGCTGCTCGGTAGATTACCTGAAGAAGGAGAGTTAATAGAAAATAATAATATTAAGTTTATCATTGAAAACGTGAATAAAAATCGGATTGAAAAACTACGGATTCTAACTTAAAGTACACGGTGTCGGCTATTGGTTGTTTCCCAAAATTATTTGTTTAAAAGTACGCCCTTTTGTATAGTAACTTAGAACGCTTTGTACAACTACGAAAATAACCGAGCCTATGATTGAACCGGATAAATCAAAAATTTATAAGCCGACATACATGGTAATTAGAGTTACGAGAGGATGTACGCCAATCTGATCGTCTAAGATTTTAGGCTGGATAACTTGTCTTACTTCACGAAGTCAATTGAACTGGTGCGCCTGGCAGGATTCGAACCTGCGGCACACGGATTAGGAATCCGTTGCTCTATCCCCTGAGCTACAGGCGCATATGCTTTGGCTTACAGTATTATAACTGCAATTAATGCTGCAGGCAATAGCCTTTTCCATCGCCTGTTCTATGGCCTAACCCCATTATTGCGCTACCATTGCGCACAAGTGGTATTTTATATTGACATAAAAAAACCTTATAGGTATAATTATCACGATTGTTAAACAGCTTAAGCATTTTGTAACATTAATATATGTGAATATTGTCACAGGCAATACAAAACTGCAATCACTGAAAACCCTTTACTAAGGGGATTTTTGTTTATAGGGCAAATCATCGAAAATTTCATTTAGTTGGCAATAGTGTAAACAACGTGTTTGCAAGATACTAAGTTATTGCTATCGTTAAGGCAAACTTTTGTGAGGAGTGTTGGTTGTTGGATAGCCTCTGGCTGGTTGGGTATGAACAGGAGATAGAGCGCTGTAAAAAGCTATATGAAGATTTTGCCGGCGGCGCAGATTTTGTAGAATCCATCTATATTATTTTAGATCAGTATTATGCAAAAAATTCAGGGGCATTTGTTCCGGCTGAACTACCCATATCTCAGGTGGAAGAAGCAACTGATTTGATGAAAAAAGATCAGAGTTTGCGATTCAGGCCGGATCTGGAGACTGAACTCTTTGTTGATCTGTTTAAAACTGTTTGTAAAGAAACTGCGAAAAAAAATCCCGCTTTAAAACTGGTTTTTAATGAAGTAAATGATAAAACCGATTCATATTTTACTAACAAAGAATCGATTATCAGTCTTGAAGAGATTGATCAGTTCCGTCAGTTATTGATTGAGGAAGCAGCCATAGAAAATGATATGGCCACGTTCCTTTTTTCAATAGTCTTATCTTCTATTTATAGAAGACAGCTTGAATCTATCGCTGAGGTCCTACGGACAGACCTGTACGAAGGGGGGGATTGTCCTTTATGTGGTGAAAAGCCGCATTATGGCATGCTGCGCACCGAAGACGGAGCTAAGCAGCTGGAGTGTTGGCTTTGCGGTACCCGCTGGGTACACACCCGAGTCAAGTGTCCGTATTGCAATAATGAAGAGAGGGAAGAACTAGGCTACTTTACCATTGAAGGCCAAGATCTTTGCCGGGTAAATCACTGTCAATCCTGCTTTTGCTATTGCAAGATTTTTGATTTAAGGCAGCTTAACGCGGATGGTGATCTAGTTCTTGCCATCCACAACCTTGCCACCCTGAATAATGATCTTCTGGCCGGCAAGGAAGGCTATAAGCCGGGTTCCGGCTTAAAGTGGTTTAACGACTCTGATTTAAGTGAAAGAGAAGACTAGGAGGTGGATGTCCTTATGGAACTAACGCGGCGCAGCTTCTTAAAGCTTTCTGGTGCGACCGCTGCCGCAGCAACCCTGACCGGTGTGGGATTGCGTAAAGCAATCGCAGCTCCTGTCGAACCTCTACGCATTAAGTACACGAAAGAAGTTCCAACTATCTGTACTTACTGCGGCGTTGGCTGTGGTATTATCTGCAGCGTCCAAGACGGTATTGTTGTCAATGCCGAGGGTGACCCCGGTCATCCGATTAACGAAGGAAGCCTTTGTAGCAAAGGCAGTTCGATTTTTAATGCTTCTTACATTTTCGAAGAAAAAGGCAAGCCAATTCCCAACCCGAAGCGGATGACCAAGGTGCTCTACCGCGCTCCGGGTGCCAGTGATTATGAGGAAAAAGACTGGAACTGGGCTCTCGATGAGATTGCAAAGCGGATTAAGGATACCCGTGATCGCACCCTGGTCAAAACAGTTGATGTTGGTGGCAGGCAGGTAACTGTTAACCGGACCAATGCGATCAACTGGCTGGGCAGCGCCTGGTGCACCGGTGAGGAGAACTATCTCTTCCACAAGATGTGCCGCGCTATGGGTGTGATCAATCTTGATCACTGCGCCCGCCTCTGACACTCTACAACGGTCGCTGGTCTCAGCGCCTCGTTTGGCAGGGGTGTCATGACAAATCACTGGAACGATTATCAGCACAGTGATGTAATCATGGCCATCGGCGGTAATACCGCTGAAAACCACCCGATTTCGATGAAATGGATTGAAAAGGCAAGGGAGACAAAGGGTGCAAAACTGATCTGTGTCGACCCCCGTTTATGCCGTACGGCAGCAGTGTCCGATCTTTATGTACCGATTCGCCCCGGAACCAATATTGCTTACCTGGGCGGCCTCATCAACTACATCCTTGAGAACGAACGCTATCACAAGGAATACGTTGACAATTACACCAACGCATCTTATCTGATCAACGAAAACTTCAGTTTTGATGAAGTTAACGGCCTCTTTACCGGGGCAGAGCCGGATCCGGTCCGCAGCGCAACCAAGTATAATATGGCAGACTGGCAGTACCAGGCCGATGCTGATGGCAATATCTTGAAAGATCCTACTCTGGAGAGCCCCAACTGCTCATTCCAACTGCTGAAGAAGCATTACAGCAAATACACAATCGCTAATATCAGCAAAATTACCGGCGCTCCTGAAGATGTATTAAAAGAATCATACGAACTCTTCAGCAGTACCGGCCAGGCCGGCAAAGCAGGTAATATCCTCTATGCCATGGGCATAACCCAGTTTACCCACGGCGCTCAAAATACCCGTGCTATTGCTATAATCCAGCTGTTGCTTGGTAACATGGGGATCGCTGGCGGCGGAGTCAACGCCCAGCGTGGACAGTCAAACGTTCAGGGTGCCACTGATATGGCCCAGCTATACCATATCATTCCAGGCTATAATCCCACACCTCAGCAGGGTAGCCATGCCACGCTGGTAGAATACCTAACGGCAACAACACCGCAGAAGAACTGGTGGAGCAACAGGCCTAAGTATATCGTCAGCCTGCTAAAGGCATTCTACGGCGATAATGCCACACCGGAAAATGAATTTGGCTACCAGTGGTTTCCGAAACTCGACGGCCTTGATCATTCCCATATTCCTGCGTACAAGTATATGCGCGACGGTGAAGTTGAAGGAATGATCTGCGTGGCCGACAACCCGCTGGTTGGCGGTTCAAGTTCGCGGGCCAAGCTCCATTATCAAGCTAATCTGAAATGGCTGGTTTCCGTTGATGTTGTTGAAAATGAAACCGCTGCTTTCTGGAAAGGCCCGGGGATGAACCCGGCTGAGATCGAGACCGAAGTTTTCATTCTGCCGGCTGCTTTCAGTTACGAAAGGGAAGGCAATAAAGCAAACAGCGGTCGCTGGATTCAGTGGATGTGGAAAGCTCAGAATCCCCCTGGTGATGCCATGTCGGATCTCTGGATTGTGAACGAGATGTTTAAGCGTTTAAGAGCTCTTTATGAAGCAGAAGGCGGAGAAGTGGCCGAGCAGATTACCAAGATGCATTGGGACTATGACGGACCTGACGGCCAGATTGATATCGTCAAGGTTAGCATGGAACTTAATGGTTACAAGGTGGCTGATGGTTCCCTATTGACCAACTTTGTCGGTCTGCAGGCTGATGGTTCAACAGCCTGTGGTAACTGGCTCTATAGCGGATACTACAACAACCTTAATAACCCTGCTACCAAGAAGCGGATTAAGGAAAAAGAGGGTCTTGGATTTAACAAGGACTGGTCTTTTGCCTGGCCGCTTAACCGGCGTATTGTCTATAGTCGCGCTTCTTGTGACCTGGCAGGCAAGCCCTGGAACCCGGCAGCACCGGTAATCTGGTGGGACGAAGCCCAGCAGAAATGGGTCGGCAATGATGTTCCCGATATTCCGGGTGCCTGGGACTTTGAGTACTCAACCGCCAACCCCTTCATTATGCTCCCCGAAGGTGTCGGAAGGCTCTTTTCCATCGGCTACCAGGGTGTAGGCGGACTGCGTGACGGTCCATTCCCAACCCATTATGAACCGGCAGACAGTCCGGTGGATAACCTGCTTTATCCTAAGGCCACCTTTAATCCGGCCAGTCAGCGTTTCTACGAAGATCATACAGTAGAAACTGACGAGGAGCGGGCCAGATACCCGCACATTGCCACCAGCTACCGTCTGGTTGAGCATTACCAGTCTGGTTCGGTTACCCGTAACCAACCTTGGCTGATAGAGATGATGCCGGAGATGTTTGCTGAAATCAGTGAAGAACATGCTGCTGAACTTGGTATCAATAACGGCGACTACATCCTGATTGAAAGCAAACGACTTTACAAGGATGGCGAGCAGGACAATATCAAGGTTAAAGCTTGTGTTACAAAGCGGATCAAGCCGATGCTCATCAATGGTGAGCTGAAGCATGTAGTCGGAATGCCGATGCACTGGGGCTTTATGGGTATGAGCACCGGAGCCAGTGCTAATGATCTGACTCCTTCAGTCGGTGACCCCAACACGACTATACCGGAATATAAGGCATTCCTTTGCAACGTAAGGAGGGCGGAATAAATGGCTAAGAACATCTGTTTAATAGATGCCTCCAAGTGTATGGGTTGCCGTGGTTGCCAGGCTGCATGCAAGCAGTGGAACCAGCTTCCGGCTGAAGAGACAACCTTTACCGGAACTTACGAAAACCCGCCGCGTTTATCGTCTACCACCTGGATGCGGATTAAGTTCCGTGAGTTTGATAATGAAAACGGCGGCGTAGACTGGCTAATGGTAAAATCTGGTTGTATGCACTGCAGCGATGCGGCTTGTATTCTGGCTTGCCCGGCCGGTGCTCTTTATCGTACCGAATTCGATACGGTAAAGGTTGATGAAGTTAAGTGTATTGGCTGTAACTACTGTGCGGCAGCCTGTCCGTTTCAGGTTATCGGCTTTGACCGCCTGGCGAACAAAGCCCGGAAGTGTACTTTTTGCCTGGATCGGCTGCAGAACGGTCTTAAGCCGGCTTGTGCAACAGCCTGCACGACTGGTTCAATTACCTATGGTGACAGTAAAGAGCTGATTGCCAAGGCAGAAAAAAGAGTGAGCCAGCTTAAAGCCAAAGGCAAAGTTGACGCCAATATTTACGGCCTGGACCAGGTCGGTGGCACAGCGATGCTTTATGTGTTGGCGGATAAGCCTGAGAAATACGGTTTTCCGGCGGATCCGCAAGTGCCGGTGCAAACCCGTTTCTTCAATGCTATTTATGCGCCGTTACGCGTAATTGTAGTAGTAGCTGTGGCTCTGGGCATCTGGTCAAACCGCAGCCAGAGCAAAAAATTCGAGGAAGCCAAAGGCGAATCCAAATAAACCGGGGGGTGAAAATAAGTGGAAGTAAAACAGTTTCTTGGTGGGTTAAACGTTCCCCACTATAAGAGCTTTAGTGAGCATAAGCCGATAAAAGAGGCTTCACTGCCAGCGGAGATTGTTATCCCGCTTTTACAACATCTTGGCGCTCCCAATGAGCCCCTGGTGAAAGTTGGCGATAAAGTAAAAGCAGGCCAAAAAATCGGGGCCAGCGACAAGTTCGTAAGCGCTCCGGTCCACGCCAGCCTTTCCGGTACGGTTACCGCCATTGAACCTCGAATTCCAGGTCAGGCGATCGATTGCATTGTCATTGCAGTTGACAAGAACCAGGATAAATTGGAGCTTGCTAACAACGATCCGGAAAAAGCAACAAAAGAAGAGATCCTTCAAGCGGTCAAGGAAGCTGGTGTTGTTGGTATGGGCGGCGCAACTTTTCCAACTTCGGTTAAGTTAAGCCCACCACCGGATAAAAAGATCGATGCTTTACTGTTGAACGGGTGTGAGTGTGAGCCGTACCTTACCTGCGACCACCGGCTGATGCTTGAGAAACCGGAAGAACTGCTGCAGGGAACAAAGCTCTTAATGAAAGTGCTTGAGGTTGATAAGGCTTATATTTGCATCGAAGGTAATAAAGATGATGCTATCGAGGCTATTCGTGATAAGAATGATGATCCCCGTATAGTATTATTAAGGATGCCTACCAAGTATCCCCAGGGTTCGGAAAAGCACCTGGTAAAAGCAGCACTTGATCGGGAGGTTCCTTCGGGAGGCCTGCCGATGGATGTGGGCACAATGATTCAAAACGTGGGTACAGCGGTAGCTATTTATGAAGCGGTCAGATACAACAAACCGCTGATTGAAAGGGTAGTTGCTGTTACCGGTCAGAATATCAAGGATCCGCAGAACCTGCTGGTAAAAATAGGCACCCCGCTTGCGCATCTAATTGATGAATGTGGGGGTATTATTGAGGAGCCGGCGAAAGTTATTATTGGTGGACCGATGACCGGAAAAGCGCAGCTGAGCCTGGACTCACCGGTAACCAAGGGCACAACCGGGGTTGTTGTATTGCCACCGGAAATGGCCCTTGAGGATACCGAATACCGTGATTGTGTCCGCTGTTGCAAATGTGTTGAACATTGCCCGGTTTTGCTCTATCCGAATCAAATCAGTATCTACTGCGAAGTAGGCATGGTCAGTGAGGCTGCTGAGTGGAACACTCTGGATTGCATTGAGTGCGGTATTTGCGCTTATGTATGCCCATCCAAGCGTCCGATTGTTCGTTTTGTTCAGCAGACCAAACCTTTGATCCGTGACCTGATGAGCAAGTGATCAAATAAGGGGAAAAGGAGGTTATAAGTAGTGAGTGATACTCAAAAATACATTGTATCATCGGCTCCTCACCTGAAGAGCGAGGTAGATGTATCAAGTGCCATGCGCGACGTTTTTATTGCTTTAATACCTATCTCGCTGGTATCCATATACTTTTTTCAGTATTACGCAGCTTTAACTATTGGGGTTGCCCTGGTTACTGCAGTGCTGACAGAGCTTTTATTCCGTAAACTGATGCACAAAAAACCAACTCTATATGACTGGAGCGCTTTGGTAACCGGTCTGTTTGTGGCTATGCTCTTTTCAGCAACCACACCATGGTATAAAGTGGCGCTGGGAACTTTCATTGCAATCGGAATCGCCAAGGAGCTTTCAGGTGGCCTGGGTTGGAACCGTTTTAACCCGGCTTTATTCGGACGCGTAGCGCTGGTTATATTAGCTCCTCTTTATGCCTATATAAACCAGTGGTTTCAACCACTAGGGATTCACTTAGGCTCACTGGATACCATTACTCAGGCTACACCGTTGGCTATGATGCGCGCGGGGATGCCGATGCCTTCTGCATTGCAGCTCTTTACAGCGTTCCCGGCCGGAGCTCTCTCCGAAGTATCGCCCTTAGCACTGCTAATCGGCGCTGCTTACCTGTTTTATAAGGGGCATATCGGTTGGAGAATTCCTGTGTCAATCCTGGGAACGGTCATTGTGCTGACCCTGATTGCCGGGCAAAACCCAATACTCCACCTGGTTACCGGTGGAATGATGATTGGGGCCTTCTTCATGGCTACTGATTGGGTTAGCAGTCCGTTTACAGATAAAGGCAAGATCATCTTCGGAGTCTGTATCGGTATCCTGATCGTCGTTTTCCGGGTCGGATTCCTGATTACAGAAGGGGTTGCTTACTCAATCCTAATCATGAATGCCTTTGTACCGATGATTGAAAGAGCCACTGCCCGGCCGCAGTTTGGTAATATTAAGAAAGCTGTGCCGGTACCGATGGCTGACAAGAAGTAACGACTATCGCTTAGTTTATTAAACGGAATAGTAATAAATTAGGGGCTGCCGGTATATCCGGCAGCCCCTTCATTAGCCCAACAATTCTAAAATAGTAGCTTTTACGTAAACGTGTATATATTTATGAAGGTTTTTTAGATAAGGTTTAGATCCCGGAGGATAGTTCCCAGATAATATGGTATACGTTTTATCCCTTAGATAACTATTGTGCTTTACCTTTATTTTAAAGACCGAAAATCCTCAGTCCAAATCTTATGTAGAAAACAACAGTAAGGATGATGCTTAGGGAGACCAGAACCAGGATCATACTGAAGTCGATGTTGCTGATATTCACTGTTCTGAATACCGCAGATTGCCCGGGTCGGTAATCGACGTTTTGCAGGAATAAAAATCCTTTGCGATAAAACCTCCCTGATATTTTACCGCTTAAATTCTGGAGGGCAATAAAGGGCAAGGTGATTATAAACCAGAGAAGAATTGCTGCCCTGCTCAAGAAAGCGCCCAGAAAATCAGCGCCCAGCCAGTAGGGTACTTGCAACCGGTACAGGTTGAAACGCTGGACAAGATAGAAGAAGACGATACCGAGCCCCAGGGCAAGAGCGACAGCCAGTAGATCGCCGGCTTTCCAAAAGTTTATTTTAAGCAGGTATTCCACCCCGTGCTCATCAAGGTTAAAGGAATTTAAGACCGGCCCAACCATCTTTTTAAGCGTAAAGTTGGGCGAGAAGCCGATAAAAACCATCACTACCGCTAAAAAACCCATACTTATTTTCATCAGTAGCGGTTCTCTTTTCACCTGGTCAAGGTTATCAGGCGCCGGGCGCCAGAAAACAAAGTAGAGGAATTTAAGAAAGTAACAGACTGTACCGGCACTGGTAATGGTGAAGATTTTTTCGGCGATCGAGAGCGATATCCAGTGGTGGTGTTCATAGGCTTCAACAATGGCATGGTGCAGCAGCGTTTTACTGGCGTAACCATTAAAAAGCGGTATACCAATGATACCGAGGGAGGCAATCAGGACAACAATTGACGTGAAAGGCAGTTTATGCCGCAGCCCGCCCAGTTTAGTCATATCAAGTTCGCCAGTCAGGTAGGCAATTGCTCCAGCGGCGAGAAAGAGTGTAGATTTAAAGAAGGCGTGATTAAGAATATGATAAGCGGATCCGGCCAGGCCCATTGCTCCTTCGTAACCGAGGTAGGCGGCAACCCCGGCGCCCATAATAATGTAACCGATCTGACTGATACTGCTGCAGGCCAGCATTTTTTTGATGTTATCCTGAATTAAAGCCATACAGACTCCAAAAAACATGGTGACAATGCCGAACCAGATGATAACGTAGCCGCTTCCGGCAAGTTGAGCCCAGAGGGCACCGGCAACATCTGCTGCGGTGCTGTGCGCAGCAGAACCTTGCTCCGGAGCGTAAATCAAGCTGAGCGTCCTGATGATGCCGTAGGCTCCGGTTTTGATCATAATCCCGGAAAGTAGAGCACTGGCCGGCGCCGGGGCTACTGGGTGCGCTTTAGGCAACCAGATATGTAGCGGAACCATACCGGCTTTAATGCCGAAACCTAAGATCAACAGGACCATGGCAACCTGCATGATAGCATTACCACTCTGGGCTAAACCGGCGAGCGAGATAATAGCCAGGGAACCGGTGCTGAAATAGATCAACCCCATTGCCGTTAAGAGGCACATGCCTCCGAAGACTCCTAAGTAAAGGTATATATCGCCGGCGCTGTATGCTTCCCTGGTTTGAGTGTGAACGACCAGTACGTAAGAAGCGAGAGACATCAACTCAAAAAAGAGGAGCAGCGAGAGCAGGTCACCGGCCAGGGGAACACCAATTGTTCCGGCCAGGGTTAGCATGAAAAATATAAAAAAGCGCCCCTGGTTTTTCTCATGGTTCATGTATTCAATCGCAAAGATGGTTGCCATCAGCCAAATGAATGAGGCAATCAGGGCCATAAAAAAGCTGAACCCGTCAACCCGAAAGGTGAGGTTTAGCGGAGTGATAATCATGGGCAGTTCATAAGTTATTATTTTACCGGCTGCGATTAGGGGGTACATTAAGGCCACGGCGACAAGGGTGCCAGCGCTGCCGATTAGCGACCAGGTGTTACGCCACCAGGGTAACTTTCCGGCGATGATGATCATGGCGAAAGCGACAAGTGGAATGAGAACAGCAATTAAAGGCAAGCCAGAAAAAATTTCCCGGGCCATAATTAATTACCTCCTGCGTAGAAAAGGTATTCGGCTATGTTCTGTAGGTATGGTACAGTCAATTGCAGGTTAGTACCAACAACAAGACAACCGGCAACTAAAATTAAGATTGGCAGCAACATCGATAGCGGAGCTTCAGGACCCTTGACCGGCTCGAAGTTGCCTTCCTTAAAGAAGGCGGCGATGATAATCGGCAAAAAGTAAGCTGCATTTAGAAGGGCGCTGCCGATCAACACCACAATAAAGATCCAGGCGCCGCTTTCTAAACTGCCCTGGATCAGGTACCACTTTGAGATGAAGCCGTTAACCGGTGGGATGCCGATCATGCCGATGGCTGCAATCGTAAAAGCGATCATGGTCAGCGGCATTCGCTTGCCGAGGCCGTTAAGCTCACTGATTTTTTTCTTACCGGTAACGGTTATGATCGCTCCGGCACAGAAAAAGAGGGTAATCTTCAGTAAAGCATGATTAATAATATGCAGCAGGCCACCGGTTAGCCCGATTACATTGAAAAGGCCGGCGCCCAAGGTAATATAACCAAGCTGGCTGATCGTGGAATAAGCGAGACGCCGCTTCAGCACATCCTGTTGCATGGCAATAATCGAGGCCGTCAGGATGGTTACCGATACCAGTGCGGCCACAAAATAACCTAAATTTAAACTGATCAGGGCTGTAATCCCGAAAACCGAGTACATGCTACGTAAAATGCCAAAAACCCCTGATTTAACAACGGCAACAGCGTGTAAAAGAGCGCTGACCGGAGTCGGGGCTGCCATGGCTGAAGGGAGCCAGGCATGCAGTGGCATGACCGCTGCTTTTACACCAAATCCGAAGATAAGGCAGAGGAAGGCCAGCTGTAGCAGGAATGGTGATCCGGTCGCGGGGTTAATGATGCCGCCACGGGCAAACTCAAGTGTTCCCGCATTACCGTAAGTAATAATCAAACCAATCAGGATCAGACCGGCTCCAAAAAAACTGTAGATCAGATAGCGAATACCTGCTTTTTTGGCTTCGTCGTTTTCTTCATGGATAACCAGGGGGTAAGTGAAGAGGGTTAGAAATTCATAAAAGAGGTAAAGTGTTAAAAGGTTTGCCGCGAGTGCTACACCCATGGTCATACTAAGTGAGAGCAGGTAAAAAATAAAGTAACGGCGACGGGCGTGTTCGTGAGCCATGTAGCCGGTAGAGTAGACAACAGAGAAAAACCAGAGGATGGCAGCTGTGCCGCCGAAGAGGGCGGCCAGGGGATCAACGCGCAATTTTATTTCAAGGCCGGGAGCAACCTGGTGCAGCAGAATTGACCATTCCCCATAATTAACATAATGGATCAGGACCAGGACCATAGCTGCGGCGCTGATCAGGCTGACTGCTACAGCCATTATGTTGCGGGCCCGGTCATTTTCTTCTTTAGCCAGTCCGGTAAACAGCGCTCCAACCAGGGGAAAGACAATCATGAAGAGAGGCAAATATAAGATGTAATCCATTAGAAGATCTTCCTTTCCCGTCAGGTCACAGAACAGGTGTTAATGGTGAGTTTCATGTTCTTTCTCTTTACGGCCGGTGCTGCTTGTGCCCCAGACCAGCATAATTGATATAACGGTTGTAAATAGTACCGTTGACTCAAGCAGTGTATCGTAGCCCCGGTAATCGATCAAAATATTGCCCACCATATTCAAACCGCCGCTTTCATGAACCCCCTCATACACATAACGCTCATAAACATAGTTATTTGTCGGGTTATCTAAATTGCCGTAGATAGGCATTTCGGTTACTGCCAGCATCAGCATAAAAGAGATCAGCCCAACCAGAACAATTGACATGACGTAAAATAAAACACGGGGCAGGTTTTTCACTGGGGACGCCTCCCAACCTTGGTAACCACAGTTACCATTAATACTGTCATTCCAATACCTACAGCCGCTTCAGTAATGGCCAGGTCAGGCGAATTAAGCTGCTGCCAGATCAGGGACATTACCATACTGAAAGCTCCAAAGATGATCACGATATAAAGCAGATCCTTGAAGATAAAGATCGAAAAAGTGCTTACAATTAAGATTATCAGCAGCAAAAATAATAACATATCAGTGGTCAACAGATATCTCCGCCTTTCTCTGGTTCTGTAACCAGAGGCTGTCTTCTCCGGCGCCGTTGAGAGGCTACGTAGTCATTAATTAAGAAGCTGCCTTCAGCCATCGGCGTGCCCCTGTTATAAGCTGTTTTGGCAATCAGGTGAGTGACCACGGGATTAATTGTGGCAATCATCGCAGCGATTAAAAGCAACTTAGTAACATTGGTTATATCCGCGAAAAGCAGCATCAGCCCGATTAGCACCATACCCGTACCTAAGGTATCGCATTTGCCCATAGCATGCATCCGGGTATAGACATCAGGAAGACGGAGCAGACCCACAACACCGACCAACAGAAAAAAGAATCCACTAAAGATGAAAAAGAGCGCAACATAGGGAATCACTTGCTGTACAAAAATCATATTAAAACACCTCAAATCTTTTTTTATTGCGCCAGGCGGTTACAGAATATGGCCTTCGCGCAATAGTTTAAGGATACAAAGCGTTCCGATAAAAGCGCCAAGTACAAAAACAAACGCGACATCAACGTAGTAGAAGCTATTGTCAAGATAAGCAAAAATCAAGATCGTCAATACAACATTAGTGGTAATCATGTTCATCGCCACTACCCGATCCAAAACCGTTGGCCCACTATAGGCACGGGCGATTGAGAGTAGGGAAATGATGATTAGCCCGAAAACTAAAGCATAAAGTGCTATTTCAACCATTATTATAAATACCCTCCACTTCCTGCAGTCTGCGATACAGGGCCCAATCCTCCACCCCATGAGCAACATCTTCGGTTAAGGCATGAACGATCAACAGGTTACCTTCCAGTTCAACCGTAATTGTGCCGGGAGTCAGGGTAATCGAGTTCACATATAAAACCCGTGACAAGCTTCGTTCAAGATCACAGCGCATGATTACAATACCGGGAGAAATAGGCTTTTTAGGATTAAGCACAATTAAGGCCACACCTATGTTAGCGATTACGATATCAATACCGAGGAAAAAGAAATATTTTAACAACATAAAAAGCTGCTTTAGATTAAACCCGGTTTTAATATCGGCAGCAATAGTCAGATTGCTCCAGAATATGGTAAGAATGAAACAAAATATTACACCTACCAAGATATGCTGCCAGTGGATACTGGCTGAGATTAGCAGCCAGAAAGCCAGCAACAGCGAAAAGATAAACAAGGCGCCAAAAAGGTCACTTCTAATTCTGGAAAACAATTAATCCACCTCCGAGCATCGTCTTACAAATCTAAAGCAGCATGGCTACTGTCTGGTTAATAAAATTAAGGACTGTGCCAGGGAAAATGCCAAGGTAAATGATCCCCAATGCAAGGATGATAATTGGCACCAGCATGCTGAGGGGAATTTGATCGCGCTGAAATTTTTTCGGTTCAGAATGTCCGCCATCAGTGTGGTGCACGGCGTGGTCTTCCTGGGTAAAATAAGCCTGGCCAATAATCGGAAAATAATAAGTTGCATTAAGCAAACCACTTAAAATGATCACCAAAATTAATATCGGCAGGTCAGCTTCAAGGCTGCCCAGCGCCAGACCATACTTACTGATAAAACCGCCGAACAGCGGAATGCCGACCATCGAGAATGCTGCTATCGTAAAAGCACCCATTGTAATGGGCATTTTATAGCCCATCCCGGAAAAATCATTGACCTTCTTGCGGCCGGTTTGATAATAGATGGCGCCGGCGCAGAGAAATAGACAGGTCTTCATAAAAGCATGAACCAGAATGTGCAGTAACCCGGCAGCCAGACCCCAGGGGGTGCCCAGTCCAATGCCGAGATAGATATAACCGATCTGGGCAACAGTGGAATAAGCCAGGCGCCTTTTAAGTTCAATTTGCACAAAAGCAAAAAATGAACCTGCCAGCATGGCAATTACTGCCAGCACCAGGATCAGGTGGCGAATGAAGGTTTCATGGAATATTTCCAGACCAAAGGCAATGAAGAGAATCTTCATGAAGGCAATGATATAAACTTTAACGACCAAAGCAGAAAGAACAGCACTCGATGGAGAAGGTGCCGAAGAGTGGGCATCAGGTAGCCAGAGGTGCAGCGGGAAAAACGCTGACTTTACGCCAAAACCGACTACCAGGAAACTGATGGCTGTCCAAATTAAAAATGGATAATTACCTTTTACCGGGTCCAGTTCCTGGGCAATGAAAGTAATATTTAAGTTGCCGGTAATCATGTAGATAAAACCGATGCCAAAGAGAATAAACCCTGAACCGATAGTTGCCAGAAGCAGATACTTGAGAGCCGCTTCGGTAGCCTCACGGGTACCTTTGCTTGCCACCAGGGCGACAGCGCTGATCCCGGTCACTTCGATAAAAACATACATATTAAACACATCGTTGGAAATCACCAGGCCGATCATCCCGGCCATACAAAGTAAATATGCGGCATAATACCACCCGGTAACAATTCGTTCGAGTTCGTGTTTGATTGCAGCAAAACTATAGATGCAGATCAAAAAACAGATTCCTGAAAGCAACATAATCATCAGGCTTGTAATCGGGTCGACTACAATTTCAATGCCCCAGGGAGGGGCCCAGCCAGAAACCCCGTAACGGATAATGTTTCCCTGCATCACATAGTGGGCAATGAAGATAGAAACTATAAAAACTGAGCCGCTAACCAGGGTGGCCAGAGGTGCACAGAGCTCTTTTTTCCACCTGGCCAAAACCGGCATACAGAAAGAAGCAACCAGGGTGCCGATCACACAAAGAAAGGGTAATCTTTGAACAAGTTCATCCATAAGAGGGACACCTCTATTTCATTTTCATAAAGTTCGGTGACGATATGGTTCCATAATAGATATAAAGTTTAACAATTAAAGCCAGGGCGAATGCAGTAACACTGAATCCGACAACGATCCCGGTCAGCATCAAACAGGAAGGCAGTGGATTGATGTAGAGTGCATCGGGCAGGTTGGGATCGTAAATTGGCGGTATTCCCCCGTGGATGTCGCCTACAATGATATAAAAGAGGAAAATTGCCGATTGCAGAATATTGATACCGATCACTTTTTTTATCAGATTTGGTTGGGTAAGGACAATCAGTGTCCCCATTGAAAACAATATAATAGCTACAAAATAGGGGAAGTTAAGCAGAAAAAGTTGAAGATCCAAGAGTTAAGCCTCCTCGCTGATCATAAAGTAAATACCAAGGATAGTGCTGGCGACGAGGACGCCGATGCCGAAATTGGCTACAGACATAATCCCTACACTGAAAAGAGTACCGGTAACACCAATCGGCCCATGTTCGTATGGCACAATAAACTTGATGATTTCCATGATGCCGCCAATACCGACGAAGATGATGGCAGAATCTAATATGGTCTGACGGAAACTATCATTCCAGAGCTCACCGAAGATCAGGATGTAAAGCAACAAGCCAAGGCCGATGATCATGCCACCTGAAAAACCGCCACCGGGTGACAGGTGTCCATGCATGATCACGTACAAACCATAAAGAAGAACAAAAAGCAACATGTAGCGAAAAACAACCCTTGTAACATAGTCGTGCATTAACTCTACCTCCCTGAAAAAGATACAGCAAAAAGCAGTATCTTGGAAACGATTAGAATATTTCGTAAGTTAAAATATTCACAAAAAACCACAAAAAAAATTGACTGCCTGTTCATTATGTTTTATAATCACCCGGGAAAAAGCAAAAAAATCCTCCCGTCACCATATTATTCTTAATCATTTTCATTTATATGTCAAGTTGTTTTTAAATATAATCTGAATGACGATAAATTATATAAATAAAAATATTTTTAGAAGGAAATCAATGCTGAAAAGCGAATAAGAGGTTTTGGTTGTTTTTCGATAAATGACGAGGGGCTCATCTATGACAGAAATATTTGTTCTACAGGTTAATGATCTGGTTGTGGAAAGTTTACTACCCCTAATGATTGTGCTAATACCCCTGGTTGGTTCATTGTTGATCGGTCTGATCGGTCTGAAAAGTAACCTGCTACGTAATCTCTTTACGGTTGCAGTATCCGGGGTAACTGTATATCTGGCTCTGGAAATTTT
>VGTO01000012.1 GCA_016874655.1 Bacillota bacterium | reverse complement strand
CAACATCAATAACCCCCTCAAGCGGTAGAAACAGCTCCAGATCGTCAGCGATGATCGCCGTCAGCGATTGCTCAGGCTTAACGGCAGAGGGTTCAATGGTCAGCGGATCAGCGAAAGCCAATTTAGCAAGCTGGTGGCTCTCTTCCTGCAGGCATCTTGCTGTTTCTCCACCAGCACGGATGATAATGGCCGTTTTTTTACCGGGGGGCATCTGAACCTGGCTGCGCAAATTCCTGATCGCCCGTGCCACCTCCTGCACCAGCAGCATTTCCGCTGTTTCCTGAGGAAAAACGTGTTTTTCAACTGACTCCGGCCAGGTAGCCACAACAAGTGCTTCTTCCCGGCGGTGGGGGAGTTGCTGCCATATTTCCTCGGAAATAAATGGCATAAAGGGATGCAGCAGCCTCATCATCCCGTCTAATAGATAAGCCAGGACAGCAAGGGTCCGATTACGGTCTGCTCCGGCATCAGGGTCATCTTTGCGGTAGAGGAAATATTTACTCAGTTCAACATACCAGTCACAAAAATCATTCCAGATAAATTCATAAATCAGACGGGCAGCCTCACCAAGTTCGTATGTTTCAAGCAGACCAGTGGTCTGCCGGACAGTCTCGTTATAGCGGTGCAAAATCCAGCGATCAATACGGTTTAAGAGGGGTAGCATCACCACAGGATCATAAGGGATGAAATCAACAGTTCCATCTTCCTGATCGCTGAGGTTCATCAGAACAAAACGCGAAGCATTCCAGATTTTATTAGCAAAGTTTCTGCCTGCCTCAACACTCTCCTGGCGAAAACGCTGGTCATTACCGGGAGCCTGGCCGGTAACCAGGGTAAAACGCAGTGTATCAGCGCCGTAGTTTTCGATTATTTCGAGCGGATCGATCCCATTGCCCAATGACTTGCTCATTTTGCGTCCCAGGGGATCGCGGACAAGTCCGGTTATATAGACGGTATGAAAAGGAACTTTTCCCATGAATTCAAGGCTCATAAACATCATCCGGGCCACCCAGAAGAAGATGATGTCGTAAGCGGTTACCAAAACGCTGGTCGGGTAGAAATGCTCAAGATCAGCTGTTTTTTCCGGCCAGCCCAATGTAGAAAAGGGCCAAAGCGCCGAGCTGAACCAGGTATCTAGCACATCGGGGTCCTGTTCCAGTTTCCCACCACAGGCTGGGCAGTTCTGTGGCTCTTCATAATCAACTACCAGTTCCCCGCAAGCACAATACCAGGCCGGTATCCGGTGGCCCCACCACAGCTGGCGCGATATGCACCAGTCACGGATACTCTCCAGCCAGTTCTGATAGATGCGGGTAAAACGGGGCGGCACAAACCGGGTGCTGCCATCTTCAACAGCGGCAAGAGCCGGCTCAGCCAGCGGCTTCATTCTGACAAACCACTGCCTTGATATAAGCGGTTCCACCACGGTGCTGCAGCGTTGGCAGTGACCCAAAGAGTGTTCGTGTTCCCTGATCGCCTCAATCAGGCCAAGTGCTTCGAGATCGGTAAGCACTTTTTTGCGACACTCAAAGCGGTCCAGCCCGGCATAAGGCCCAGCGGCAGCTGTCATTTTAGCATCTTCATCGATAATTTTAATCAGCTCCAGGTTATGGCGCTGACCAATGGCAAAGTCGTTGAGATCATGGCCGGGAGTAACTTTGACCGCGCCACTGCCGAAGGAGGGATCCACATAGTCATCGGCCACTATGGGAATCGGTCGGTTTAGTAAAGGCAGAATAACCTTTTTGCCGACCAGCCTCTGGTAACGGCTATCTTCGGGATGAACCGCTACCGCCGTATCACCGAGCATCGTTTCCGGACGGGTGGTGGCAACAGTAATCGACCCACTGCCGTCTTCCAAGGGATAGCGGATATGGGTAAGCGTTGAAGCTTCATCATCGTGTTCAACTTCGATATCGGAAAGGGCGGTGTGACAGCGCGGGCACCAGTTGATCAGGTAATCGCCACGGTAAATCAACCCTTTGCGGTATAGATCGACAAAAACCCTGCGCACTGCCATGGAACAACCCTCGTCCATGGTAAACCTTTCCCGCGACCAATCGCAGGACACCCCAAGGCGGTAAAGCTGTTTAGTAATCCGGGCATGGTAGGTATCTTTCCATTCCCAGACCTTTTCCAGAAAGCCGTCACGGCCAAGATCTTCTTTATCAATACCCTCTTCGGCCAGGTGTTTCTCTACAACATTCTGAGTGGCAATTCCAGCATGATCACAGCCGGGCAACCAGAGCGTATCAAAACCCTGCATCCTCTTCCAACGGATTAAAATATCCTGAATTGTATTATTCAGGGCATGCCCCATATGCAAAGAGCCTGTAACATTCGGAGGGGGGATTACTATGGTATAAGGGGTGCGTGAATCATCACGCGCGGCCTTGAAGTATTCCTGATCCAGCCAAAACCGGTACCTGGCAGTTTCCACTGCCGCCGGATCATAAACAGGGGGAAGCTTTGGTTCAGACATCAGGTCACCTCGGATCGTGATTAAGGTAGAGAAAACCTTCATCATATTATTACTTCCCCGAGGCAAAGTCAATGCTGACAGCAGCAATTGCCGGCGTTGGTGGTGAGAGACGAAGAATTGGCAGTTCATAAATGATAAGCGCTAAAGGCCAGTGAAGGGCAGCAAAGGGAGCTGCCGATCAGGGGGAACGGAGCAGGGTAAAAACCTTACTTTTGTAAGCTTCGACACCAGGCTGGTCGAAGGGGTTTACACCAAGCAGATGGCCGCTAACGCCACAGGCTATTTCAAAAAAATAAACCAGCATGCCATAACTGAAAGGATTGATTTCGCTAACCGTGATTTTTAAGCTAGGTACTTCTCCCTCGTAATGGGCAAGCATCGTCCCCTGACAAGCTTTATCATTGATGCTGTGTATCGATTGCCCGGTCAGGTAGTCAAGTCCGTCAGCGTTGCCTTCCATGGCCATCACCGTAAGCTCCGATCTGGATTTTTGCACCCAAAGCGTAGTCATAAAGAAATTGCGCAGCCCTTCCTGGATGTACTGCCCCAGGGAATGTAAATCAGTAGTAAAGCTCACCCCGGCAGGAAACAAACCTTTTAGCTCCTTGCCTTCACTTTCCCCAAAAAGCTGCTTCCACCATTCTATAAACTGGGTCAAAGAAGGTTCGTAAGCCGCCAGTATTTCCATTGTTTTCCCTTTACGATACAGAGCATTTCTGATTACTGCGTACAGGTAGGCATCATTTTCCACGAGTCTTTCCCGACCATAGAGCAAGTAAGCCTTTGTCGCGCCATCCATAACCTGCTGCAAATCAATACCGGCCACCGCCAGTGGTAAGAGCCCCACGGGGGTTAACACTGAGTAACGACCGCCAATATTATCCGGCACGCTAAAAGTCGTGAACCCCTCCTCAAGGGCCATCTCCAGCAGCGCGCCCCGGTGCCGGTCTGTGGTTACAATAATTCTTTTTTTCACGCCTGCTTTCCCGTAGCGTTGTTCAAGCATGGCGCGCAAAGATCTAAAAGCCAGGGCCGGCTCTAAGGTCGTCCCCGATTTGGAAATTACATTGATATAGATCTCCTGCTTCTGCTCCAGTAAGCGAAGCAGATCATCAAGGTAGGTGGAACTGATCCCCGTTCCGGCAAAGTAGATTTCCGGCCCCCCTCTTTCAGCCGGAGAAAGCTGATTATAGAAGGCAGGGCGAAGCAGTTCAATCGCCGAACGCGCTCCAAGATACGACCCGCCGATCCCGATCACCACAAACGCATCAGCAATTTCGCGGATCAGCTGAGCTGTCTCTGAAAGCCGCTTAAATTCAGGGCGATCATACTGCTCAGGCCAATCAACCCAACCGGTATAGGCGTTTCCCGGGCCCTCATTATGGTGCAGGTATCGATGAGCTTGCTTTATCTCCGGCAAAAAATGCTCCAGTTCTTCTTCGCCGATCCAGCTTTTGGCCAGCTCGTAGTTAAAAATAATTTTGTTTTTCATGATCTGCTCCTTCAGCTTATGAACAGGCTCCTGGTCAGCCCTTTACTATTTCTCCATAAAGGGCGTTGATAAACTGCCGGATATTTACCCTGGTTTTTGAATCTTTATCGGTCGTGTTCTCCAGCTCTTTCATCTTCAGGCGCAGTTCATTGAAGTCAAAAAATTTTGATCCGTAACGCTCAAATATCGGGTTATTGTAATCTTCCAGACCGAGCGCAGCTACATGCTCCATAGCATGCTTTACTGCCCGGCGCACCCGTTGCTCGATCGCCCGGACATCACTTTTTTTCTCTTCGTCACGTAAATAAGTATCGTGGATCGCCTGGTATAAGTCTTTTAAGTGCCTATATTCGCCAAGGTACTTTTCAATGTCGGGAACACCAGATAGAAATAGGACGATCTGAATCAGATCATGGCTGCCCGGTTCACCAATCAAACCAAGATCGGCGAGCAGCTCTCGTGTTCTATCCCTGATTACATCACGGCCAAGAGGCTTTGCTTCAACCGGCCTGTGATCGCGTTTCAGACTGCCAATCCGGTCAAGAGCGTTCAGTGAATTGCGCATCTGCTCGAAAGATAGCTCCATTTTCAGACGATCGGTGACATTTCTGATCACGGAGATAACCTCAACTTTATTGACCGGCTTGTTGATATAGAATTCTATTCCAGCTGCGTAAGCTTGGGCAACTATCTCTTTTTTTTCAACCTGAGAGATCATCACAATTTTTCCCTTGTAATCCCTGGCTCGTAACTGTTCTACAATTTCGACCCCATCTTTGCCGGGCATCAGCAGGTCTACCAGCAGCACATCAGGCTGGTGATAGGCTACTGTACCGACAGCATTTCCATGACCGTCCGGCAATTCACCAATCACTTCTCCTAAATTCTCATCCTCAATAATCTGAGCCAGGATCTTACGGCAGGCCAAATCATCATCAATAATGAAGAATGTAAACTCCATCTCTTAACCTCCGGCAATACTGCGTACGGGGATCATTATAACAAAACACTTTTCAGCTTCACCCGGTATTAGAAAAACCCTGCCCCCGAAATTTTCGACCAACCCTTTTACGTAAGCCAACCCGATACCGGTTGAAGGAACGCCATCGGCGTTAAACTTGGTTGTGAATCCTGGCTCAAAAATAAACCGGCGATTAATACCCCTGATCGGTTCACCACTGTCACAGACCGAAACTCTTAAAATAGGTCCCCTCTTTTTAGCCTTGAGATCGATATAACCATCGGCTTCGATCGCTTCAACAGCATTGGAAACAAGGTTGTTGAGGATCGCCAGCAGGGGATAAATCTGGCTGACCATCAGATCGGCTTCGAGAATCAGGTTGATTTGCACTCTTTTCCCTAAGCTCTGGGCGTAACTGCGGTTGGTCTTTACGACCAGGTCAAAGACTTCTGCCAGTTTCATAAACGGCCTGTCTTTACGTATCTCAATTACTTCACCGATCCCGGCCAGGATCCTGACCGTATCCTTTTTTACTTCATGGACCTCTTCAGCCACTTCCATGGCGGCAATTTCCAGGGATCGATCGGAGAGTTTCATCTCCTTAAGCTTTTTATGCAAATTATAACTCTTAGCCATAATATTTTCTATATTTTCCATCGATTTTTGCATATAAAAAAGCTCATCGTAGAGTTCGGAGGCAATAAGCAACATGTTTTCATCGGTAATGCGCTGTTGTTCGTCGAGAACCACTGCCTTCTGAAATTGACTGAGGCTGAAGAGACTGGTAACCAGAAATACCTGGATTGCCGATAATAGAGGAAGCAGGATTAAACTGCCGCCCATAAATACAGGCTCAGGATAAATTCTGATCAAAGCCTCACCAAGATTGGCGATTGTAACCGCGAGAACCAGGTAGAGGAAAAAAGGTAATGAAGAGAGTCGATCTCTTTCCCTGATTCTGCCGGGTAACAAAAAAATGGCCAGCAACAGAAAACTAAAGGCGCCGGAAAAATAGTAAGGTAGGTAAAATGAACTTTTCTCTGGAGACAGGAAAAAGAAATGATCAACAACCAGACGCAGCATAATCGTGGACAAACCGACCAGCAATGCAGCAGGTATGACCAGAAGTTGGTTAAGGCTTAATGCGGCATAAACGAAGATAATCAGACCAACGGAGAACCGAAAAGACCCAACATCGCTGACGAAAAACAGCTCGCTGGCGATAACAGTAACCACTACTATGAGGAAGACTCTTTTACCTTGAGGTTTGAGCAGCGTCTCTGCAAAGCTGCTCCGGACCCTCCTCATAGAGGCGATAGCCCAGATCAAATGCTTCCTGATTGAGCTCACCACTTCCCTTAGGTGCCATGTTATAAACGCTTTCTCTGAAAATATTTCGATCAACGAGGCCGGTCGCCGCATTAATCACCCCAAGCGCCAGCATGTTGGCGACCACTTCACGTTTCAGAATTTCTTTAGCCATCCTGGTAATCGGCAGTGATTTAATCTGCAGCTCTTCCTTAAAGGGGCCACTGACAAATGTGGAATCAGTAATGATCACGCATCCCGGCTCTACTTTGGGCAGGTACTTATTATAAGAGGCCTGGTTCATGCACAACAGGACTGTTGGCCTGGTTACCTTTGGATATTCTATCGTATCAACATCGATAATCACACCGGACATGCTGGCCCCACCCCGGGCCTCAGGTCCGTAGGACTGGGTTTGCACCACATTCTTATTGTCATTTACCGCCGCGGCAGCCAGAACAATCGAGGCTAAAATCAACCCCTGCCCACCGGCTCCGGTTAGTAAAATTTCCTGCCTTTTAGCCATCATCTGCCACCCGCCTTAGCCGTGATCTTTTTTGATCATGCGGTGATACTCTGAGGAAAACTCCGGGGCATCGATCGAGAACAGCACCCCGTTAAGAGTTTTGCCTTCCAGATCCGCTTCATCCATTTCAGCCGCTCGCTCAACAGCTACACTGCTCTCCTTCATTCCTTTTAGCATCTCAACCGCGCCACCAAGTTTATTCCTCCGGCCATAAGCAATCGGGCAGGGTGAAAGAGCTTCAACCACGGAAAAACCTTTATGTTTGGCAGCCCGCGTGATCAGCTGTTCGAGCTGCCGCGGCTGGGCAGCGTTACCCCTGGCTCCGAAAGTCGCCCCGGCGCCTTTGGCTAATTCAAGCAGATCAAAAGCTCTCTCCAGAGTCCCTCCTGGAGCAGTTGTGGCTTTCATGCCGGTCGGAGTCAGCGGTGAGTGTTGACCGCCGGTCATCCCATAGATGTGGTTGTTAACAACAATGGCATTCAGATCAATGTTTCTTCTGGCCGAATGAATAAAGTGGTTGCCACCGATCGCGCTGCAATCTCCGTCACCCATGATCACGAACAGGGTCAGTTCCGGCCTGGCCATTTTTAGGCCTGTAGCAAAGGCAAGCGCCCGGCCATGGGTGGTATGCAGCGTATTGAAGTTAAGGTACCCGGCAGCCCTTGAAGAGCAACCGATGCCTGATACTATTACCACTTCGCGCTGATCATAGCCGGCTCTTTCAATAGCCCTTACCAGCGCAGCGGTGACGATGCCGTTGCCACATCCCGGACACCAGATGTGCGGTAATTTCTTAGTGCGCAAAAAATCCTGGGTCAGCTGCACTAGGACAGCCACCTCCCGATTAATTCAGATATTTGATCCGGAGTGATCATCTCTCCGTCGTAGCGGTTCAACGGTACTACCTTAGCCTGACCACAAACGTAACGCTCAACTTCGCCCACAAGCTGTCCCATATTCATTTCGGGCACAATAATCACATCGGCCTGCTTGGCCAGGGCTTCTATTTCCCGGGCCGGGAAAGGCCAGATTGTTTGCAAGCTTAAGAGGCCAACCGGCAGACGATCCTGCCAGTAAGCTTTTTTGACCACAGAACGGGCTGAGCGGACAGTGCACCCATAAGCAACAATTGCCACTCGCGGTTCTTTGTGGCCAATGTAGTTGGTCAAGACGATCTCGTCACGATATTTTTCCAGTTTAGCATGAAGGCGATCAAGCGCCCTTTCAACATGGGGTGGATCGCCGGTCGGAAAACCATACTGATCGTGAAAAAGACCGGTGACATGATAGTAATGGCCAAAACCAAACGGTACTAGAGGGGTCAGCCCTTTTTCGTCGTACGGTTTCCAGTCTGAAGGAATCTGGTCGCTTGATTTTTCAACCAGCAGCTTCCCTGCTTCCGGAATAAAGACCTTCTCCCGCATGTGGCCAATTACTTCGTCGAGCAGCATGATCACCGGCTGTCTCAACTTTTGACTTAAGTTGACGGCGGCAATGGTCAGATAATATGTTTCATAAACAGAGGAAGGCGAGAAAACAATAATCGGATGGTCTCCATGGGTTCCCC
Organism: Bacillota bacterium; assembly: GCA_016874655.1. Taxonomy (GTDB): domain Bacteria; phylum Bacillota; class Dethiobacteria; order DTU022; family DTU022; genus UBA993. Next base: position 25,930 of record VGTO01000012.1, on the reverse strand, counting down.
AACGGGCTTGCATCACATCACCCTGAGCCGGGGCAGTGGGGACCCCGGTGCTGGGGCCCATGCGTTGAACATTAACTACCACACAGGGAATTTCGGCCATAATCGCATAGCCGAGATTTTCCTGCTTCAGGGAAAAACCGGGGCCACTGGTGGCAGTCAGCGTCCGCATCCCGCCAATCGAGGCGCCGATCACAGCCGCCATGCTGGCAATCTCATCTTCCATCTGGATAAAGACCCCACCAATTTCAGGTAACTTGGCGGCCATTATTTCAGCCACTTCAGTTGACGGGGTAATCGGGTATCCGGCATAAAAACGTACACCGGCACTAATCGCCCCCATGGCACAGGCTTCGTTACCCTGCATCAAAACCGGCTTAGTTTCCGCCATGCACCGCTGCCCCCTTTTTGACTACAACAAGTGCAAAATCAGGGCAGAAAAGCTCGCATACTGTACACGCAGTACACTGATCGCTATGTTTCTCTGCTTTACCGGCATCATTAATAAAAAGAGCTTCCCTGGGACAGAAAGCTACACAGATACCGCAGCCTTTACACCACTCCTGATTAATGGTCAGGACTGCGGTTATTTCGTCATTTACGGTCCGGATCAAAATATCAGATTCCCTCCCTCAAGCTATTAAACCACTGTTTATGATTCTAATCAACAGCCGACAGAAAGTGACAATAAGCTACCAGATTTTTAAGTATGATCATAATAATTATCGATTTTATCATTTCTATAATCAAAAACTACCCAATAATTGGGGTTTCATGATTACAGAAATTCCTTTTTTACCATCCATTTTTACTAGAAAGGGCTGCTCACTTTTTAGATGAAAAGTATAATTCTTTTCTTCATCCCGATCCTGAATCTTGATCCAGTCCCAATCGATGAAATCAGTTTTTGAATGATAATTAATATTAAAATAGCCGATATTCAAAGCAACTAGGTTATGGAAAAAATGGGTGCCTTGCGAAGGTTCAATATCGAAATCCTTAATACCAGCTTCCACAATGACCTGGGCCTGTGCAATTTGTCCCCAGCTGACCGGAACACCCAAGCTACGATCGCGTGACCCCCAACGCCCGGGACCAATCAGGATATAACGTCTATTTTCATTTTTTAGTTTTTGATTGAAATACTCAATCTCCTGCTGAATCTTTATGGTTTCGGTTTTATTAAAGTTTTCAGGATTGACCACTACCAGGTCATAAAGGTTGTCGAATACACCATGTCCCATGCCTTCATTAGTGAAAAGGATAAGATCTTCAGCCCTAAGTGCATCGAGATCTGTGTTTAGCTCTCCGGTATTAACCGTAAGCGGACGAACCTGCAAAAAATAAAAGGCAGGCGTTTCACCAAGATCTCGATCACTGGTAAGATCAACTGCAAATTCGATCTCAACAGGCACTCCAAAGGCAACTTCTGAGATACCAAGGATTTCAACCAATAGCTTTGCCAGGGGGAATGTTTCATATTGCAAAATGTTGGCAAAATTAACTACACGTGGTCCCCCATTACCAAGTCCGCTTTCGATTCGATGATTTGCCGCATCCCAGACAGAAGCCAGATGTTTCAAATTTTTGTGTTCTTCAACTGTTTCAATTGACAGTATCGCTAAGGTTGTTAGTTCACCTTTATCGTTATCGGCACTGCCTTTTTGCATATCCAAAGCAAATATTTCTGTTTGCGTGTACCGTACTTGATCTTCAACCGAAAAGAAGTTCATCTCAGGATAAAGAGGACAAAACCGGTGGGTTCTACCGCCTTCAACGATGGAATGGCCTAAGCCGGCAACAAGCATCGCCACGCCATCGTGGTGTTTGAGATAAGAAGTGGGATAAAAATTATAAGATTGAGCAACCCCTGAAAGGTGCGGGTAATAAAAGCCTGCCGTTTCCCTCCCTACTACTTCCTGAATAACAACCGCCATTTTTTCTTCTTCCAATCGATACCGAAGGCTTTCAATATAGCTCTTAGCGTCCTGCAAATATACTGATGCATAGACCAACTTGATCGCACGCGTTAGCTGTTCAAGACGGACTGACAAATGTTTAGCATTATTGGGCAGCATGTAGGTTTCATAAATCCCGGCAAAAGGCTGAGACTGCGAATCTTCGAGTAGTCCGGAGGATCTGACTGCCAAGGGTTTGGTAATAACCTGTAGCAGTTCTGTAAGCTTTTCTGTCAATTCAGGGGTAAGTATTCCTTTAATGAATTGTTCCTTAATTACCTGATCGTTTTCGCAGGGCATTAATTTGCGAAGTTTGTTGACTTCAATAAAGGAATCATACTCATCTGTGCCGATAATAAAGGTCCGAGGAATTTTTATAACGGTGTCTTCGTCTTCCCGTTCCGCATTAATAATTGAAAATAAACTATTAAAAAAAGCGATTCCCCGACCCTTACCCCCAAGCGAACCCTCAGTTAACTTAATAATCTGATCCTCAGTAGCCAGAGAATCTTTCTCAAAAGCGATTACCTTCCCCTTTCGCCGCTCATGTCTAGTCTGGTTAAAGACATTAACCAGGAATTGCCGATGTTGATCGGTGTCGGCAAAATCAGTGTTTTTTACCGGTCGAATCCTCCTCGCGACCTGAATTTCACCATGAGCAATCAGCCAGGCTGAAAAATGATTCTTCTTACTGTGGTAAAGTAAGGTTTCCTTTGGAACGTGCATGATTTTCTTTTCCAGATCTGCCAGGGAGGTTGCCCGATCAATCTCTTCACCATCGGCATTTCGAAATATGAAATCGCCAAATCCTAAATTGTTACAAATAAAACTCTTCAGTTCGTGCAAAAGATTTGGAGAATATTTGCAGATATAACTAGCTTGCAAAGACTCTGCCACTTTTCTATTGGCCAGGTCAGAGGATTGTAAAAGAACTGGGATCTCCCATTTATCCTTCTGTACTGTCTTGATTAGCTGAATTCCTGCTCCCCTGTTTAGTTTGCCATCTTTATCAAAGCTGATATCAGAGATCAAACATAGAATAAATTCTTTATATTGATCATAAAGAGCTATCGCTTCCTCATAATTTCTGGCATAGAGGACTTTCGGTCTGGCTCGCATCCGGTAATACTTTTGGGCATCATTTAATTCCTCTGAAATCAGCCTTTGGGTCTGTAGCATAATCTCCTTGTAAAGGACCGGCAGATAAAGGGAATAAAAATCAACTGAGTCTTCCACCAGCAGGATCACTCTGACCAGACCGTTGCGAGTATCATATTCGACATTCAGTTTATCCTCAATGTATTTAATCATAGCCAGAATCAGTTTGGAATCGCCATTCCATAGAAAAACATTATCGAAATATGACATTTCATCCTTTTTGCTCGCTACAATACTTAGATCGGCTTTATTAGTCAGTAAAAGCAGGATCGGAATGTCGCTATACTGTTCTTTGATCTTGCGACCAAGTTCAAAAGCAGTCAAACCGGCAATGCGCATGGTGGTAATGATCAGATCGTAACGCTGCTCTTTTAATTTATCCAGAGCTTCTTCAGCGGTTGGTACATTGGTGATCCGCGGTATAGTAGTCAGTTTTAATTCATGATATTCGCCAACCAACTGCTGGCTTAACCGTGATTCCTGCTCGAAGGTATAGGCATCATAGAGGGTGGAGATCAGCAAAATTTCCCGAACTCTGAATTGCATCAGATCGTGGAAATTGTCTTCACCAAATTTAAATTTTGTGTAGTAATAATTTAAACGTTCTAAATCCATTTTGCACCACCGGAAAACAGCTTTCCCAACTGCTTTAGACTAACATAATAACGAACAGAAGGTCAAACCTTGAGGCCTGAAAAAATATTGTTAACCAGGAATAAGAAGGCAAAGAGCGCTCTCTGATTAGAAAGAGCGCCCAGCCTGTTTCCTATACAGTAATCAGCTTAAACAATTCCCTGGTCAATCATCGCATCCGCTACTTTAACAAAACCGGCGATGTTTGCTCCCTTGACATAATCGACATAGCCGTCATCCTGCTTACCATATTTAACACATTGTTCATGGATATTGATCATAATTGAATGTAGTTTCTGATCAACTTCTTCTCTTGACCAGGCCAGACGCATATTATTCTGCGTCATCTCCAGGCCGGAAGTTGATACCCCGCCTGCATTGGCTGCTTTACCCGGGGCATACAGAATCTTCGCTTTCTGGAATACTTCAACGCCGGCTGGTGTCGTTGGCATGTTGGCTCCTTCGCCAATAGCAATACATCCATTTTTAATTAGCATCTTGGCATCTTTTTCATCAATTTCGTTCTGTGTCGCACAGGGAAAAGCGATATCACATTTAACCGACCATGGTTTTTGATCCTCGTAATATTCGCAGGCAAATTCATCAACTAGTTCTTTAACCCGCCCGCGCTTGACGTTTTTGAGTCTTAGAACACTTTCAAGGTCTTTTGTTTGCAGACCTTGCTCCGCCCGAATATAGCCATTTGAATCTGAACAGGTAACTACTTTAGCTCCCATTTCAAGCAGTTTCTCAATGGTATACTGGGCTACATTACCAGCCCCCGAAACAGCACAAATTTTGTTGTGTAAAGAGTCACCTTTAGTCTTCAACATCTCTTCTACAAAATAGACACAACCGTATCCTGTTGCTTCAGGCCGGATCAGGCTACCACCCCAGTTAAGGCCTTTACCGGTTAAAACACCCGTAAACTCATTGCTTAGCCTTTTATACTGTCCAAACATGTAACCAATTTCACGCCCGCCAACCCCAATATCGCCAGCCGGTACATCAGTATTCGGACCAATGTGCCTACTCAGTTCTGTCATGAAACTCTGGCAGAATTTCATGATCTCATTGTCTGATTTGCCCTTTGGATCAAAATCAGAACCGCCTTTACCACCGCCCATCGGCAGGGTTGTCAAGGCGTTTTTAAAAACCTGCTCAAAGGCTAAAAATTTGAGTATGCTTAAATTAACGCTGGGATGAAAGCGAAGACCACCTTTATAGGGCCCAATGGCGCTGTTCCATTGAATGCGGTAACCACGGTTAACTTGCACATCTCCTTTATCGTCAAGCCAGGGCACCCTAAATATTACGATCCTTTCTGGTTCTACCAAACGTTCCAATATTTTTGCCTTCAGGTATTTAGGGTTTTCTTCAATATAGGGATAAATCGTTTCAACAACTTCTTCTACTGCCTGATGAAATTCAACTTCACCAGGATTTTTAGTAACAACAGTATTCATAAACTCTTTGATTTTCGTGGACATAATAATCCTCCTGCATTAAGGTTTTCTAGTTTTATAAAACATTACCTAATCTTACTTTTTTAATCCCCAGCTTTATGCTTAAACTAGCCTTGGAACACACCTCCCTGGTTGGCTACTATTAATTTCCGATAAATAATTTTAAATAATTAGTACAAACCATTAATCTTCTAACGATAACAGCTGACTTATTCTTTCGACAACCTGATTTTTTGTTATTGGTTCCAGGTTGGCACCGAGGGCCTTCGCCAAATCAATCAGCAAAGCTGAATTGCTTTTCCCCGCAAGCGGCGCATAGGCCAGCCTCAGTTCACAAAGTCTTCTTTCACTGTTAACTACTGTTCCGGTTGTTTCAAAATAACCAGCCAACGGCAAAACCAGATCGGCTTTTTGCAGTTTGGATTGATTATACGCAGCCATTGCCACAATAAAACTATCCGGAGCTGCAAGATCAATAAGTGCTGCCGGATCATCGCCGATCAGCAGCAAACCTTTCATCTGCTTCAACAGTTCTGTCACCACCTGATCACTATTGCAGCCAAGGGATAAGGCTTTTCCATCCACCAATCCTTTGGCAAAACCCATTTCAATCAGGCCTGCAGTATTACCGCCTCTGTAAAGAGCAAGAATGCTGGGATTAAGATCGTTTCCGGCTTGACGGTAAAGCTCCGCTAAGAGGTCATATGTTTCTCTGTCGGTTGTATCACCATTAATAATTACTACGGGCTTGCTAGATTTTAGAAATAGCTCGGCTATCTGAACCAAAACAGACGGATTATCAGAAAGATCCTGGGGTAAAGATGCTAAAGCTTCAGTTAACTCAGAATCACTGAGTGAGAGATGTTTTTCTTTACCACTCTGATAGTACAGCAGCGTATTTAATATTGACTTAAGTTTCCCTGGATTGCAAAGAACAGAAACATCTGCATCTTTAACTAAGCGATTTGCGGCAGTCCCGATAAAAACAAGTTTTGCCTCTTGCGCTAAGGCCTTGCGTATCTTTTGAGCAACAATCGGATAATCTTCGGGCAGGTCGGCATCAACAACAAGGATAAAATCACTTTCTGCAATCTCTTTGTAAAACAGTGGTTTCCCAATAATGCTTGCCGTGGCAGGAGTTAACCCGGTTGAATAGATCCGATCTGAGCCAAGAACGTCAACAGCTAGTTGCTGCGTCAGAATCATCTCTTCATTGCTAAGCGATGAAGTGATGATAACGGCAATGCTACCAGGCCCAGATTCTTTTTTGACCCGCACTAATCCGGTAGCTGCCCTTTCTAATGCTTCAGGCCAATTAATTTCCAGCTTTTTTTGTCCGTCAAAATTGATGAATGGTTTCAGGATCCGATCAGTATCTTGTGCAAAAAGCGGCTCATATCGACCCCTAATGCACAAATTGCCATCATTCAGATCCTGACGTAAAGGTGAATTAATTTCTATTACCCTGTTTGCTACTACACTCAGCTCGACGCGACAACCGATCCCACAACGCGTACAGGTACTCTCAACAACCCGATCGGGGAACCAGGGACCGGGTTTAAAGAAATAGCCTTTTGCGGTAAGAGCTCCGGTAGGACAAACTGATATACATTGGCCACAGGATTCACAAGTGGTCTCATTAAGGGGCAGCTGTAAAGTTGGGCTTATAATCGTATCATAACCGCGATTGACCAGGCAGAGTGCGTTTGCCCCCTGAACCTCATGGCAAATACGTACACAATTAGCACAAAGTACACACTTGTTGGGATCTTGCACAATAAAGAGATGATCATTTCTGATGGGATATCTTTTCTTTTCTGTTCCCAAACGTTCGTTATCGAGTTTAAAGTCAGTAGCCAATTGGCGTAGGGAGCAATCGAAAACATTCTGACAACCGCAGGAAAGGCAGCGTTTTGTTTCTTTGACAACGTCTTCTTCACTCAGCCCCTGATTATATTCCACAAAACTTTTCTTGCGCACTTCCGGGGCCAGATGGTGCACCGGCAAACGTACTTCTTTCGGATATTCGGAAAAATCTTCAGGATCAAGCAGGTCAAGCCGGCCCATCGAGCAATTATAGCTTTCCGACTCAGATTCAACCGTCAGCCCCTGAAGATATCGGTTGATGGCCAATGCCACATTCCTTGCTGCCCCAACGGCTTCAACAACTGTTGCAGGCCCCGTAACCGCATCACCGGCGGCAAATACTTTATCGATAGAAGTTTGACCGGTATCAGAGCAGGCGGCCATCGTTTTTCCTTTTAGCTCAATGCTGCATGCACAGGTACTTTCCTGATCCAGCGTCTGTCCGATTGCCATAATCACATTATCTACTTCAAGCATAAACTCTGATCCTTCAACTACCAAGGGACGACAACGACCACTTTCATCGGGTTCACCCAACTTCATCTGCACACATCCCACGCCCTTAACACAGTCGGTGCCCAAAACCGAAACCGGGTTGGTCAGGTAATCAAATTTTATTCCTTCTTCTTCCGCTTCTTCAATTTCTATAAGAGCTGCCGGCATTTCATTGCGGCTGCGTCTATAGATTAAATGCACTTCTTCTGACCCCAGGCGAAGAGCTGTCCTGGCAGCATCCATTGCCGTATTACCACCACCGATAACCGCCACTTTTTTGCCCAAGACCGGAGGGGTACCTTCGGCCACGCTGCGTAATAAATCAATCCCTTTGAGGATACCAGGTCGATCTTCTCCTTCGAGACCCATTCCCTGGGCTGACTGACAGCCCAAACCAAGAAAGACGGCGTCATATTGATCAGTTAGATCTTCAATGGTAAAATCTTTCCCAAGAACTTCACCTAAGCGGACCTCCCGGCAGAGTCCGGCTATCAGATTAATCTCCCGGTCAAGCAGCGCTTTTGGCAGGCGGTATTCAGGAATACCATAGCGCAACATCCCGCCAAGCTTTGGACCACGATCAAATAAGGTCACCCGGTGACCTTTCAAAGCAAGGTAGTATGCAACAGTTAAGCCAGCTGGTCCACCACCAACCACCGCTACTGTTTTACCACTGTCAGCTATTGCCTTCGTTTTGTAGGAATCGATCATCTCCAGGTCATAATCTCCGGCAAACCTTTTCAGGTCGCAGATATTAACCGGATCGTCAACCATATTTCTTCTGCACTGATCTTCGCAAAACCGCGGGCAAACACGACCGCAGATTGAAGGTAAAGGCATCTTTTCTTTGATCAGCTCAGCTGCCTTTTTATATTCTTTCCTGTCAAGCAAGGCAATATAACCCTGGATATCGATATGGGCAGGACAGGCCTCTTGACAGGGAGCAATACAATCACCGCAGTGTTCTGAAAGTAACAATTCCAGAGCAGTTTTACGCAGTTTATACAATGATTCATTATCAGTTACTACAGCCATCCCTTCTGCCACCACGGTTCCGCAAGCAGCAACCGGTCCTCTTGGCCCACCTGTTTCGATAAAACAGAGACGGCAAGAACCAAAAGGTTTGATCCGCGGATCATAACAAAGGTGAGGAATGTCAATACCATTTTGCAAGGCTGTTTCAAGCAGGTTGTTGCCTTTTTCAGCCATTATTTTATTTCCGTTAATCGTGATCTCTACCTTGGACATATTTAATCCTCCATGTCAATAATCAGGAAGCAATGATCTGCTTGCGTTTAGACAAGCTGCTTCGGTTTCGAACTCACTGTTACAGCATCAAATTTACAGCTGTTGATGCAAAGACCGCAACTGATACAGATTGACTGATCAATAACATGCGCTTCTTTTTTCATACCGGATATAGCATCAACCGGACAGTTCCTGGCGCATAGAGTACAACCGGTACAGGCCTCCGGATCGATTTCATAGGTAATTAGAGCCTTACATTTTTTGGCCGGGCAGTACTTTTCCTTAACATGGGCATCGTATTCATTTCGAAAATATTTTATAGTGGTCAGAACCGGGTTTGGTGCTGTCTGACCAAGACCACAAAGAGAGCCGGCTTTAATCTTTTCAGCCAGTTCGATCAGCAAATCGACATCTTCCTCCCGCCCCTCGCCTTGGGTGATTCGTTCTAAGATCTTCAGCATCTGATGCGTACCGGCCCGACAGAAAGTGCACTTGCCACATGATTCTTCTCTGGTAAACGAGAGGAAATAGCGGGCAACGTCAACCATGCAGGTTTCTTCATCCATTACCAGTAATCCACCTGAGCCCATGATCGCTCCTATCTTTTTTAGCGATTCGTAATCAACAGGAGTATCGCCCAGCTCAGCAGGAATACAACCTCCAGAAGGGCCACCGGTCTGGATTGCTTTAAATGGTTTCCCAGTTGAAATCCCTCCGCCAATATCAAATACTATTTCATTGATGGTTGTACCCATCGGAATCTCAATTAGACCACCCCGCCTGATTTTGCCAGCCAGGGCAAAAACCTTGGTCCCTTTGCTCTCTTCGGTCCCGAGCTGATTGTAGGCCGAAGCCCCCAGATGCAGAATGCGGGGCACATTGGCAAATGTTTCGACATTATTGATCGATGTGGGACAACCAAAAAGACCTTTTTGGGCCGGAAATGGCGGACGAAAGCGAGGCATACCTCTTTTCCCTTCAATTGACATTAAAAGAGCTGTTTCCTCACCGCATACAAAAGCTCCGGCGCCTTCCCGGATAAATAATTCAAAACTAAAGTTGGAACCGAGAATGTTCTTACCAAGTAACCCTTTTCCTTCAGCCTGCTTGATTGCAATCTTTAAGCGGCGAATGGCCAGTGGATATTCGGCCCTGATATATACATAGCCGATCGACGCACCAATGGCGTATCCGGCAATTAGCATTCCCTCCAACACGCTATGTGTATCACCTTCTAGAACACTGCGATCCATAAATGCACCCGGATCACCTTCGTCTGCATTGCAAACAATGTACTTTTGGGCCCCATCGGCTTGACGGGTCAGGCCCCATTTCAGATGCGTTGGAAAACCTGCGCCACCTCTGCCTCTTAACCCGGATTGCTTTATTTCTTCAATCACTGATTCCGGAGTCATTTGCTCCAGGGCTCTTCTTAAACCTTTGTAACCATCGGCATCAATGTAACTTTGAATTTCTTCAGGATCGATATGACCACAATTTTTAAGCAAAATACGGCGCTGTTTCTCTAAAAATGTCTGATCATCGGTTTCAGCACTTCGACCAAGAACTAGCAAATTTCTTACCGGTTTGCCTTTTTCGATATGCTCATCAACAATATGCAAACTGTCCTCCGGCTCTAAATTACCATAAAGATAACTTTGGCCGTCAGCTTCAATAACCTCAACCAGCGGTTCATTGTAGCACATCCCGATACAACCGGTTCGTTCCACTTCAATCCCGCTTTCTTGCAGGCGATCTTTTAAAATTTGATAAACTTTTGCTGCTCCGCCGGCAATCCCACAGGTTGCGAGACCAACTTTTACCCGATACTGTTTATCATGCACTTTCATTGTCCCCCTTTGAAGCAGAGTGCTCAGGGTTTTTTCGCCGCACATCCTTGATTATTTTTCGAACTTTCTCGGGAGAAAGCTTTCCATAAGTTTCCTCGTCAATGGTCAGTACCGGTGCCAGACTGCAGCAACCGAGGCAGGCTACCTTTTCCATCGTAAACATACCGTCATCGCTGGTTTTTCCCGGACCGGCTTTCGTTTCGAACTGAATTGACTCAGTAATTCGTTCCGCACCGGCCAAGTGGCAGGCTGTTCCATGGCAAACCTGAATGAGATGCTCTCCAGTCGGTTCCATCCTGAACTGGGCATAAAATGTAACGATACTGTAAAGTTCATTGACTGGAATACCAGAAAATTCTCCGGCCCTTCGCAGCAGTTCCGGTGAAATATAGCCGAAAACATTCTGAATCTCCTGCAGAATCGGTATTGCCGCCCCCTTGCTTTCAATATGCTTGTCAACAATTTCTTTAACGGCAAAAACCGGGTGGTCTTGCGCCAACGTTCTTAAATCAGCGGCTGTAGCTTGTTTCATAGAAAATTTCTCCTTGTTTCAATCTTAGATTCAAAATCAGCACACAACTGATCAACATTGCTTTAATGGCGGAATACCATTTTGATCCCAGCCACGCAAAAGGTAGTAATCACTCAGCAACAGATCAAGTTCTTCTTTGGTAATTAGGTTTTTTTGCTCGTTGATTGGCTCCTGCAGCAAGCGTTTTGGCAAACAATCATCGCTTCTCGTTGCCCCTTCGCGAATGTTGAACAGGCGGGTTAAGTTCTGAACCCGGGCAGCGATACTGTGCAAATCAGCTGCACTGTAGCGTATACCGGTCAACAGGTACAGTAGTTCGATCAGCTCTTCCCAATGGATCAGGTCGCGGTAAAAACGGCAGAAAATCAGGCAGTCATAGATATTGAGGCGATCTTCAAAATCGATAAACATCCTGGCCTTACCTTTAATTTGTGCCGGGTCGATCATTCCGCTTAATTCGGGTTTGTAAAAGGTCGCCCGTAAATGGCAGGCCCCGCGGTCTGAAGTAGCGTAAGCAAGACCCATCCCTTTTAAGACCCGGGGATCATAACCGGCCGGCTCAAGCCCTTTAACGTGGATCGCAAAGTCTTCCATCCCCAGGGCTTTGGCCGCCTCCCTGATCCCGTCTGCAAAGATTACACCTTCGCCTTTGCCTTCTACCACCCGCTCTAAAAACTCGGCGATTGAGTCGGCATCACCGTAGCGGGGCGCCTGTTTAAGTTTGCCCCGCAAACCGGCCTCGATGGCAAAAGCGGCCAGGTTGCCGGCACTAATTGTATCAATCCCCCAGCGATCACAAAGATCATTCAAATAGAGGATCTCTTCCATCTCCGGCAGACAGCAGAGCCCACCAAAAGCATAAATGGTTTCAAACTCAGGTCCTTCAACGGTCAGACCCCGGTGCCGACCCTTTTCAACAGTCGTCAGCTTGCCGCAGGCAAAAAAACAGCGGTAGCAACCACGGGATTTCACAGTCATTTCATTTTGCATATAGTCAGCGCTGATTTTTTCCCAACCTTCAAGAGTTCCTGATGACCAATAACGAGTCGGAAAACAACCGGCATTGTTGGTAACCGCCACCAAGGCCGGCGTGCCTTTTTCTTTATAAAGACGAGCTTCCGGTGAGTCTTTAAAGCGCTGAAAAAAGTTGCGGCTCCAGTTATTAAGCCCTTCCTCGTCTGCGGGCGCAGCCTTGGCGTTGCCACTGAAAACAATACCTTTAAGATTTTTTGAACCCATTACCGCCCCTAAGCCGGTTCTTCCGGCGCTGCGCCAGCGGTTATTCTTGATACAAGCGAAAGCAAGTTTTCTTTCTCCAGCCGGTCCGATCACCAGTGCCTGTGAACCTTTGACTCCGATCGCTTTGACAATTTCTTCTTCTGCTGCATAAGTCTCCTTGCCCCAGATGTCGCCGGCATCATAAAAGTTAACCGCTTCTTCCGAAATCGACAGGTAACAGGGTTTCTTTGCCGCCCCGCTAATGACGATTGCATCGTACCCCGTTCTTTTCATCACCGGTGGCAGGTGCCCTCCGCTGTATGACTCAGAGTAGAGTCCTGTAGCCGGCGATTTGCTGAAAACTCCGAAACGGGAAGCAGCAGCCAGGGGGCTGTCAGTAGCCGGGCCGGTAGTAAAAATCAGCAGGTTCTCAGCCGCAAGAGGATCCACCCCGGGCGGAAGCATTTTCAGCAGCAGGTAACTGCCCAGGCCTTTGCCGCCAAGGTAATTAAGAAATAGTTCCTCATCCAGCTTTCTTTCGCTGATATCGGACTGATCAAGGTCAATGATTAAAAGCTTGCCGAAATTAGAATTCAATTAGCGGCTGCCTCCTTCTTCTGCAGCAATAGCTTCTTCAAGAATGTCCAGGCCTCTGTTTAGCTGTTCGGTGGGAATATTGACCGGCATCAGCAGGCGGATCACGTTGCTGAATATCCCGGCAGTAATGATGATCAGGCCGTTTTCGTGGCAGCGCTTAATGATCGCCTTTGCCCGGTCCGGATCGGGGGCCTTTGTTCCACGGTCTTTAACCAGCTCCAATGCCCGCATGGCGCCTAAGCCCCGGTGTTCACCGATGATCGAGTATTTCTCTGCCATCTGGTCCAGTCGATCTGCTGTAAGTCGTCCAGTTTTTTCAGCCTGATCAGCTAGTTTTTCCTTTTCGGCAATTTCAAGAACGGCCAAAGCAGCAGCACACCCAACGGGGTTTCCGCCATAAGTCCCGCCGATTTCGCCCGGACCGGCTGCATCCATCACCTCTGCTCTACCGGTTAAAGCGCTGATCGGCACTCCACCGGCCAAAGATTTAGCCATGGTAATCAGGTCGGGCTCAATGCCGTAGTGGAAGCTGGCCAGCGGTTTTCCTGTACGATAAAAACCGGACTGGATCTCGTCAATAATCAGCAGCACATCGTTCTTGCGGCAGATTTCGTGCAACACCTTAAAGTAATCATCAGGCGGCACGATGAAACCACCCTCTCCCTGAACCGGCTCGGCGATTACTGCCGCCACGTTATCGGCTGTACATTCAACCGCAAAAAACTGCTCAAGATAACGGGCACACTGTAAATCGCAGGAAGGATAGGTCAATCCAAAACGGCAGCGGTAACAATAGGCTGCCGGGATCTTGTAAACGTCGGGAGCAAACGGTCCGAAACCGTATTTATAGGGCTTTACCTTTGAAGTAAGGGTCATGGCCATCAGGGTCCGACCGTGAAAAGCACACTCCAGAGAGACCATTGCTGTTTTCTTGGTATAGCGACGGGCCAGTTTTACGGCATTTTCCACCGCTTCAGCCCCACTGTTGAAGAGGGCTGTTTTTTTGGCAAAGCTGCCCGGAACCATTTTATTCAAGCCGGCAGCCAGCCTGACATAGGGCTCATACATCGTCACCATAAAGCAGGTGTGCAGGAACTGATCAGCCTGCTTTTTGATTGCATCAACCACTACCGGGTGATTATGGCCAAAATTGGTAACACCGATACCAGTTGTAAAATCTAGATACTCGTTGCCGTCAACGTCTTTAATCACAGCTCCCTCGGCCGTTTCTACAAAGACGGGCAGCACATAGGATATGCCGCGGGCAACGTGCTCGTCGCGCATTTTAAGCAGCTCCTGAGACTTAGGCCCCGGTCCGTAGGGGGCACCTTTACCGCCACTATTACTCATTTTTTTATCCCCTTTCTCGATCCTTCTATTACTCATCATATCTATTGCAATAGTGATGCCATTCACAAAAACCGAACAGCTTTTTTTAGGCAGGATAAAAAACTCATATATTTCGGGATATCTGTACGCAACTAATAAGGCCTGGAGGGGTAGAAGCGGGCGAAGAGCAAAAAAATAATGCATTGCTGCATTATTAATGCACCCTTGCATTATGTTTTCCTACACAGTTTATAGTTCGCTTAACTCAGCTTGTGCTTATGAATTTTGCGGACGACTGTTGATTGATCAACCTGCAGCGCTACAGCAATCTCGTAGGTTGTCCGGTAACGTTGCATTGCTTTCGTCAGGAGTTCTTTTTCCAGCGTTTCCAGCGCCTCTTTAAGCGGAGGCAGATCGCCTTTTGCTGCTTGCAAAAAGCTTTCTTTTTTAGATTCACCCAGCAAATAGCCGGGCAGGCTCTGTGGTGTGATCTCTTCAACCTCCGCTACAATGATCATTCTTTCGATCAGGTTTTCCAGCTCCCGCACATTACCGGGCCATTGATATGCCTCAAACATGGTCAGCGCTTCTGCGGAAAAACTTTTTTGTTTCTGGTAGCGGCGGTTTAGCTTTTCTAAAAATGCTGCGGTTAGTTTTCTGATATCTTCCCGGCGTTCCCGTAAGGGAGGAACCAGGAGCGGGATCACATCGAGGCGAAAATAGAGATCTTCCCGAAACTTTCCTTCCTCAACCAGAGTGGCAATATCCCTGTTGGTGGCAGCTATGAAGCGCAAATTAAGTATTATTTCCCTGGTACTGCCGATCCTGCTGATCACCCCTTCCTGAATTACATGCAACAGTTTCACCTGCAGGTTAAGCGGCAGGTCGGCTATTTCGTCAAGAAAAAGTGTTCCTTTGTTGGCCAGTTCAAGCTTGCCGATTTTGCCCTCCTTTAACGCTCCGGTAAAGGCCCCGCCGGCATAGCCAAAGAGCTCACTTTCCAACAGGTTTTCCGGAATAGCCCCACAATTAACCACGGTAAAAGGTTTAGCCGATCGGGGACTGCAGCTGTGGATAAAGCGGGCGATCATTCCCTTGCCGACCCCCGATTCACCGGTCAGTAAAACCGTTGAGTCGACGGCTGCAATTTTTTGCGCCATCCTGACTAGATCGACCATCGCCGGACTCTCAGCTATCAAATCACTGCTACCCAGGTAACCCTGGCGCAGTTCAACCAACTCCTGCTGGTATCTATTTTTAAGCAGCTCGGTCTCTTCCAGCTTCTGTTTCAGGTTGTTCAGTTTTGTAATATCGCGGGTATTGACCACAACCCGAAAGATCGAACCGTCGTCATTGAAAGCCGGAGTGCCCGTAGCCAGCAGCTTACGGCCGTCACGACGGGACTGAATAACTGTCTGCACCTCTTTTTTATCCAAAACCAGCCTGGTTACAGAAGGGTAAAATACTTTTTTCTTTTCGAGCTCATCAACGGTCTTGCCCAACACTGCATCTAGTTCTACCCCGAAATTATCTTCAAATTGCCGGCTGGCTCGCAGTACCCTTCCCTCCCGATCGGCAATCAGAATCTCATCTGAGGAAAAAGCAATTACGGCGTCAAGCTCTTTCTCCAGTTCCTGTGCAGAAACAGCCAGCTTGAGGGCCAGCAGTGAGCCAGTTATAACCCCTTCGAGTTTCCCCTGCTTCGATTTAACCGCAATAACCGGCTGCTGCTGCAAAACAGCCAGCACACCACTTAGATCGGTGTCAGGCGAGATTTCCGGACAGGGATCAAGCAGCAACTCGCCGGCTTTCTTGGACACCGGACTCGTGCCCCCTCTTTCCAGAGTAACTAGTGAGTGAGTCGTGATCAGACCCAGGTATTTTTTTCGCTCAAATACAGCCAGAACCTGTCCTGCGGACTGAAGTATTTTTTCAACTACTGCCGAGCAGGGCATTTCAGAGTCAATGCTTGCGTATTCTTTAAGCATCAGTTCTTTTGCTGCAGGCATAGAAAACTACTCCTATCGGGCAAAAAATCCCCTGTAATAAAAAAACAACCTGTTTGTAATATTTCTGTAACATAAGGGCTTTATAATCAGATCGAGTTGACCCCCTCTTTTTATATATATTTGTTAGGCGCAGTTTAACACGAACTGCGCCTTTTTCCTTTTCAGCGCTAATTATTGATCATTGTCAACCTGATGATCTGTTACTTGGGTTGACAATTAGCGAAACCCTTTGTATGATTCTATCAAATTCTGAAATAAGGTGAAAGTTTGAATCATAACGGCAGCAGGGTTTTAGAAATTTTAAAAGCAAACCTCGGAAAAACAATCTCCGGCGAGACGATCAGTAGTGTGCTCGAGATCAGCCGTTCTGCGGTATGGAAGCAGGTAAAGGCATTGAGGGAAAAGGGTTACCGGATTAGTGCCCGTTCCCGCTCCGGATACTGCCTGGAAGAAGAACCGGAGCTTCTCGATCAAAATGCCTTAGCTGAAATGGCCATTA
The DNA here is from genome assembly GCA_016874655.1 of Bacillota bacterium. GTDB lineage: Bacteria > Bacillota > Dethiobacteria > DTU022 > DTU022 > UBA993. The sequence continues at coordinate 9,075 of VGTO01000012.1, read as the reverse complement.
TTTACCGGGAATCGGTGGAATCAACAAACCTGGTTGCCCACCGCCTGGCTGAAGAGGGAGCTCCCGGTTTTACCACCATCATTGCCGAACGGCAGCTCTCAGGGAGAGGACGTCTTGGGCGCAGTTGGTTTTCACCGGCGGGTAGCGGTCTCTGGTTTTCAGTCATCTTCAGGCCCACGGCGCTAACGCCTGCAGCAGCTAGGCCGGTGACTCTGGTTACCGCCGCAGTTCTAGCCGACTATCTTTCCGGTACATTTAAGCTACCGGTTCAGATCAAGTGGCCCAACGACTTACAGGTTGGCGGTAAAAAAATTGCCGGAATCCTGACCGAGGTCAAAGGCGATTTGGACCGTATAGATTACCTGATTATCGGCATTGGTCTTAATGTAAATCAAAAAACAGAGGATTTATCAACTGAAATCGCCACCGTTGCAACATCTCTGGCCATGGAGACCGGGATAAAGATCAAGCGGACAGAACTATTGATCAACCTGCGTCATGCATTGATCAGGGCCTATAAATTATTCGAAGAAGAGGGTTTTACCTCATTTCGCCAGATCTGGATCAAAAATAACATCACCCTCGGGCAGCAGGTTAATATCAGCTGGCCCGGTGGCTCTTTAACCGGACTAGCTACTGAACTGACTAACGATGGCCAGCTGGCTATTAAAGATGACTACGGCCAAATCCGCCTGGTCAGTTACGGCGAGGTAAGCTAATTGACTAATTCCCTTCCTGCCACTGCCCACCTGACCCTGAGCGCATTTTTTGTCGCGCTGATCGCCGTCCTAGCCCAAATTGCTGTCCCGCTGCCTTTTAGCCCGGTACCCTTTACCGGCCAGGTAATTGGCGTTTTCCTTACGGGGATCATGCTCCCAAAAAGGGCTGCGCTGCTCACGATTCTGACCTACCTGCTGATTGGCGCGGCCGGCATGCCGGTTTTCTCACTGGCCAGGGGAGGCCTTTATATGCTAACCGGACCAAGTGGTGGCTACCTTTTTGGCTTTATTCCTGCTGTGCTGGTTCTATCTTTACTGCTCAAGGATCAGGCACAACCTTCTCTCCCAAAGCTAATCGCAGCAATGCTCCCGGCACTTGGACTAATTTACCTGGTAGGCTCTTTACAGCTTGGCCTTTTAATGCAATTAAGCATTAAACAGTCTCTGCTGGTCGGAGTAGCACCCTTTATTGTATTTGACCTGGCCAAAGTTTTGATCACTGCTTTGCTCAGCAGACAGATTAAAAAAAGCCTGCATGCCGGCAGGCTCGATCAGATCTTACATCAGTAGTGCTTTAGCTATCTTCCTGCGCCAGTAGTGCTGCACCCAGGGCACCGGCAATCTGCGGCACTGAAGGAACAATAATCCTGATTTTCAGCTTTTCATTGAGAGCCGCCACCACAGCACTGTTGAGGGACACCCCACCGGTCATCATTACTTTCTCCTCCAAACCAACCCGGTTCACCAAACCCGCTGTGCGGTCAGCAATCGAGAGGTGTAAACCCCGGGCAATTTCTTCACGAGGCAAGCCCTGGGCAATCAGCGATACGACTTCCGATTCGGCGAATACGGTACACATGCTGCTGATTGATACGGCATTCAAGGCCCGGTTACTAATTAATGCCAACTGGTCGAGTTCCACCTCCAGGGCCTGCGCCATCACTTCCAGGAATCGCCCTGTGCCGGCTGAACATTTGTCATTCATGGCAAAATCGATTACCCGTCCGTACTCAGCCAGCCGGATCACCTTACTATCCTGACCCCCGATATCGATCACCGTTCTTACAGCCGGGTCCCAATAGTAAGCGCCACGTGCGTGGCAGGTAATTTCTGTGATTCTTTGATCTGCAAAATCAATGCTGATTCGTCCGTAACCGGTGGCCACTACTTTGTTAAGATCAGAAATCCGGAGCGCAGCTTTATGCAGTGCCTCTTCCATAGCCAGTTCTGCAGCTTTCTTACTATTGGACCCGGTTGGCCGAATCACATAGCTAAGGACTCGCTCTTTATCCATGATCACAACTTCTGCTGTCAGGGATCCTATGTCAATTCCTGCTGTGGGCATCTTTCACCTCCGGTCATAAATTGATGATCCGAATCAGCCAGACCATTCTAAAGCAACAGGGAACGAATCTCCTGCCACAGTTGATCGCGGCCCGCCGCTGTCTGCGTCGAAAAGGGCAACAGCCGATCATCTTCGAACAACCCAAGCCCGCTGCGGATTACCTTAAGCTGTTGCAAAAGAGCACTGCGGGAAAGCTTGTCGGATTTGGTTGCTACAGTGATCGTCGGGATAGTGTGCGCACGCAACCACTGTGACATCAGCTGATCATCAGCTGTCGGTTCGTGACGACAATCAATCAGATGCAGGCATCCGCGTAGCGAACTGCGCTTGGCCAGGTAATCCTCAATGATCGGCGCCCAACGATCGCGTTCATTTTTCGACACCTTAGCATATCCATATCCTGGTAGATCAACAAAGCAGAAAGAATCATTGAGCAGATAGAAATACAGGCCCCTGGTTTTTCCCGGTGTCGAACTGATCCGGGCCAGGTTTTTACGGCCGATCAGGCTGTTCAACAAAGAAGATTTTCCCACGTTTGAACGCCCGATAAAAGAAACCTCGGGCAGATTCCACTCCGGAAAATCCTTAAGATTATAGGCTGCTGCTTTCAGCTCTGCTTTGATAATCTTCAACATTAACCACCGAACCTTTCACTCATTAAGGCCGGATACAAAATAGAGAGTCAAGATTACTTCTGTTCTGTGCCGCAAAAAAACCTGGCATCAGTGCTGAAAAGCCGAATCCTCTTTTGTTTCCGGTAGGCCAAGATTATTCTCTTTAATCTTCTTACGTGTACGCTCTTCCCCTGCCTGCAAAGGCGGTTCGGAAAGCGCCATGTTGAGGACTTCATCCATATGCTCCACAAATTTTACCTCTACCTTACGCCGCACATTCTGGGGAAGATCACTTAAGTCGCGACGGTTCTCAGCCGGTAAAAGGATATTGCGAATGCCAGCCCTATGGGCAGCCAGCATCTTCTCTTTTACCCCGCCGATCGGTAAAACCCTACCCCGCAGGGTAATTTCTCCGGTCATTGTTACATCCTTGCGGATTGGCTTCTTAGTTAAGGCTGATGCCAGTGCCGTGGCAATAGCAATCCCGGCCGAAGGACCATCTTTCGGGATCGCTCCTTCCGGTACGTGAATATGGATATCAATTTCTTCATAAAAGTTTTCATCGAGCCCGAGCGACTGTGCTCGTGAGCGAATATAGCTGATTGCCGCCTTGGCCGATTCCTGCATTACCTCGCCAAGCTGACCGGTCAGGGTCATTTTTCCCTTCCCTTTCATCAGGGTGACCTCAATCGAAAGCAGATCGCCTCCCGCTTCTGTCCAGGCCAAACCGGTTGCCACACCGATTTCATCTTCTTTTTCAGCTGCACCATAACGATAGCGCGGTATACCTAAGTATTTCTGCAGGTTTTGTTTTGTTAACCGGATATGTTTTCCGCGATCTTTAACCACTTCACGCGCTACTTTCCGGCAGATGGCAGAAATGCTTCTTTCCAGGTTACGCACTCCCGCTTCCCTGGTATATTCGCGAATAATCCTGCGGATTGTTCCTTCGGAGATTTCTAAGTTCTTTTCAGTCAGTCCGTGCTCTCCAAGCTGCTTCGGAACCAAATACTGGCGAGCTATTTCAACCTTATCTTCTTCAGTGTAACCGGGAATATGGATCAGCTCCATCCGGTCGAGCAGCGGCTGTGGTATATTGTATGATGTATTACCGGTTGTGATAAACATCACCTGTGACAGGTCAAAGGGCAATTCGATATAATGATCGCTGAAGGAATTATTTTGCTCAGGATCAAGAACCTCCAGCAGGGCTGAAGATGGATCGCCCCTGAAATCAGTCGACATTTTATCGATCTCATCCATCAAAAACACCGGATTATTGGATTTAGCCTGGCGCATGCCCTGGATAATCCTTCCTGGCAGAGCACCGATATAGGTTCGCCGGTGGCCCCTCACTTCTGCTTCGTCCCGCACCCCGCCGAGCGAAATCCGTACAAATTTTCGCTCAAGCGCCCGGGCCACTGATTTCGCCAGAGAGGTTTTACCAACACCCGGCGGGCCAATCAAACACAAAATAGGCCCTTTTAACTTTTCGGCCAGCTGGCGAACGGCCAGATACTCGACTATCCGTTCTTTAACTTTTTGCAAGCCGTAATGGTCCTCATCAAGAATCTGCTCAGCCACGTCAAGATCGAGGCGATCGGCTGTTTCAAGCGACCAGGGCAGCTCCAACAACCAGTCCAGGTACGTGCGGATAACGATCCCCTCCGCCGCAGCAGGGGGCATTTTTTCCAGCCGCTCGACCTCTTTTAGCGCCTTCTCTTCTACTTCTTCCGGCAGTTTAGCTTCGGCTATTTTCTCGCGGTACTCTTCAGCCTCAGCCATTCGTTCATCTTTTTCGCCAAGTTCTTTCTGAATCGCTTTCATTTGCTCCCGCAGGTAATATTCTTTCTGAGTTTTTTCCATTTGCTTGCGCACCCGCAGGTTGATCTTTCTTTCAATTTCTAAGATTTCCATTTCACGCCCCAGTATGGAGTGTAGTTTTTCGAGCCGCTCTTTCAGATCCAGAGCCTCCAGCATCTCCTGCTTCTGCTGAATTTTCATGCTTAAGTGCGAGGCGATCACATCGGCAAACCGGCCTGGCTCCTCCATGTCGGCGACTGTTGAAAGGGTTTCCGGCGGCACTTTTCTACTGATCTTAATATATTGTTCAAACTGGTAGAGCACTGTGCGCATCAGCGCCTCAATTTCGGTATTCTTACTTAAAGGGTCTTCGATTAGCTCCAGACCGGCTTCGAGGATCTGCTCCTCTGGATAAAGCTCCAGGATTTTTGCCCGATTCAAACCTTCAACCAAAACCCTGATCGTTCCTCCGGGCAACTTAATCATCTGTTTGATATTGGCAACTGTTCCGACATTGAATAAATCTTCCTTAATCGGATCGTCAGTTTTTGCATCCTTCTGGGCGATCAAAAGGATGCGGTTGTCTTTCATCATTGCTTTCTCCAGGGCAGTAATCGAACGTTCCCTGCCCACATCCAGATGTAATACCATATTGGGAAATACCAGGACACCCCTTAAGGGGAGTACCGGTAATTTTTCTCGTTCAGTCATCAGTAGACCACCTTTCTAAATAATAAAACGGGAAGCTTAATATAATATTATTCGCTTCCCGTTAATTTTATCCTTCGATCTAAACTGCTGTGCCTACCGCTTACTAACTTACAGCGATCAGGCTGTTTCCTCTTTCTTTTTGCGTTTATCCCGGGTAGCCAGCATCGGCGACTCCTTGTTGATTACACTTTCGCGGGTAATTACACAGCGCTCGATATCATCGCGTGAAGGCAACTCGAACATTACATCGAGCAGGGTCTCCTCGAGGATCGCCCTTAAACCTCGCGCACCAGTATGGCGTTTCAGCGCTTCTGCAGCAATCGCCTGCAAACAGTTTTCCTTAAACTCAAGTGTAACCCCGTCCAGCTCGAAGATCTTCTGGTATTGTTTAACCAGGGCGTTGCGCGGCTCTTTTAAGATCCGCACAAAAGCTTCTTCGTCAAGCTGGTCAAGAGTAGCAATAACCGGGATTCGACCGACAAACTCAGGGATCAAACCGAACTTAAGGAGATCCTGCGGCAGGACCTGCTTCAGGATTACTCCCAGGTTGCCATCATCGCGTGAAATCACTTCAGCTCCAAAGCCAATCCCCTTGTTGCCGATCCGGTCCTGAATAATTTTTTCCAAACCGTCAAAGGCACCGCCACAGATAAAAAGAATATCCGTGGTATCAATTTGCATGAATTCCTGGTGGGGATGTTTCCGTCCACCCTGGGGTGGAACGCTGGCTACGGTTCCCTCGAGTATTTTTAGCAGTGCCTGCTGAACACCTTCACCAGAGACATCACGAGTAATTGAAGGGTTATCGGTTTTACGGGCTATCTTGTCAATCTCGTCAATGTAGACAATCCCTTTTTCCGCCTTTTCCAAATCATAATCGGCTGCCTGGATTAGCTTCAGCAGAATATTCTCCACATCTTCGCCAACATAACCCGCTTCGGTTAGTGATGTGGCATCGGCAATGGCAAAAGGCACGTTAAGAATGCGGGCCAAGGTCTGAGCCAGCAGGGTTTTCCCGACACCGGTCGGTCCGACCAAGACAATGTTGCTCTTCTGCAGTTCAACATCGTCTACTTTCTGACTGGCGTTAACCCGCTTGTAATGGTTGTAGACTGCTACCGAAAGGCTTTTCTTAGCCTCATCCTGGCCGATTACATATTGATCGAGGACTGCTTTGATATCCTGAGGTTTGGGGAGCTCAAGGCGCCCCAATTCAGGTTCATCGCCGATCTCCTCTTCGATGATCTCATTACACAGCTCAATACACTCGTCGCAGATATAAACCCCGGGACCAGCCACCAGTTTGCGGACCTGTTCCTGGTTTTTACCACAAAACGAACACTTTAGCTGTCCTTTTTCGTCGTTAAATTTAAACATCCGGAGCTTTCACCTCGTCTCCGCTATTATGTTCTTTGAGTCAGGATCTCGTCGATCAGTCCGTACTTCCTGGCATCCTCAGCCGACATGAAAAAATCCCGATCCGTGTCTTTGGTAATAGTTTCAACCGGCTGACCTGTTTTATCGGACAGGATTTTATTTAGCTTTTCCCTGATTAATAATATTTCCCGGGCATGGATCTCAATATCAACTGCCTGGCCCTGGGCACCGCCTGCCGGCTGGTGCAGCATAATCCTTGAGTTGGGCAGCGAGAACCGTTTGCCCTTATCACCAGCTGAGAGCAAAACTGCTCCGAAACTGGCCGCCAGGCCAACGCAGATCGTCGAGATCGCCGGTTTTACATAATGCATTGTATCGTAGATGGCCATCCCGGCATGAACCGAGCCACCTGGCGAATTGATATAAAGGTTAATATCTTTTTTCGGATCTTCTGACTCTAAAAAGAGCATCTGGGCCACAATCAGGTTGGCCACATAATCATCAATCGCGCTGCCCAGAAAAATAATCCTGTCTTTGAGCAAACGCGAATAAATATCGTAGGCTCTTTCGCCACGACTAGTTTGTTCAACAACCATCGGCACTAAAATACTCATTAGGCAGACCTCCTTTTATTGATCACACTAGATCATCCTGATCATATTTTGGCAACAAACAAATCCAAAATGATTATCTTTTACACCTTTATTATACTACTCTTTGCTTTCCTGTGCAGAGGCATCAGCGGTTTCGATCTTTTTAGCCTTTTTAACTGCAGGCTTCTTGATCTGATCGCTGCTCTTAGCTTTTTTTTCAGGATCTTTGGCTTTTTCTTTCTGCGCTTTGACCATCTTAATTTTGGCCTCTGAGACAATTAAGTCAATTACTTTGCGGATCCTGATTTCTTCTTTCATAACCGGAACACGACCCTGTTTTTCCAGCAGATCCCTGATTCTATCCGGATCATCATTGTAGGTTGTAGCAATTTCTTCTATTTTTTCCTTAAGTTCGCTATCATCTGCGGTGATTCCTTCTTTTTTAGCAATAGCATCAAGCACCAGATTAGCCTTAGCCCGTTTTATGGCTTCCTCCCGCCGCTCCTCGCGGATCTCATCTTTGTTCTTACCTGAAAGCTCTAGAAACTGATCCAGCCCCATACCCTGGTATCGAAGATAATTTTCCAAGTCACCGACCATCCTGTCAATCTGACGGTCAACTAAAATTTTTGGTGGCTCAACTTTGGCCAATGCAGAAACTTTTTCGATCAGATCTTCTTCGAGCTTCGCCTTTAATCGATCTTCAGCATTTTTCAGCAATTTTTCCTTTAAATCCGCCTTCATCTCGTCCAGGTTCTCAAATTCGCTGACCTCTTTGGCAAACAGATCATCAAGTTCAGGCAGCTGCTTCTCTTTTATCTGTTTAACTACCACCTTAAATACCGCCTCTTTACCGGCGATATCCTCTTTGCGATAATTCTCAGGGAAGGTTACTTTAATCTCCTTCTCTTCATCCTGGGCTGCGCCGATCAACTGATCTTCAAAGCCGGGTATAAAGGAGCGGGATCCAATTTCAAGCGAGTAATCTTCGGCTTCGCCGCCTTCAAACAGTACCCCGTCAACGTAGCCCTTGAAATCGATCTGAACCAGATCTCCTTCTTTAACTGGCCCTGCTTCGCGTGGAACGAGCCTGGCATTCTGCTCGCGCAGCATGAAGAGGTGATGGTCGATCTGGATATCATCAACCTCTGCTATTTCCTGATCAACCTCCAAGCCACGGTATTCACCCAGTTCTACCGGTGGCAGCACCTCAATGATTGCATTAAAGATCAGCGGTTTGCTCTCTTCAATTTGAATCAGGTCAAATTCCGGGTTGTTGATCGGATCAAGATCCGCTTCTTCCAGCGCCGCTTCATAAGCATCGGGGACCAGCAGTTCAAGGGCATCCTCATGCAAAATTTCAGAGCCGAAGCGGGACTCGAGAATCCGGCGGGGCACTTTTCCCTTTCGAAACCCCGGCAGATTGATTTTTTTTACCACCTGCCGGTAGGCCTTAGCCAGGGCAGTATCAACATCAGGAGCGGCAACTTCTATCTCCAGTTTGACCCGGTTACCTTCCATTTTTTCAACTTTTTTTAGCATTTTTTTCTCTCCTTACGCTCCGAACCAGCTTTTTCGGCTGTGGATATAAATGATCAGCATCTCAATAATAAAAACGCCTTCTAGTCAGGCGTTACAAAGCAAGTATATACTATCACAGAAAAAATGGAGAGACAACCGGCAAAGAAAAAGTGATCGCGTCAAGCAATTGTAGGAAAAAGGAACTTCATATTCGCCTTACACAGCTATTCTCGCATTTAAACCCTTTAAAACCTTTCGCGTAAAATTGTCCGGGCCATTAAACAGCGGGATGTTGAAGAAATCTTCTTTCCCAACTAAGGGCTGTTTGTTTAGTATATTTTTTAGTTCTTTTTCTACTACCTGTTTTAATTCAACGATCACCGGTGCTGCTT
>VGTO01000011.1 GCA_016874655.1 Bacillota bacterium | reverse complement strand
GACAATAGTTATGCTCAGCTCTCGGCCGGAGAGATCAAACGGTGGGAGTCTTTTTTCCAGCTGTTCCAGCTCTTCCAAAAACTGCCTTGCCAGACCCACCCCGTTTTCGAGCTGTGGGTATCCCTCATAATCAATTACTGGTGGATAAGACAGGGCAGCAAGGTTATAAAATTCGTCGGCCAAAAATACAAAGCGGCTAGCGCGATCGCCAATATATTTTTGCTGTAAAACTTTAACTTGCTCAATCAGGCGAAGTGCTTCCTCTGGTGTAAAACCTCTAAGTGTGTAGACTTCGCTGCGGTGCCCGGTCAGTCCGACTGGCACCAGGGCCACACTTAAAATATTTCCACCCAGAGCAGCCAGATGAGCGATGGAACTTTCCAGTTCAGCGCCTGTATTAAAATCGGGGCAAAGTACCAACTGGCAATGAATTTTTATTCCGGCCCGGACAAGCTTTTCTAAGTTAGCAAGCCCTATTTTTGCCAGTTTTGAACCCATCATCTGCATTCTCAGTTCGGGGTTAGTGGTATGGACAGAAACATAAAGCGGGCTCATCTGCAATCTGATGATGCGCCTAAGATCGTCTTCCCCGACTCTGTTTAGGGTTATAAAATTTCCATATAAGAATGAAAGCCGGTAATCATCGTCCTTGACGTATAAAGCGCTGCGCAGCCCCTGCGGGTTTTGATCTACAAAACAAAAGAGGCATTTGTTTGGGCAGCGTTGCAACCGATCGATAGTCAGCGGATTGAAACGCAAGCCCAAGCTGCTGCCGATAGATTTGGTAATCTTAATTCTTTTTAGCTTTCCTTCATCCTGCAGTAACAATAGGGAGAGCAGCTCATCAGCTTCGAGAATTCGGTAATCGATCAGATCGCCAATTTTTTGATTGTCAATACGAAGCAGTTTCCAGCCAGCCTTAATGCCGGCTTTGTCAGCCGGTGAACCAGGTATTACGTAATCAATCAGATGTCCTTTTTCCGGCTGTTGATCAGGCATCGTTATGCTTCTCTCCCGACACTGTTAATGAACGACGGGCATAATGATTCGGATCGAAGCCCCGCCTTTCCAACCACTCGGCCGTGTAGCCGCTAATCACCAGCGGCTTCTCTGACAGCTGCCTGACGCTTCCGGCGCCAATACTCAGCATTATTGCTTTTAATTCTTTCTCAACAGACTCAAGCTTACGCACCAGGGCGCCATGCCCTTTGCGCATCAAATAGTACAGCGGCATCCCGGCTAGACCAACAGCCCTGGCGCCCAGAACAAGCGCTTTAGCCAGATCCGTAGCTTCCCAAACTCCTCCTCCGGCAAAAACCTCTGTACTGCCGGAATCAGCAGTTTTCAGTGTTTCAATGAGGCTGATTGCACTGGGAATTCCCCAGGTTTTTAGTTGATTGGGCCGCACTTGACCATGGCGGATAGCTTCGATCTTTAAAAAATCAGTACCACCCCGCCCACCGCAGTCGAGAGCCTTTACTCCGGTTGCAGTTAGTTTGGCAACTGCTTCCGCTGCCATTCCAAAGCCTACCTCCTTGACAATTACTGGCACGTCTACTTTTTGGACAATTTCTTTGATCCGCTCAAGAGCGCCGGAAAAAGTACATTCGCCATCGTTCATGGCCAGTTCCTGGGCAACATTTAAATGAATCTGCAGGGCATCTGCCCTGACCATCTCAATTGCCTGCAAGGCCATCTCTACTGTAGCGTACGAACCAATATTGGCCCAGATCTGACCATGAGGGTTAAATTCCCTGACAACGGTAAAGCTCTCCCGGCAGGCCGGGTTTTTGAGAGCCACCAGTTGAGACCCTACGGCCATTGGCAGAGATAGCTGCCTGGCAACTACAGCCAGGCTTGCATTAATGGCCCGGGCCAAAACTGTACCGCCAGTGATCGCGTTAATGAAAAGAGGCGAACGGTGAGTTCGCCCCAAATAATTTGTTTCTAAACTAATCTGTCCCAGGTCAATTTCAGGCAGGCAATCATGAACAAGACTGATCTCAGTGAAATCTGCACGCTCCGGTTTTGCCCTTGAGGCAATCAGCAGATGCTCATCCTTTCTTTTAGACCTGGACATTTATTCCTGGCCGCCTTCAGCTTCCACTTCTTCAGCTTTAGCTTTAACTTTCTTGGGCTTAGCTTCTACTTCTCCAGCTTTAGCTTTAACTTTCTTAGGCTTAGCTTCCACTTCTTCAGCTTTAGCTTTAGCTTTCTTAGGCTTAGCTTCCACTTCTTCAGCTTTAGCTTTAGCTTTAGCTTTCTTAGGCTTAGCTTCTACTTCTTCAGCTTTAGCTTTAGTTTCAGTTTTTACTGCGTCGGAGGCAAGCGCATTGTTCTCAAAAAGGTCGCCGAAAAGATCGCCCAGTGTAACATTTCCGTTGTCTGAGCCATTTGCAACGGCAGTATTGACGTTATAGAGAGCACCTCCGGCTTCGGTAACACTGAGGCTGATCCTTTTATTCTTAGGTTTAATCTCGATAATCTTAACCTCAACCTCATCTTTTTCCTGCAACACTTCGGAAGGATGCTTGACATGAAATTCTGCCAGCTGTGATATATGTGCCAAACCCTCCAAACCCGGCTTGATTTCGATGAACGCACCAAAATTGGTTAATCGGGTCACCTTGCCGGTAACTATCTGGCCACTTTCCAGATCACCGACCAATTTCAGCCACGGATCGGGTAAGGTTTTACGAATACTGAGGCTAATCCGTTCTTTTTCCGGGATTACTTCGAGGACTTCAACCTCCAACTGCTCCCCAACTTTCAGGACTTCACCGGGGTGATTGACACGCTCCCAGGATATTTCCGATACATGGACCAGGCCGTCAATTCCACCGATATCGACAAAAGCGCCAAAAGTAGTCAGCCGCTTAACAGTACCGCTAATTACGGATCCCACTTTAATCGCTTTCAGGGTTTCCTCTTTCTTTTTAGCTTCTACATCGGCCAGGATTGTCTTGCGGTTAAGAATCAGCTTTGTTTTGTCACGGTCGAATTCGATGATTTTGCATTCCAGCGGCTGATCTTTAAAAACAGCGAAGTCCTGGATATAACTGGTGTCGACCAGTGATCCCGGCATGAACCCTTCCACCCCGGCCCCGAGATCCAGAACCAACCCGGCATTAACTACCTGTTTTACCACACCTGCGGTAACCGTTCCGTTTTCGTAAGCATCAAGCAGCTCGTTGATCTTTTTATCACGGGCCAGCCTTTTATGTGAAACGACCACTTTCCCTTCCTGCTCCTCATCTTCTATAACGGTGACTTCAATTTCATCCTCAGGAGCAAAAAGATCGGACAAGGTTTTACCTGTTTCCAGGTGCACTTCGCCGAAAGGGAGAATAGCCTCTGATTTGCTGCCGATATCGACAAACACTTCTTCATCGGTAACTCTTGCTACCTTTCCGGTAACCTGCTCACCAACCTGGGCTACCTTGATTTCTTGGTCAAACTGAAATTGCTCCTCGTTCTTTACTTCTACATTCTCGTTCTCCATACTCTCCACAACCTCCTTGATCATCCATGGGGGAGTTGACGCTCCGGCAGTAACGCCGATCACCTCAAACTGACCTAAAAAAGACCAATCCAACTCCCTTGCACTATTTACCCGGCAAGCCGGTTTCAGCTGCCGGCATCTATCATAAAGGGTCATTGTATTAGCACTGCTCGCACTGCCTACAACTACAAAAGCGTCAACCCTCTCTGCCATCGTTAATACTTCATCCTGCCGTAACCGTGTTTCCGGACAAATTGTATTATAAACCATACCGTCAAGATGCGCATTCCGGAATATATTTTGGGCTTTTTCATAAAGTTCAGGATCGCAGGTGGTCTGGGCAATCAAGGCAGCAGGATTTTCGACGATCAGCTCTTCGAGTTCCCTGAGGGTTGCCACAACCGCTGCATCTGCACCGGCCCAACCTACCAAACCTTCAACTTCGGGATGATTGCAATTGCCAAAAATGACGACCTTAATATTGCGCTCAGCCAGCTCACGGGCGATCTCCTGAACCCTTTTCACCCGGGGACATGTCAAGTCAATTAATTCTATGTTTTTCATTTCTTTGAGGGTGGCCAGAAGTTGAGGGGTAGCACCATGGGTTCTGATCGCCAGAAAAGAACCGTAGGCTTCCTGCGGCTGATCAATTTTTTTTATGGCCTGCTGGGCCAGATACTGCACAACCTGTTCGTTGTGGACCAGGTCACCTAATACAGAACCTTCACCCTCCTGAGCTGCTTTCTCGAGTAAGCGATTGAAAGCCTTATTTACTCCAGAACAAAAACCTGCATTTTTTGCCTTAAGTACCTTCACTTATTTTTCTGCTCCGTCAGCAACCGGCTGATAGTATTCATAATCAGATCGCTCATTTCTTCCAGTTGCTCTCTTTTTTTATTTTTTTGCTCATAAATAAGTGGAGGCAAAACAAATGGTTTGCCAATATGGACTTTAACCGGCTTAAACAGGCGATACGGACCTTCTATCGCCACCGGCAGGATCGGAACACCACTGCGGACAGCGATCAGCGCGGCACCATTATATGCTTTCTGCATAACGCCGCTCGCACTACGGGTTCCTTCCGGGAATAATCCTAATACGTTACCTTCTTTTAGGATCAGATACGCCTTCTTAACGGCGATCAGATCCGCCTCCTGGCGGTTAACCGGAAATGCCCCGGCGCGGATTAATAAAAAGCGTAAGATGAAATTACTAAAAAGCTCTTTTTTGGCCATGTAATTAATTCTGTACCGGGCCGCTAGCGCTACTCCAACAGAAAGAGGGTCATGCCAGCTGATATGATTGGCGCAGACTATAAAAGGCTTGCGGCCGGGGATATTGGTCCTGCCGAAGATGGTTATGCGGTAGAAAACTTTAAGATAGATTAAAAAAATAAACCGCGCAAAATAATAGAGCAAATTTTCACCTGTTTCTTTAGGGCTGCTTTCCCGTGTTAATGATTTGGATTATCTCATTAACGACTCCTTCGAAATCCATATTTGTAGTATCAATTATAGTCGCATCCGGTACAATGGTCAGCGGTGAATCTGCACGCTGCGAATCGATATTATCCCGTTTTAAAATCTGTATTGCTACCTCTTCAGCACTGAGCGAAATGCCTTTTTCCTGCTGTTCCCGGTTACGCCTTCTCGTCCTTTCCTCTAAAGAAGCATCAAGATAAAACTTATAATCAGCATCGGGCAGCACCACCGAGGTGGTATCTCTGCCCTCCATGATAATCCCGTTTGTTTCGGAAGCTATCTGCTGCTGCAGGGCTACCAGATGTCGTCGAACGACCGACTGGGCTGCTACCGGTGAAACCATCTCGTTGACGAAAGGTTTGCGAATTTCCTCTGTTACATCTTCATCGTCCAAATAAACCTCTTGCTGATCCCCTAAGCGAATAACGGTCCGGTTTAAGGTTGACCTGAGGGCATTAATGTCATCTAAATCAATATTGTTACGGATCAGTTTCAGGGTAATCGCCCTATACATAGCCCCTGTATCTAAATACTTTAAGCCCAGGCGCTTGCCAATTTCCCGGGCGACTGTGCTTTTTCCGGCTCCTGCCGGTCCATCAATCGCAACGTTCGGTTTTTTTTGCATACTGTTCACTTTATAGGTCAATCTCCTAATATCCGGTACGAAATTTTCGTGAAGTTTTTCTGAAGCAGCTTTCTTATTGTCTCATTAGAAGGGTTAATTTGCAAGCTAAACAGCAGAATAACAAGATAATCCCTAAAGGTTAACCAGACTGTATAATCGTTTCACCTCTATTTCTGAAAGGGAACGGTAGGCACCTTTAGACAGTGAATCAGCTGTCAATCCGGCAAAACTGATTCGCTCCAGATTGTAAACTGGATGATTAATCGCAGCAAGTATCTTCCTAACCTGCCGCTTCCTTCCTTCTGTTAAGGTGATCTGCAGTTGTGAATGCATCTTCTCCTGGTCGGTCTTTAAAAGTATTACATCATCAGGAATACATCTATCACCATCGATCTCTACCCCGTTAAGGAGCTGATCAAGAGCCTTTTTCCCGGGAATTCCTTTTATCCCGGCCCGGTAAATCTTTTTAATCCCATACCGGGGATGGGTGAGCCGGTGAGCGAGTTCTCCATCATTGGTTAAGAGCAGTACTCCGCTGGTATTTAAGTCCAGTCTACCTACCGGGTAGAGCCGATCTTGTTTATCTTTTAGCAGATCTAATACTGTTGCCCGGTTATGCGTATCGCGAACGGTAGAGAGATAGCCTGAAGGCTTGTTCAGCAAAAAATACAATTTAACCTCCTGCTGCCTGATTCTCTCGCCGTCAACTGTAATGACATCTTCATCGGTTACCAGGGTTTGCGGCCTTAGCTCGATTAGCCCGTTCACAGTTACCCGACCCTCTTTAATCATAACTTCTGCTGCTCTTCTTGCAGCAACTCCCGACTGCGCCAGGTATTTCGCCAAACGCATCGTTCTTAACTCCCGTCTGCTGAAATTTCTTCTGCAGTTATCGTAGCCGAGTGATCTTCTTCGGCACTGGATTGTTGATCCCCATCAGCTTCAACATCACTTTCCACCCGCGTTTCATATTCAACTTCAAGCGGCGGCAAATCGGCTAGTTCTTTCAGACCAAAATATTTAAGAAAGTCGGCTGTGGTGCCATAGAGAAGCGGCCGGCCCGGTCCATCTTTACGGCCGCTTATTTTGATTAATTTTCTTTTCAGTAAATTCTCAAGAACATGTTCGCTTCGGACTCCACGAATCGACTCAATTTCAATCCTGGTTACCGGCTGTTTATAAGCGATGATCGCCAAAGCTTCCAGGGCTGCGGTCGAGAGGTTGCTGGACACATCTTCACTGAAAGCCATTTCTAAATATGGAGCAAGCTCAGGGACTGTTCCCATCTGAAAACCAGTAGCAGTCTCAACAATTTGAATACCGCGGTTGGCGGCTGCGAGATCATTTTTTAGCTCTTGCAATAAGTATTCGGCTTCTCCCGGCGAAGTATCAAGAACAACGGCGACTCGATCAGCTTTTAAGGGTTCTTCTGTTAAAAAAAGCACTGCTTCAATTACCCTTTTTTGTTCAGCTCTGTCCATCTTCTGTGTCCTTCTCCCGGTTTTCTTCCCGTAAAACCACAAAGATCGGCCCAAAGAGCTTCTCCTGCAGTAAAATTATTTTCTTCTGCCGGGCCATTTCCAGCAGGGCAATAAAGGTGATGATCATCTCCCAGATACCACTGCCGTCGATAAATTTCTCCATCGGCTGCGGTTTTTTGCTGCTGTTGAGAATCTCTGCTATAGATGCTGCCTTTTCGGTAACAATAAAGTCTTCAACTGCATTAAAAAATGGCATGTACTGATCAGCAGTGTTCACCACAGCAAAACGATTCATAATGTCACTAAGATGATCAGCGCCTTCCCAGATTGTATAAACTGAATCCTGTTGGGTAAAAACCATAACTTTTTGCCCGCCAGTGGAGCGGAGGTAAATTTTCCGCTGCTCGTCCTCCCGGCTCTCCAGGTTCTTAGCTACTTCCTTGAAGAACCGATATTCCTCGAGTCTTTGAAAGAGCTCTTCGGCGCTGTGAATCTCAAAGAGATCTTCCTCTTCTTCCTGTTCTGCCTCCGTAACCGGTTTCGGCAGCAGTAATTTTGATTTCAGGCGCAGCAGGGTCGCCGCCATGACCAGGAATTCACTGGCAATATCTAAGTTAAGTTCTTGCATTGACTGCAGATAGGCTAAATACTGATCAGTAATAGCGGCAATTGAAATCGACCAGATATCTACCTCTGCTTTCTTGATCAGATGAAAGAGAAGGTCAAAAGGCCCTTCAAAGGTAGGCAGTTTTATTCTGTACTCAGCCTGCTCTATTGCCATAAATTTCTCCTGCCACTCTTAAAAGCTATCGTAAGCCCATCGACACGGTAACCTGGTGGATCTTGGCTTCAGCCTGGGCCTCAGCTCGCTCAGCACCGCGACTGAGGAGTTGATCGAGATAATTATTGTCGCCGGTTAGTAAGGCATATTTCTCCTGGAGTGGACGCAAGCTTTCGATTACTACTTCGGCCAGATCTTCTTTCAAGACTTTATAGTTCTTTCCTTCAAAATGAGCTTCAATCTGCTCGCGGTTATCACCCGTTAGAAGCTGGTAAATGGTAAGCAGATTATTAATACCCGGTCTCTGCTGATCAAAAACAATTTCTTTGCTTGAATCAGTGGTTGCCCGCTTGATCTTGGAGCGGATCTGATCGGGGGTATCAAGTAGAAAAATCGAATCTTCCTGTTTCTCTTCGCTTTTGCTCATCTTTTTCTCGGGGTTGATTAAACCCATCACCCGTCCACCAACGGGAGGGATTAAGGCATCAGGCAAAACAAATACTTCACCGTAGCGATGGTTAAAACGCTGCGCGATATCGCGACAGAGCTCGACATGCTGCTTCTGATCTGCACCAACCGGAACAAGATGAGCATCGTAGAGAAGTATATCGGCAGCCTGCAAAACCGGATAAGCAAAGAGGCCTACACTTACTTCCTCTTTTTGTTTTTCCGACTTCTCCTTAAACTGGGTCATACGGTGCAGCCACCCCATTGGGGTAACACAATTTAAAATCCAGGCCAGCTCAGAGTGAGCCCTGACCTTTGACTGGACAAAAACCACAGAATGCGCTTCATCGAGGCCGGCAGCAATCAGCAGCCCTGCCACTTCACGAATGTTCGTTTTCAGTTCGATGGGATCCTGGGGCACCGTAATGGTATGCAGGTCCACGACACAAAAATAATTGCTGTATTCTTCCTGCATTGCTTTCCAGTTTCGAATCGCCCCTAAATAGTTACCCAGGTGCAGATGACCCGAGGCCTGAATGCCGGAAAAGACCGTTTTTTTATGCACTGCCACTATTCCTCCTCAAAACATTAACATGATCTAGATCAGCTTCGGATTTTATAACCCGGGAATGAAACCGATAATGGTTGAAAAAAGAGTAAGCACCAGGTTAAAAAGTGGAAAGATTATCACCCCAAGAGCCCTGGTAATAATTAAAAGTAAGAGAATCAGCGGCGCGTACTGTTCTATGGTCCGGTAGTGGCCTAAATAAGCATCGGGCAAAAGAGACATCAGTATTTTTGAGCCGTCCAGGGGCGGAATGGGAATTAAATTAAAGATGCCCAGCAATATGTTTAGTTGAGTCAATACCATTACAAACTGCAGAAATAGGCCGTCCGTAATACCCCTGCTGATCAGAACGGAAAAAAAGAGTAGACTTAAAAATCCAAGAATAAAGTTGACCAGCGGTCCGGCAAAGGAGACCCAGCGTAACCCTTTTCGGTACTGGTTAAAATTGTAAGGGTTGATCGGTACAGGCTTTGCCCAGCCAAAGCCAACCAGCAAAATCATGATTGTGCCGATCGGGTCGAGATGGCTGAGTGGGTTTAAATTCATCCTACCCTGTCGGTGGGCAGTGGTATCGCCAAAGTAATAAGCCATGCGGGCATGAGCAAATTCGTGAAAGGTGATGGCAATCAGCAAGGCCGGTATGCGCAACGCTATAACAATGGGATCTAATCCCAGCATAAATATACCTCCTTCAAGGTCGAACTTGAACCTTCTCTGTTGTCGGGTTAAATAGCAATTCCTAAGGCTCAAAAAAAATAGCTTTTTAATTATATCAAACTAACCTCAAGTTTCCAAACCGTACAGCTGCATCTACGCAACGAGCACCATTACCGGCACTGTCTGATCAGCGCAAAATTCCAACGCCCAGTTCCTGTAACCGCTCCAATACTATCTTCGGCTGAGGCTCAAGGTAAATATTTTTCACTTCGCGAGCCAGACGCTGCTGATCAACAAGGGCCAGGTTTTTTGCCCTAATCGCCCCGATCAGGTAGGAAAGGGTCTGTTTTTCAATCGTAAAGGCATAGCGTTGTTCGAAGCGGATTGCCCTGATGATCCGCAGTGGATCATCGATAAAGCTGTTGGGATGAAAGACCCTGATCAGTTTATTTTGCAAATCGTCGTAACCGTGATAATAATCGTAAAGTAAACCCCATTCACCGGGTAGTAAAGAAGAGGCCAATGCGTTAACCGAAAAATCGCGCCGGTAAAGATCATCTTTTAAATCAGATGCCTCCACGTAAGGCAAGGCGGCAGGCTTGCTGTAGCTTTCCTTCCTGGCCGTGACCAGATCAAACTTTGTATCGGCATCAAGCGTGATAGTCGCTGTTAAATACCGTGGATAAAGGGTGAGACGTCCGCCAACCTGCGTTTGTAGCAGCGCAGCAAATTGACCGGCATCGCCGGTCACAACCAGGTCATAATCATATTGCAGGGAGCTGTCAAGCAGTAGATCTCTGACCAGCCCACCAACCAGGTATAGTTGTAAGCAGTTGTTTGCCGCTAAAATTCCGGCCTGTTGCAGAAGTTTAATGATCAGGGGTGAAAGTTTTTTCTGCAATAAACCCTGTACCCAGATTCTACCACTCATCTAGTTATTGATGCTCCAGGATAAAGGTGTACCATGAAGCGGCGTATCGACTTGAAGCCAGTTTGCGGCGGTAGCAGCGAGATCGGCGTAGCTATTCAGGATACCCAAATCCTGATCGGCTGCCTGAAAATTGAAATCGGGTCGATAGAGCATCAGTGGGACATATTCGCGGGTGTGATCTGTAGTAGGAAAAGTGGGATCACAACCATGGTCGGCCGTTATAAATAGGAGATCTCCGGCAGACAGGGCAGATAACAGCTCTGCCAGTTTTAGATCAAATCTTTCAAGAGCAGCGGCGAAACCGGAGCTATCATTACGGTGTCCATAGACAGTATCGAAATCCCCGAAGGTGGCCCACACCAGGTCGCCTTCCCGGTTCTCAATCAGGTACATTAAATCAGCGGCTATAGCTTCGTTGTTGCCGCCCGGAAGTTTTTTGGTTACACCACGGTGGGCAAAAATATCGGAAACCTTGCCAATCACTGCGACAGATTTTCCGGCTTTTTCAACTAAATCCAACAGTGTATCCCCCGGGGGGGCAAGCGAAAAATCACGTCGTTTGGGTATGCGCACAAAAGCTCCCTGCTCTCCTTTAAAAGGCCTGGCAATAACGCGGCCAACGGCGTGTTCGCCGTCTAAAATAATCCTCGCCAGTTCACACCACCGATAAAGGGTTTCTAGCGGGACAACCTTTTCGTGGGCGGCAATTTGAAAAACTGAATCAGCAGAAGTATAGACTATTGGAAACCCGGTTTTTAAATGTTCCGCGCCAAGGTCCTTGATGATCTCCGTGCCTGAGGCAGAGAAATTACCCAGCACAGAGCGACCGAAGGCTTCTTCTACTGCCTTGATGACCGATTCTGGGAAACCGTTAGGGTAAACGGGAAAAGGTTTTTCAATCACCAAACCGGCAAGCTCCCAGTGGCCGCTGGTGGTATCTTTTCCGGGAGACTGAGGTTTCATCTTCCCGTAAGAACTGCCCTCTAAAAGCAGGTCGCGATGTTCCTCTCCCGTTCCTAAGATCGATGCCAACCCCAGACTGTAGAGGTTATCTAGTTTCAGGCCCTGATGCTTTTCCAGCACATGTTTAATAGTGTTGGAACCCAGATCGCCATATTGGCCGGCATCAGGTAACGCACCGACTCCGGCACCGTCCAGGACGACAAAGATAACTCTACGTGCAGAAAGGTTAGGCCCGGGGGTGGGATTGGTCATAAATCTCTCGTATCTTTCTCCTGGTGATTTGGGTGTAAATCTGAGTGGTGGAGATATCGGAGTGGCCCAGCATTTCCTGCACTGAACGCAGGTCTGCCCCATTTTCAAGCAGGTGAGTAGCAAAAGAGTGACGCAGAGTGTGCGGTGTAATTTCGCCGTTAATGTTTGATTTACGGGCGTATTTCTTTAATATTTTCCAGAAACCCTGACGGGTCATTCTGTTTCCGTGCTGGTTAAGAAAAAGTGATGTTTCGCCATTCGATTTTAAAAAACGCGGCCTTGATTCGGCCAGATAATTTTTAACTGAATTAATCGCCAACGAGCCGATCGGCACAATTCTCTCCTTCATTCCTTTGCCGCTACAGCGCAGAAAACCGACCCGGGGATCAAAATCACTGATATTTAATGATACTAACTCGGAGACCCTAATTCCCGAAGCATATAAGAGCTCCAGCATAGCCTTATCCCGTAAACCATTATTTTCTCCGATTACCGGTTGGGCCAATAGTCGATCTACTTCCCCGGTAGTCATAACCCTGGGCAGTTTCTTCTCCAGTTTTGGAGATTCCAGTTCCAGGGTGGAATTTTTAGCAATCAGCCCTTCCCCTAGCAGGTAATTAAAAAAAGAGCGAGTTGAGGCAATGCAACGGGAAATCGTAGAGGTTGCCCGCCCCTTTTTTTTAAGATCGGCAATGAAGATATTTAGCGCTTCGCGGTCAACCTCTTCAGGCTTGCTAATTTGGATTTGGTTCATAAAAGCAATAAACTTAAGCAGATCGCGCCGATATGATTCGAGGGTATTTTTTGACAGGCCTTTTTCAACGGCTAGATAGTGCATGTAATTATTAATTTGTTTTTCCATTAAGAATGAGAACCTCACAGTGATCAGTAGTACAAGTATTCAACGGCAGTTTTCAAAATACCTGCTGAAGGGGTAAAGATTTTCAAAAAATTATTGGCAATTTATTTTATTTTGCACATCTTCGAAGCAGCATTTTTTGAAGGGCAATAATTGTCTTACCGTCTTTTATGGAGCCGCTGTCAATCAGGTTGGCGATCTCGGCAAGCGGTATATAAACTACCTCAATATTTTCATCGGGGTCAATAGTAACTGACTCTTGAGCAGTTAATCCGGATGCCGAAAATAAATAGATTTTTTCATCACAGAAACCAGGAGAAGGATAAAAAAAGCCGTGTTCGTTCCACTCAGCTGCTGTAAAACCTGTCTCTTCAAGCAGCTCCCTTCTGGCGCACTCCAGGGGTTCTTCGCCCGGCTCCAGTTTGCCGGCCGGGATTTCCAATAGCAACTCTTTTAAGGGCTGGCGATGCTGTCTGACCAAAATTGCTTCTTCCTGCTCGTTCAAAACCAGGATCGCCACGGCACCAGGGTGTTCAACTATTTCACGCAAGGCTTCCCGATCATTTTTTACTTTCACCCGGTCCTGCCTGACATTGATCATTCTTCCCCTGTAGATATAGTTTGAGGCTAAGGTTATCTCCTCAAGGTGAGAGCTAATCATTAAAACCCCCTTCTAATTTAGTTCTTTTAAAATTTGCTGCCCGTGTCAGCATGTTATCGACATGCTGAAGGCTGACCTGATCAATGCCTGCCCCATCCAGCATGCGGGCCAGTTCCTGGCGCCTTTCTTCATCAGCAAGCAGGTTCGCCCGGGTTAGGGTTCTTTCTCCGCGTACTTCTTTATATAACCGGATATGGGAATCAGCCATTGATGCTATCTGGGGGCTGTGTGTAACACACATCACCTGGTGGTGCCGGGCCAGTTCGGAGAGCTTTTCGGCGACAGACTGAATGGTAGCGCCCCCAATCCCCGAATCGACCTCATCAAAAATAAGCGTGGGAATCAGATCCTGGCGTGCCAATGCTGTTTTCAGAGCCAGCATCACCCTGGCCACTTCCCCCCCGGAAATAATCTTGGCCAGCGGTTTAACTTCCTCGCCGCGGTTAGCCGAAAATTGAAACTCTACAGTATCGATCCCCAACACCGAAACTTCCTGTTTCCGATCTAATTTAACGGCAAAGCGAGCGTTGGGCAGGGCCAGCTCCAGCAAGCACTCTTCAATTAATCTTTCAAGCTCGGTGGCACTCTCTTTTCTTAAACGACTTAGCTCAGTGCTCTCTTTGACCAACTGATCCGCCAGTTCGTCCAGATCAGTTTCGATCTTCGCCACCATGGCCTCGCTGTTCTGTAACCGCTCCATTTCACGTTGAGCTTCACTGCAAAAATCAAGCGCTGCTTCAGTTGTGCCCCCGTATTTGCGCTTCAGTGCATTGATCAGGTTCAGCCGTTCCTGGATAGCAAACAGCTCAGAGGGTTCAAAGTCAAATTTAGTTTGATAATCACGCAGTTCATGCGCTACCTCGCTTAGCTGAGCAGTGGCGGCAGAAAAAAGGTCAACCAGCGGTTCGAGATTACGATCTATAGCTACCGCTTCGGATATAAGTACAGACAAGCGGCCCAGGCGATCTACAACAGACTGTTCCATTCCCTCTTCTTCGCCGCTAAAAAGTTCTCCGTAGAGTCGGGCTACGATGTTGCATATTTTCTCTGCATTTGATAAAAGCTTCTCTCTCTCGGCCAGTTCTTCATCTTCATCCGGCCGGAGAGAGGCTTCGCTAATCTCTTTTACCTGGTAGGCATAAAGATCTATGCGCCTTTCCCGTTCGGCGTTATCTTCACCAAAAGCGGATAGCTCTTTCTTCAAGTCCAGCTTCCGGCGCCATAGTTCACTTAACTTTTTTCGCGTTCTTAGTAACGCCTCCCCCCCGAAAGAGTCAAGCAGCTCAATGTGCTGATCCTGGCGCAACAGCGACTGATGCTGGTGCTGTCCGTGCAGATCGACTAAGAGCTGGCCAATTTCTTTCAGGAATGCAACCGGTACCGCCCGACCGTTAACCCTGGCCACGCTTCTCCCATTGCGCGAAACCTCCCTGGCCAGTAAGAGCTCATCTTCAATGCTGATTCCGGCACCCTCCAGCAGGGAACCCAGCTCTGCCTCCAGCTGTGGCTCTACTCTCACAGCGCCTTCAATCAGGGTTTGTTCACTACCCTGGCGGATCTGTTCAACCGCCGCTCGCTCGCCTAAAAGTAAATTGATCGCTCCGATAATAATCGATTTACCGGCCCCGGTTTCACCGCTTAAAACATTGAGGCCGGGACTGAAGGAGATTTTTAGATCTTCGATTAGTGCGAAATTTGAGACATTAAGCTCAAGTAACATCGATCGGCCTCCCTGAAGCTATGCTTTCAGTTTCTTGTGTAACATCCGGTAGAATGTATAATCCTGGAACGAGACAAGCTTGACAGTTTGTTCTGAACGTTTGACAATAATCTGGTCACCATCCTCAAGGTTATGGCGAACCTGACCGTCTACGGTGAGCATAACCTCTACCTGACGGGAATCGACCTGCAGCCGGATCAAATCGCTACCACTGATAATAACCGAGCGGTTATAGAGGCTATGAGGGCAGATCGGAGTGACCACAAAAAGCTGCATGGTGGGGTTGACAATTGGGCCGCCCGCCGAAAGTGAATAGCCGGTTGATCCGGTCGGGGTGGCAACAATCAAGCCATCCCCGAAATAGCTTTCCATAAAATCATCGTTGATGTATGATTCAACTTCAATAATTCGCGAAAAAGGCCCGCGAGAAACAACAATGTCATTTAAAGCAAGGTAGGCCACCAGCTCCTGGTTAGCGCGGCGCAACCTGGTGTCAAGCATCATTCGCTCGTTACAGGTGTACTGGTCGGTAGCAATATACTGTAAAAATCGCTCCATCTGCTCAACTTCAATCTCAGCTAAGAAACCTTTGTGTCCTAAGTTAATGCCCAGCACTGGCAGGTTCCAACAGGCCAAATCCCTGGCTACCCTTAAAATTGTTCCGTCCCCACCGACGACAATAATCAGATCCATGCTTTCGTGCCATTCGGGTAGTTGATCGGCCAGTGATGTTTCGCTATAAAAATCAACCCGGGCAGCGTCGGCAGTGGTCAGTTCGATACTGCGCTGGGAGAAAAAATGATCTATTTTAGCTACCACCAGGTTGGCATTTTTCTTTCGCCAGTTGGGAATAAGTCCGATATTTTTCACAACAACCTCCTGTGCCTTCCAGCATAGCATCTATTCTGCGCCGGGCTGTTTTATCCTGCTTAAAAATCCTGACTTTTACCGTAAAAGCAGCGCATGTGCTTCAGTAACAACTCGGCTGACTGCTTCAGCTGGCGCTTCTAAAAGCTGTTGATCAGTAACCGGATCAGCTGCAAGCAACAGGAAATATTCCAGGTTTCCCTTTGGTCCAGGTAACCTGGAATAGGTCAGATTCCGAAAACTGTAGCCGGTATCAACTGCCGCAAAGATCACTTCTTCCAAAACAGCACGATGCAGGACCGGATCCCTAATTACCCCCCGGCCTTTTCCGGCATCAGCTCTCCCCGCTTCAAACTGAGGTTTTACCAGCGCAAGCAATGCGGGAACAGGTAAGCGGAAGAAAACTGGCAGTACCAGTTTCAGAGAAATAAATGAGAGATCTACTGTGGCAAAATCAACACTATCGCTGATATCCTCCGGCCGCAGATTGCGAACATTGAAGCGTTCCAAAACAACCACACGCGGATCTTTACGCAGCTTGTGATCAAGCTGCCCGTAGCCGACATCAAGGGCGATCACTTTGACGGCGCCATGCTGCAAGAGACAGTCAGTAAAACCTCCGGTGGAAGCGCCTGCATCAAGAACTCTCAGACCTGTAAAGTCAAGTCGCATATCCGCTATCGCGCCTTTAAGCTTCAGCCCTCCCCGGCTGACGTAAGGGTTATCCGGTTCGATAATAACCAGCTCAGAGTCGCTTTCCACCGGCATTCCAGGCTTATCGAAGGGAATCCCGTTAACGGTCACTTTACCGGCCATGATCAGCGCCTGGAGCCTACTGCGGCTATAAGTGGGGTGTTTTTCCTGCAGCAGCTGGTCAAATCTTATTTTTGACCGGCTTTTCAATTGACACCTTTTACTGCTTGCTTCCCGCTAAGCACAAGGGCAGTGTTAAAAATACCGGTAGCGTCTAAACCGTGGCAGGCCAGCATCTGGGCTCGGCTGCCGTGAGCTACAAACTGATCGTCAATACCAAGGCGCCTAACCGGGATGAACAGATCGTTTTTCTCCATCAGTTCAACAACGCCACTGCCGAAACCGCCGTTTAAAATATTTTCCTCTACGGTCAGTACGTGGCCGCAATGTTTTGCCCATTGTAAAATCAATTCTTCGTCAAGGGGTTTTACAAAACGGGCATTAATCACTGCCACTTTAATCCCTTGCCAATAAAGGTTTTCCGCTGCCTCGAGAGCAGCCGCCAGTACTGTGCCGGCGGCAACAATCAAGAGGCTGTCGCCTTCACGCATCAGCTCTCCCCGTCCCCATGGCAGCAGTCCAAGTGGTTTGCGATCTAGACCGCTACTCTTGTCGCGAGGGTAGCGGATAGCAACTGGGCCATGATCACTGTTTAAAGCAGTAAAAAGCATATTCTGCAGTTCTATTTCATTGGCCGGGGCCATGATATTCATATTAGGGATGCTGCGCAGGTAAGTCAGGTCAAATAGCCCCTGGTGAGTCTCGCCGTCTTCACCGACAATACCGGCCCGGTCGACGGCAAACAAGACCGGTAAGTTTTGGATGCAGGTGTCATGAAGAATTTGATCATAGGCTCGCTGTAGAAAAGTGCTATAGACAGCAAAAACAGGGCGCATCCCACCCATAGCCAAAGCGGAGGCCATCGTTACCGCATGCTGCTCGGCGATCCCGACATCATAAAATCTTTCCGGGTATTTTTCGCTGAACTCCTTCAGCCCGGTTCCTGTCGTCATTGCTGCGGTGATCGCCACCACCTTTGGATCAGCAGCGGCAATTTCCAGTAATGTTTTTCCAAAACAGTCCGTATAGGTGGGTGCCTTTTTCTGCTTCCGCAGGGTTCCGTTATGCAGATCAAATGGACCAATACCGTGAAACATCTCCGGTTCAATTTCAGCAAAACGGTACCCCTTGCCCTTTTCGGTCACTACGTGGACCAAAACAGGCCCGTTCATCTTATCAGCTTGTTTTAATACGTTCCTGAGCGCTGCCAGATCGTGGCCATCTACCGGACCAAAATAAGTAAAGCCCAGCTCTTCGAACAGCATTCCAGGCATGATC
Source organism: Bacillota bacterium (assembly GCA_016874655.1). Classification (GTDB taxonomy): domain Bacteria; phylum Bacillota; class Dethiobacteria; order DTU022; family DTU022; genus UBA993. The sequence goes on along the minus strand of VGTO01000011.1, from coordinate 16,735 downwards.
AGGTATTTCAGACCACCTTTAAGCCGCTCCGCTGTTTCAACCAGCCGCCTGCCGATATGGGGCACCCGGGTTACAAAGTTTTCAAAATCCTCTTTTAGACGTGAGTACTTGGGATCGGATCGAATCCGTCCCAAATAAGCAGACATGCTGCCCACGTTCGAGCCGATCGACATCTTGTTGTCGTTTAAGATTACCGTTACCTTCGCCTTGATGTGACCGGCATGGTTTAGCGCCTCAAAGGCCATGCCACCGGTAAGCGCCCCGTCACCGATAACGGCCACAACCCGGTAATCATCAGCTAAGTGATCACGGGCCAGGGCCAGCCCCACTGCAGCGGAGATGGACGTACTGCTGTGCCCGGTCAGAAAGGGATCATGTTCACTTTCGGCCGGTTTTGGAAAACCGCATAAACCACCCTGTCGACGCAGGGTCGGAAAGCTTTCCCAGCGGCCGGTAAGCAGTTTGTGGGGATAACTCTGGTGACCAACATCCCAGATAATTTTGTCACGTGGGCTTTCGTAATAACTGTGCAAGGCTACGGCAAGTTCCACCACCCCAAGGCTGGCTGCCAGATGGCCACCGATATCGGCAACGGTTTTAATCATATATTCCCGGATGGCAGCTGATACCTCTTCCAATTGTTGCCGGGTAAGTTTTTTTAGATCGGCGGGTAAATTTAAGTTTTCTATATTTATACTCATGGCGATCAACCCTCGTTGGTTGTGTTCTGCTTTTTCTGCCGGCCAAAAGGATTCTCTAATTTAGTAATGATCAGACCGGCCAGCAGAATCACTTCAGTGGAATATTTAATGGCAATTGATTTGCCTCGGGCTTTTCCCCCGACGGTTATCGCGGCTACTACAGCGGTCAGTAAAATGCCGAGATAGAACTCGGCCAGTTGAGTTGGGAAAAAAGAAATTAGCCTAAACACAATCATGGCAGCAATAGTTCCGCTGATAATGCCACTGATATCTCCGACTACATCGTTGCAGAAATTGGCCACCTGCTCAGCATTTTTTACCAGTAAGACTGCTTTTCTGGCCCCCGTAACCCGGCGGGCTGCCTTGGCATTAAGCGGAGCAATTTTGGCGGCAGCAGCGGCGGTGCCAACCAGATCAAAGATAATGCCGATCAGTACAACAAGTAGCAAAATTAAAAATGAAACTGGCAAAGATTTAACTTCATTTAGTAAATATTGAGTGATAAAACCAAAAATAACGGCAAGAAAAAAAGTCCAGATTATTGTAGCAAGCACCCACCGCGTTTTACGGCGTTTTTTATAATTGAAAGACAAGCCACATCACCTTGTTCTGTACATTAAAACATAAGTGGTAGTAACTCAGGTAAACTTTGCGGCTTAGGTCCAGCAGGATTTCCCGGATAATCACCTGTCGTTGCCAAGCAGGCAGTTCCCTTTTAAGACTATCCCTGTAGTGTCACCATCATCAGAGCTGGATTACCACTTAGCTCACACTTTAATCCCTGAATTACTTCTCTTGCGAGAGCAGTCTAGAAGATTTCCTCCCTGGTGCCTGTTCTCCCCTAGCCACTTTTGCAGAAAGGGTTTAAAGAGCACCTGCTCCTCCCTCCACCCATTCCACTCAAGGCAGGCTACGCTGCACACAGCTATTAACCGCATACAGGTTCTTACCCAGGCAGTAACTATTACTTTTCAGCTTTAGCCACCGACACAGGGTCTCCGCGAAGGCAGGGTCAACGCCCACATGCCATTGTAGATCGCCCCGTCCTTCTTAACTCCCAGCAACAGCTCCCGACTGGGCGTCGGCAGCCACCACCAGGAACTTCATCGATGTGCCCTTAACGGATTTTTAGGCCCGTTTTCGGAGAGGGACACCAACTAGAATACTGCACCACTTATGTCCAGGTTCAAACAAGATTATAACATAATCCGCTTTCAATCTCAATTTGGCCCCTCTAAAAGACAGTTAAGCTTAGAGCAAGCCGTTTGCTATTTTGCAGGCTTTTAGCGCGTTCTTCATCAGCATCCGGTTAGTAACCGAACCAACGCCGCCCGGAACCGGGGTGATCGCCTTGGTTTTATCTTTCACTGCATCAAAGGAGACATCGCCAACTGTTTTTGTTTTCGGTTTGCCCTTATCATTAAGGACCGGTTCACCTTTTTCATCAAGAACTTTAACCCGGTTGATCCCCACATCAATCACAATAGCACCTGCTTTAACCAGGTCCGGTCCAATCAGGTCTGCTTTGCCGGCGGCCACAATCAAAATATCGGCGCCGGTTGTATGCTTGGCCAGGTTGCCTTTCATACTGGTAAATACGTGGGTAATTGAGGTTGTGGCATTGCGGTTGACCGCAAGATAAGCTGCCGGCTTGCCGACAATGTTGGAATGGCCGACCACAACTATCTCTGCCCCTTCAAAGAAATCTTTCGGGTCTATCCCTTCTTCAGTAGCGTAACGCTCAAGAATTTCGATCACTGCCGCCGGTGTGGCCGGAGGGAAGGTAACTTCGCCCATGGCCAGTTTACCCATGTTAAAGGGATGGAAGCAGTCGATATCTTTATTCACATCAATCGAATTGATTACTGCGCTGTCGGAAATCTGCTCCGGAAAAGGACGCAGCGGCAGAATGCCACTGACGGTCGGATTGGCGTTGAGCTTTTTGACAATCTCGATCACTTCTGCTTCACTGACATCGGCGGCAGGGTTTTCATTGATATAATTGAAACCGGCTTCCTCGCAGAATTTTTCTACTTGTCCCCTGTACATGTTCGCCCCGAAATCGTCGCCAACCAGCAGGGTAGCGATCCCAGGGGTGATCCCTTTGGCTTTTAAAGCCTCCGTTTCTTTAACAATCTCTTTCATCAGCTCTTCGCCAATAGCTACACAATCGATCACTTTTGTCACTTTACTTGCCCCTTTCAGCTTTGTATTAATAATTCAGCAATAACAGTTAATCCGCGGTAATTATAGCAAATTGGTCTTTTTGCGTCAATTTACAGCATCCCCTGATTGCTGCTTGCACTTAAAAATACCTTTACGAAAGCTTCTTCATCACATCAGATAAAGTTTGGTCGGCCAGACGACTGCCTTCTTCAACCAGTTGCTTCATCTCGGCTGTCGTTTCCTTTAAGAATTTTTCATTCTTAATCGCGCCCAAGTTAATCATCACATTCAACTGCCCGCTAATCAAGGCCGCTTTTAAGAAAACTACCCCGCAGCCGACATCGGATATAGCCAGGCGGGAACCAATCTGCCCCATTCGCTCGTGTATTTTAATCCCCGCGTACGCTTTGCGCATTATTTCGAGCGGGACTGAGCAGGCTTCTATTGAGCATTCTTCCATCACTTTTTCCTTGTGCGCCGCCTGCTCCGGGGTATCCTTCGGTAACCCGTAAGCCTTGGACAGCGGTTCAAAGACTTGAGCATCCCGATCGACCAGGTCTTTTAAGGCCTCGATAATAGCACTGCCTTCTGCCAATAATTGCTTAACCTCATCTTCAACATCGGCATATTTCTTTTTTCCAACCGTCAGGTTGCCAACCATGTTGGAGAGGGCCATGCCGATCGCCCCACCCATTGCCGCTGCACCGCCTCCTCCGGGAACCGGGGCTTTCGAGGCCAGAACCTCTATAAAGTGCGCACTGCTTTTTTCTGCCATTTTCATCGTACCTGCCTCCTTTGTTTCTATTTATCTCTATAAATCAACCTGTGAGCCAGCAGCTGCAGTAGTCCCGCATCAGTTATAAGCTTTTGCAGTTCCTTGGTAGCCTGACGGTAAAGCTGATCAGCCCTGGCCTGTGCTGCTTCTGCTCCGAGCAGAGCAGGTAGTGTCGCCTTGGCTTTTTTCAGATCGGCGGATACCGGCTTACCAAGTTCTGCGGCTGTTGCTTTACTGTCCAACAGGTCATCAACGATCTGATAGGCTTTGCCGGTTAAGTGGGCAAAATTGCTCAGCACCTCAAGCTCAGACTGACCTGCCCCGGCGGCCAGCGCCCCGCACCTGACCGCTGCGCTAAAGAGCGCCCCGGTTTTGCGGGCGGCAATCTCTTCAACTTCCACCAGGGTCAGGTTTTTGCCTTCGGCCAAAAGGTCTAGCTCCTGCCCGCCGATCATGCCCTTGACACCGGCAGCAGCTGCCAGTTCGTAAGCGATCCGGACTGCCTTGGTAGCCTGCTGTTCTTCCTGACCGTAGACAGAAATTATTTCAAAAGCCAGGGTCAGCAGGGCGTCACCGGCCAGGATGGCCATTGCTTCGCCGAACACAGCATGGCAGGAAGCCTTACCCCTGCGCAGATCACTGTCGTCCATCGCCGGTAAATCATCATGCATGAGCGAGTAAGTATGGACCATCTCCAGAGCACAGGCCACATCAATAACTGTTTTCTGCTCCGCTCCGAGCACCTGGGCTGTAGCGAGGCAAAGCAGCGGCCTTAATCTTTTGCCACCGGCTTCAACGCTGTAGCGCATGGCATCCGCGACTCTGGAGCTGCCAGCAGGGGGCAAGCTCTCCATCAGGGCCTGATCGATTGCTGCTTTTGAATCCTGTATATATTGGTCAAGATCAGGCATCAGAAGAGCGAATCCTCCGCTTCATCAGCAACAACACTATCCTCGCCTGCCGATACCTGCTGTTCCTCTTTAAGCAGATGCTCAACCTTGAATTCAATTTCTGCCAGTTTTTCCCTGCAGTAGCCTGACAGTGCTATCCCTTCCTGAAAAGCTTCGATCGAATCTTCCAGAGATATTTCCGCATCTTCAAGCTTGCTCACAATCACCTCGAGTTTCTTTAATGCTTCTTCATAACTCAGCTTATCAAACTTTTCTGCGCTCTTCTTATCCTTCAACAGCAACTTCCTCCTCAACCGCTTCAGTACGGCAGAATGCCCGGCCATCAGCAAAATTTAGCTGCAGCCTGTTGCCAACGGTAATATCTTTAACCGAGCGGACAATCTGGCCATCTTGATCACGGCAATAGCTGTAACCACGGCTCATTACTTTCAGAGGGCTGAAACTTTCAAGTTTTTCTGTCCTGGAGGCAAGCTCAAGCCCTTTTAAACGGAGCACCCTGACGATGTTTTTTTTCAATGCGCTGTCACTGCGCAGCAGGGTTTCGCGCTGCTGCGCAATTCTTTTCAAAGGTGCCTGAAAAAAGCGTTCACCGGTGATCTGGTCAAGATTCTGTTTTTCACTGAGGATCCTGCCACGCAGGGCCACCGCAACCCGCCGGCGTTGCTGCGCCACCATCTGCAGCTGATCATCTAAAACGGGAACAGCAATTTGCGCTGCCGCCGTTGGGGTAGGCGCCCGCAGATCGGCAACGAAATCAGCAATGGTAAAATCTGTTTCATGACCGACAGCAGAAATTACTGGGATCGCTGAACGTTCGATCGCCCGGGCCAGAGCTTCATCGTTGAAAGGCCAGAGGTCTTCCAGTGAACCGCCCCCGCGAGCCATAATTATTAAATCAATGTCACTTCTACCATTCATCAGATCAAGCGCCTTGACCAGATCCCGGGCTGCGCCGGCCCCCTGGACCAAACACTCCACCACCAGCAACTCCAGGGCGGGGAACCTTTTCCGGAAAACAGTCAGCATATCCTGTAGTGCCGCGCCGGTTGGGGAGGTGAGCAAAGCAATCTTACGGGGTAGTAGAGGCAGAGCCTTTTTCTTTGCGGGGCAAAAGAGCCCCTCAGCTTCGAGTTTGCTTTTCAGTTGTTCATAGGCTAAATAGAGTGATCCGACCCCGGCTGATTCCATCTCCCGGACATAAAACTGATAGACCCCATCGGGTTCATAAACGGAGATGTTACCGTTAATCAAAACTTCCATACCATCTGTCGGTTCAAAAAGACAGCGGACATTATCGCGGCTAAAAAAAACACAGCGCAGCGAAGACGCGCCGTCTTTGACTGTAAAATACATATGTCCCGAGCGGTGATGTTTAAAATTGGACAGCTCACCGCTAACCCAGATGTCCTGTAGGTTTGGATCGCCCGTGATCAGGTTTTTCAGGTAGCGGTTTAGCTCAGAAACTCTAATGATGTGGTTCTTTTTTGCCATTTAGATTTAGTAAGCCTGCCCAAAGCTTTTTTAGCAGCCGGGCACCAGGCTCCTCATCTCCTCACGGATATCATCAAGACTGCTATACTTCCATTTTGCGCCGAGTGCACGGGCCAGATCGCAGATCAGGATCCATCCTTCCTTCACATCCGGGGCAGATTCGATAGCCTTTTCATTAAGGCGAATCTGGTTGGCAGCATTGATGTAGAGACCTTCCAGGGCCGCAGCCGGAGGCGTGGGAAAAAACAGATCAAATAAAAACGAGCCTTCCGGTTCGGCGCTTGATGCTGATACTGTGTAGGCCGAACCAAAATATAAAGGTTCTTTAGGTTTTCCGAAGTAGATCAAACCTTTCAGTTGCTCTTTTTGCAGTGCCCTGATAATATTTGCCCGGTTCATGCCGGCGTCGCCGTTTAAGGGTTTAAGGCCGGGCCCATATTGAGCGGAACCGCCAAAGCTGAGGATTCCGGTGGCATTCTGATAAGCAGAAAGTAGCAACAGGCGTTGCTCGCCGCTGACTAACTGTCCCGCAGCTGCCGCCAGATCGATTAAGGCATCGACCAGTTTTGGATCAGCTTCCTTAAAATAGCTGGGGCAAACCACGGTATAACTCTCCGGTAACTGCATTAAGCGGGCCACTTTATGAATCAAAAGCGGATCCAGCCCGCTTTTTAAATTATTGTTCAGTTGTTCAGGGTCATCTATTGCCGCCTTGATGTCCTGTAACAGCTCAATAGATGAAGTATTATGGCCATCCAAACTGATTTCCTGCCAGGCTTTAAAAGAATCGCCCTTGCGATTAATGCCAATCAGGGTTGTTTCGCTGTAGCGGCCTGCCTGCCGTAAGGCCATCTCTGCTACCGGATGGCTTTCAGTCAGCCCTGAACCGATAACTAATAACGCATCAGCCCTGCTCAAACGGGCCATCGTCGGACCGGTTAAGCCAAAGCCGGTCAGATCAGCTGCTTTCAGGTATGCTTCAGCCCAGGCTGGTTCAAGACCAAGATCCAAATTTGCAGTTTTTAATACCGAGCGGGCCAACTTTTGCAAAAGGTAAGCTTCTTCACAGCTGACCGATCCATCAGCAAGAACCGCAATGACCTGCCGATCGGGGTTATCTTTCATGATCTTAGCAAATTCAGCAGCAGCTTTGCTGATTGCTGTCTCATAGCCAATTACCTCAGAGGTTCCTTCTTTCGCGCCTTTCTGCCTGATCGAGGAGTTAATTTTGGCGGCAGCAGCCACATCTTCAAACTTTCCTGTAGCGCATAACCAGCTCACCCGGTCACCTTCGCGGGGTACCGTATTTTTGATCAGCCTGTTTCCATCAACCTGACGTTCAAGATAGCAGCCGAGAGAACAACCCAAACAGATACCAGGCTTCGTCTCCAACACCCACTCTCGCCCGCCGGAGGGCCGCGATTCTTCGGTTAGAGCCGCTACCGGACAGACATCAACACACTGCCCGCAAAAAATACAACCGGCTTCGTGCAGAGTTACTTCGCGTCCATCTCGCCAGGGCACGATCCTGGTGTTGACGCCGCGGCCAATCATACTGTACACAAAACGCCCCGGTCCACTGCGACAAACCGCGATACAGCGGCCGCATAAAATACATTTTTCGTCATCACGCACCAGGTCAAATTTCTGATCCAGGTCACCTTTCACAATACGTCGCTCCAGCTGTGCTGGTAGCTTTACCTGGTAGTGGTATGCTTTTTCCTGCAGTTCGCAGCTTCCGGTACGGACACAGGTCAGACAATCCTTGTAGGGGTGGGTCGCCAGCGCCAGCTCAATCATTTGGCCGCGCATCTTCTGCAGTTTAGGTGTAGTTGTAGTGACATTCATCCCTTCGGCTACCGGATTATCACAGGAGGTCACCGGTTGTTTATGCCCTTCTATTTCGACCAGGCAAACCCGGCAATGGCCAAACGCAGAAAGCCTGGGGTGATAGCAAAGAGTAGGGATTTCAATCCCGTTTGACCGGGCAGCTTCAAGGATTGTCGTTTCCGGGGTGGCAAATATTCGCATTCCATCTATTTGTAACGCTACCATTTTAGTCATTTTCAGCCCTCCCCGCGTCAAGAACAGCCAGACCCAGCCGCAGGCACTTAACACAACGTTCTGACTCAGCGATAGCCGTACCCGGACCTTTAAAGCCTAAATCGGCTTCGGCAAAACCGGAAATTCGCTCACTAACAGGTAAAACCTCTTCTTCGCGGCGCTTTCTGGCACCAACCATCTCCGGCACACCATCCGGATTATAGACACCTGCAGTTTCCAGGAACCGTTCAAAATAAAATGCCGGGCCGACTGCTGCCCTCGCTTTGCGGATATAAGCATCGATCGCCACTGCTGCCCGGTTAGCAGTGGCAATGGCCTCAATTACCGTTCTCGCTCCCAGGACGGCGTCGCCGCCGGCGAATATCCCGGCAGCTGCTGTTTCCATCGTGTTATCGTCAACTTCCAGCGTTCCCCACCTGGATAGCTTAACTGCGCTGTTTTCGCCTAAAAAGTCAAAATTGGCAACCTGTCCGATAGCCGGTATCACTGACTCAGCTTTTAGTATAAATTCCGAGCCGTCAACGGGAACAGGCCTTCTTCTGCCACTAACATCTGGATCACCAAGTTCCATTTTGATACACTCCATCCCGCTGACGACCCCGCCGTCTTCAAGGATGCAGACAGGGTTAGCCAACAGGTGGAAATTAATGCCTTCTTCCTCCGCCGCCCTTATTTCAGCCGCATTGGCGGGCATTTCGTTCCTGGTGCGACGATAAATTAAATTAACCTCTTTTACCCCCAGTCGCACCGCCGAACGGGCACAATCCATCGCCACATTGCCGCCGCCAATCACCGAAATTGTATCGCCAAGCTCAACTTTTTGGCCTAAATTGATCCGCCTTAAAAATTCAACACCGGGCATATAACCCAAATAACAAGCATCCTCGCCTTCACAGCCCATCGTGGCGCTTTCATGCAATCCATTGGCGATAAAGATTGCCTTAAAACCTTCCTGCCAAATCTGATCGATCGTTATATCGCTGCCCACCCTGGTGTTACAGATAATTTCAACCCCCATCCTGCAGACGAGGTCAATTTCATAGTTTAAGATATCGCGTGGCAGGCGGTAGCTGGGAATCCCCACAGCCAGCATGCCGCCGGCTACGGGAAGAGCTTCGTAAACCGTCACACCGTAACCCTTACGGGACAGCTGGTAAGCGGCATTAATCCCGGCCGGACCGGCGCCGATGATTGCCACCCTTTCGCCGGCGCTTTTTACCACCTGTTTTTTAAGCTGCTGATCGTAGCCGTTGCGCAAACCAAAATCAGCAACGAATCTTTTAGAAAGCCGGATGGAAAGAGCCTGATCAACAGGCTGACGATTACAGTTTGATTCGCAGGGGTGAACACAAACCCGCCCCAGGGTTCCAACAAATGGCGTCTTCTCTCTGTTTATTGCCAGAGCTTCTTCGTAGTCGCCTTCCCTGATCGATTCGAGATACCCGGGGATGTTGATATGAGCCGGGCAACCGTTACGGCAGGGTGCCGTCAAGATCGTCTCATAATGATCGGTTGAAAGAGGTTTTGTAAGTGATGATTGATGAGCACTGATATGGGTTAAAAAATGATCCCGGAAATATAGTAAGGCATCTTTTAGTGGCTTTGGCGATGATATACCCAGTTCGCACAACGAACCGGAAGCGACCAGGTCGGCAATTTCTACCAGGAATTCTAGATCGCTTTCTTTTCCCTCACCACTGAGAATTGCTGCAAGCCGGTCGCTGATGATCTTGCTGCCGGCCCGACAGGGTACGCAACGACCGCAGGATTCTTTTTGCATCTTGCCGTAAAAAACGGCTAGCGCGGTGACTAAATCAAGATCGGGATCGGATACCACCAACCCCGCCCACCCGATAAAAGCCCGCAGAGCTCTGTCACCCAACTGCCCGGGAAACTTGAGCTCCTGTAGATCTTTTCGTTCTGCTGCGACCTTCTTTCGCTCATCAATAATTTTTCCGTTCCAGCTGCTGAAAAAAACCTTGGCCATTTATACCTCTCTTTTCCGCCTTGATCCACGGTTATTAGCTTTTGCTTGATCAGTTCTGCCGGTGTCGCAGCTATCAACTTAACACCGGTAAGGAAACTTCTGCATTACACTCAGTAATTCCTTTTAAGTTTCAGATAAAAGAGCCGCTAGAACCTAGCGCATTTTTTGCTGCAGACGACGACCAGCAGTGATGGCCTGACCAACAGCATTATCGCCTCCATAGTGCGGTTCGGCAAAATAAACATTCTTTCCGTTGAAATAATTGCTAATGCTGTTGCGAATAAATAAGTTAGCGCTGACCCCACCAACAACCAGCAGGCCGGCATAGTTTTTTTCTTCTTGCCAGGCGCTGGCGACCGCGGCATTAAGTGAATCAGCAATACAGATCTCAACAGCTCTGGCCAGATTTTCCGGACGGCAGTTGCGTTCCAGCAGGCGTTCGGCCTCGCTGGCCGGGCCCGAGAAACTAATCATCGCTCCTTTAACGGCTAATGGCAGATTTGGCTGATCTAAGTCTGCGCGCAGGGCAAGCTTTTCTAAGTGTGGTCCGGCTGGGAAAGGCAGCTTCAGCTTGCGACCAATGCGATCGACAAACTGTCCGGCATTCAGATCGGCTGTACCGCCAACCAATTCAATGCTCAGGCGACCAGGGATCTGCTCTTCAGCCGTCACGATTTCTGTGGTGCCTCCCGAGATCTGCAATACTAAATACAGGCCACCGTCGAGAGCAGCCGACCAGAGCCCGGTCATGATATGACCCTCCTGGTGCGAACTGTTAAAATAATCAAGGCCCATAGTCTGAGCTAAAAACCGACCAAAGGCCTCTCCAACTTTAAAAACAGGCATGTATGATTGATCGCGGGGACGGGGACGATCGGAGACGGAGATCGCTTTAATGCTATCCGGCTGAAATTCAGCCCGGCACTCAGACCAGAGCAGGGGCATATTTCTGATCTGTGCAAAGACCGCCTCCGACTGCCTCAGCCCAAGCTCACCCTCTTTAACCGGTAGAGCAATTCGCCGTTCGTAAATCAAATTTTCAGCTTGATCAACAAGAGCCAATGAAGTTATATAAGCCGAGGTATCGAGGCCGAGACAGAGGGTTTGCTTACTGCTTCTGTTCAAGCAGCTCACCTGCCGACCGATCCAAGACTCCGTTAATAAAGCCGACCGCCTCCCCGCTGCTGCCATATTTTTTAGCCAGTTCTAGCGCTTCGTTAATCGAAACAGCATGGGGAATATCAGGCCGATAAAGGATCTCATACAGACCAAGCCTTAATAGATTGCGATCAATCGCTGATAAACGGTTTAGTTCCCATTTTACTAAGTGTTTCGCAATGATGCTGTCAAGCTGATCAAGGTTTTCCAGGGTACCGTTAACCAGCTCACCGATAAAATGCTCCTCGACGTCTCCAATGCTGTAACCTTCTTTTGAGCGACGAAGAGCCTGTTCGGCCCGGCATTTACCGATATCAACCTGAAAAAGAGCTATAAAAGCTAATTCTCTTGCCAAACGACGGGACACTAGTCCACAACCTCCGCTTTAACGGATATGATCAGCATTACAGCTTTTTCCGTCGTGGAAAAACCTGCTTAATCCTGCTGTTATTCCGATTTAAAGAGCCGATCCAGGAGACGACCAAGCCCTGGTCCTACATCCAGTCTCCAGCCAAGTACTAAACCGATTCCGATGCAGAGAAATACAAATACACCCACCCAGAATCCGTAGCTGATTACCAGCAGGGCAAAGATCAGGCCGAGCAAAGCACCCAGTATTTTTCCCCAGTTTTTGCTGAGTAATGTCCACCAGTTAAGGTCGGTCAATTTAATCACACCCCTTTTCAAACATATCTATAGTCACCTGGAAACAGCCTGGTCCATAATGATATTGTCCACGGTAACCTCTACTTCGCTGACTGTAATCCCGGTTGTCGATTCCAGGTATTCCTTGGTTTTTGACTGCAAAGCATTGATTAAATCCGGCAGGGTCAGGTCAGGCATAGCCTTGACTCTGATTTTAACCAGCAGGCCGTCGGTCGTATAAGAGACGTTCCGGCTGACATCTTTGATGCCCTGAGTTTGCTGGATTACCCTGAGCACCATATTTTCAATGGCCGGAATTGAGATCATTACCGCTCCGTATTCGCTCCCTTTAAGCACAGCATTTTTAACTTTCTTTTTACCCGAGCGCAAGCCAAACGAAAGAAAAATCAGGGCCAACAGCAAGAGCACCGAGCCGGAAGCCAGCAGCACCGTTTCGTCGACCCAGGCTGGCAGCGGTACCGCCAGACCAGGTAGAAGATTAAAGTTAAGCGCAGCCAGAAAGAGGGCAGCCCCGATTAAGAGCAATCCCAGGAATACTAAGATTACCTTTAGTACAGTTCTCATTTGCAATCCCCTTCCAATGGATCCGATTTAAGCTTGCTTTTAAGGCAGGCCTAAATAATAACTAACAATACGGCAGGTTTATTGTTCATTTTCAGCGGCAACCTGATCGTCGCTTTCAGCTTTTTCTGCCTCACTATTTTCTTGCTGCGGGAACTGAACTCCCTGAACATGGACGTTGACACTGCTTACTTTTAAGCCGGTCATTGACTCAATTGCTTTTTTTACGCTCTCCTGAATAGCCCAGGCAACGTCGGGAATCCGCTCTCCGTATTTCACGCTGATAAAAATATCGACCTTCGCTTCTTCGGTACCTACTTCAACTTTAACCCCTTTGGAAAAATTCTTGCGTCCAAGCACTTCGGAAATACCACCAGTAATACCACCACTCATTGATGCTACACCTTTCACTTCGGTAGCGGCTAAACCGGCAATAATCGAAACTACTTCATCGGCAATTTTTACCGTGCCCAGTTCTAGCGGCAGGGTCCGGCCTTCTGTTTTAGCCATTTTGAAGCCTCCTCACTAGCTGTTTTTATGATCCATAACGCTTAACATCATTATAACAAACCGCCGATCTTGCTTCAATTTGCAGCAATGCTGCTATTCTTTATCCTCCGGAGCATCTTCCCATTCTTCATCGTCAACCAGCACCGCTTCGCCACAGCCGGGGCAGATGACCTCTATTGCTTCTTCCTGGTCCAGAAGATCTTCATCAACTACGACAATTTCCCGGCAGTTTGGGCATTCGATTGAAAATCCGCCTTCGAACTGATCATCATCAAAATCATACTGATCATCATCTTCATCTTCATCCTCGTAAAAATCATCTTCGAGTTCAGTCAGGTCATCGTCGATCGCTTCGGTATATTCGAATAGTTCTTCATAATCAACACGCACCTGTTCCAGTTCTTCAGTAATTCCTTCCAGCAGATCGAGCATCTTCTGCAGGACCTTCTGTTCCTTGGTTTCCTCGCCAAGCTCCAGTCCATCGGACAAACCCCTTAGATACGATACCCGTGCTTTAAGCTCTTCAGTCATCTCTTTCCCTCCTCAGTTTAGTAATATTGATCATGCTCTTTCAATATAGTTTCCGGTTCTGGTATCAATCCTCAGCAGATCGCCTTCATTAATAAAAAGCGGGACCTGCACCACCAGTCCGGTCTCCATTTTTGCCGGTTTTGAAGCACCGGAAGCGGTATCGCCCTTTACCCCTGGCTCGGTTTCAGCCACTGCCAGGGTAACGGTAAGCGGGATATCAACCCCGACAATTTCCTCTTTGTAAAGGACCACGTTAAGCCGGTCGTTTTCTTTCAAATACTTTATACTATCTCCAAGCTGCTTTTCACTGAGAGTGATCTGCTCGTAGCTCTCCATATCCATGACGTGAAAAAAATCGCCATCCCGGTAAAGGTATTCCATCTCTTTGCGCTCCAGGTGGGCGCGCCCCACCTTTTCACCGGCACGGAAAGTTTTATCAGTGATGGCACCGGTACGCATATTTTTCAGCTTGGAGCGAACAAAGGCCGCTCCTTTTCCCGGTTTGACATGCTGAAACTCGAGAACATTATAGATATCGCCTTCATACTCGATGGTAATACCGGTGTGGAATTCGTTGGTGGATATCAACTTCTACCCCCGCCTTTCGTCTGCATATTAAATTATGATCAGCTCACGCGTACTGGTGGTCATGCTGTGGGCACCGGTCTCGGTAACATAAACCATATCTTCAATCCGCACACCGCCCAGCCCCGGCAGATATACTCCCGGTTCAATCGTTACCACCATGCCGGGTTCCAATATTGTATCGCTTAGCTGGCTCAGGGTAGGGGCCTCGTGTGTTTCCAATCCGATGCCGTGTCCGAGGCCGTGTCCAAAATTGTCACCATACCCTCTTTGTTCTATTATATCACGTGCGACAGAATCGATCTCCTTCGTGTTTTTCTGAGGGCCGACCGCTTTGGCAGCTTCAGCCTGAGCTTTCCTGACCAATTCATAAATACTCAACTGCAGTTGGTCAGGTTTGCCAAGACAGACGGTGCGGGTCATGTCGGTGGCATAACCATCAAAAACCGCGCCAAAATCGAGGGTCACCATTTCTCCAACCATCATTGTTTTTTCTGTAGCCACGCCATGCGGCAGAGCCCCGCGTGGACCAGATGCAACGATAAATTTAAAAGACTTTTCCTCTGCCCCGGCCCTCAGTAAAAAGATCTCAAGCTCCAGCGCCAGCTGCCGTTCACTCACCCCCGGCCTGATCAACGTCAGCAGGTGAGAAAAAGCCCGATCAAGTTGGGCAGCTCCTTTGCTCATAACAGTCAGTTCAGCAGCATTTTTTACCATTCGCAACTTTTCAACGGTATCAGTCAGGGGTACCCACTGGCTCTTAACTTTTTCGGTCATCTCGCGGTAGCTGTCATAAATCAACTGCTTTGCCTCGAAACCAATTTTTTTCCAGCCATTTTGATTGATGATTTCAGCAAGTCCGGGATAAAGTTCATCGTGCCGACGGATAATCGTAAAAGCCTCAGCCTGTTTTTCTGCCTGCTCCAGGTAACGAAAATCGGTGATCAGATAGGACTGGTTGCAACTGATCAGCAACAGACCACTGCTACCATCAAAACCGCTTAAATAACGGCGGTTCACCGGGTGCGTAACCAGCAGGGCATCAACTTCAGACTCACTGATTGACTTTCTGATTGCCTCCAGGCGCTCAAAGCTCATCATTTACCGCCAACGCCGATAACCTGAACCAGCGCTTCCAACCCAAGCAAGTAGCTGTTGATCCCGAAACCGCAGATCACCCCTGCAGCCACGGGGGAAACAACAGAGTGGGATCGAAAAGCTTCACGGGCAAAGATGTTGCTTAAATGCACCTCCACCAGCGATAATCCGGCGGCCGCAAGCGCTTCGCGCAGGGCATAGCTGTAGTGGGTGAAAGCTGCAGGGTTAATTAAAATGCCCTGATATAAAGCCGACGCAGTTTGGATACAGTCGATTAGTTCACCTTCGTGATTGGACTGAAATGAATCAATCACCGCACCCAGTTTGGCAGCCCTCGCCTCCAGGGCTGCATTTACCTGATCTAAAGTTATGCTGCCGTATATCTCCGGCTCACGCCGGCCCAACAGGTTTAAATTCGGACCATGCAGCACCAGTATTTTCAGCGGGGTCATCAGTGATTCCTCCTTCTGCTGTAAGCTTGAACTTAAATTATTCACCCGGAGCCCTGATTCCTGCCGTAGTGTTTTTAAATTAGTTTTTTACTAAAATAGCAATTCCTAAGATCATTCTATTACTTGAGTGAAACTCAACCTCTCTACCCCGGGATGGGACGAAGCTCTGATACTCCCTCCCCCTTGAGGGGGGAGGGTTGGGGTGGGGGTGATTTAGTACTCACATCTTCACTTTATTTCAGAGATCCAGCGCCTTGATGATCTCACCGGCCACCTGTTTTGCGGTTTTACCGGTTGTATCAAAACGGTAATCACGGGCATCGTAAAAATCAGCCCGCTCGGCCAGCAAAACTTCAATAGTCTTTTTAGGATTTTTAACGCCATCCAGCAGCGGCCGACCTCCCTGAGCCTTAATCCGCCTTAAAATCGCCCTGCTGGAGGCCGTTAAGAGGAGCAGCGGACCCATCTGATGCAGTAGCTTAATATTTTCGGCCTTGATCAGCGCTCCACCACCGGTTGCGACAACCAGCGAACCGAGCCGAGCTGATAAAAGCCCTCTGATTACTGCTGTCTCCAGATCACGAAAATAGCTTTCGCCCTGTTTTTCAAAGATCGCGGCAATTGTGCAACCAGCCTGCTGCTCGATTAGTTGGTCGGTATCGACAAAACTGCGGCCCAGCCTGGCAGCCAGCAATTTACCGACCGCTGTCTTGCCGGTGCCCATAAAGCCACAAATGATTAGCTGTTGATGCCGATCTTTCAAATGCATGTCCACCTTTAAGGTAACAATACCTGACTATTGCACTGCTGACACTCGTACCCGGCCGGTGCCCGGGGTAACAATTACGCTCATCTTTTTACCCGATTTATTCTGCAGGGTTACTGTCCCTCCGGGAATTGCCGCCCCGTTTCGCGTAAAAATCAGGGTTTTTACCGAGCCGGAAAGAGGGAAATTATTGGCCTGAATGCTTATACCCTCCGGCAGCGAAATAGTGACATAGTCGCTCGTTTTTCCGTCTTTCAGCCGGTAGATATCCTTGCCACCGGCATCTGTCCTGAATTCAACAATCTGGCTCCAG
>VGTO01000010.1 GCA_016874655.1 Bacillota bacterium | reverse complement strand
TAGCTTCTTTTTTGTATCATTTATCTAACTTCAGGCCATAACTTATGCACTCTTTTGCAGTAACGGTCATGCCGATCGCCAGATCAAAACCGGTGGTAGAGCCGATGCTAGTCATGTCATTAATAATTTCCGATGCTTTAAATCCCCTGCTTAGGGCCTCCAGGTATTTTAAAAAAGGTTCCGGCGTCAAACCCTGCCTGCCAATTTCGATCATGTGGCGGCCAAACAGCCCGGTTTGGGCAGACAACACCTCTACTTCAGGGCGGAGCGAACTCATAAATTCCCTGCCTTTTCTACCGGAGAGATTAGCAACAACAAAAGCCGCGTGAATCAAATCATCTCCGGTTGGCGTTAATCCATGCCCCATCCCACAAATATTTCGACAATATTTTATTAATTCCTGCTTATTTTGATTGATTAGCGCTTTAATAATTGCCGGAAAATTATCAGCGATGGCCTTCCTGTAAAAGTCTTCCCCACCGGGGCGATCCAGTAACACCGCTGATGGGGTTGTCAGCACCGGTTGTTTTAAGCTGTTTTCGTAGTAATTTAAAACATTCACGAGCTCCCGTTTATTTTCAGTAAAACAAGAAACCGGCGCGAAAGATTTTTCTTCGCCTCCGCGCCGGTCAATGATCATTATAGCTTCCGGTGAATTAAAAATAACCCTGCTGTCTTCAATTTTGCCTGTGCTGTTTTGCTTAAGCAGGCCTTTAAAAAGATTAAAATCCCCGGGGGTAAGACCGACTGATGCCGGCCCCCTTGCCAACTGCAGATCACCAATAAAGAAGAGATGCGGCCAGCCGGTGACCTGAAAGCTGGCCACGTGATCGTGAATCGACAGCAGTTTCAAGCTGTAGCAGCCGCTGTAAAGCTTCAGGTCAGCAGCAGCCCAAGATGCGGTGAGCGTTATCGGAGACGCCGGTTTTTCTTTGTCCATTGAAAACAGGATTTGCCACCGCCAGTCCAACCATCATAATTTGGTAGTAAGCAATGAAAAAAGTGAGAGAACCTGTTTCACCCCCACCCCAACCCCCCCCTCAAGAGGGAGGGAGTTCAGGTGCCTCTTTTCCGTTACGAGGAGGGAGTCCGAATTCTAAATGATACCCTTCTCCTGCATCTCTGTAATTTCGTTCTTACTGTACCCAAGAGTTGTAAGAATCTCTTCCGTATGCTGGCCGAGGGTTGGCGGCGGCAGGGTAACATCTCCCGGGGTCAGTGACAGCTTGGTCGGTACACCAATCAGTTTGATCGGGCCGGCCAGGGGATGCTCTTTTTCAACCACCATCTCGCGCACTGCAACATGTGGATCGGTTAGCACCTGATCAATGGTGCGGATGCGGCCACAGGGCACACCGGCCTCTTCCATCACGGCAACCCACTTTTCAGTCTTCTGTTGCCTGGTAATTCCCTCGATAATGGCTTTCAGCTCAACCGGGTTCTGATTGCGGCTCTGCATATCAGCAAAGCGTGAATCTGAGTTGAGCTCTTCGCGGCCAAGGGCCTTGACAAAGCTTTCCCAGAGGCGCTGGTTACCGACGGCGAAAATGACATAGCCATCTGCAGTTTCAAAGCTTTCGTACGGAGTAATCATCGGGTGACGATTACCCACCCGCTGCGGCGTCTTGCCGGTAGCCAGGTAATTGCCGGCCTGGTAGGTGAGAATGGCAATAATTGAATCCATCAGCGATACATCAATAAACTGCCCCTTACCGGTTTTATTTTTGACCAGCAGGGCCAGTAGAATCCCTTCCACGGCGTGGAACCCACCGAGGATGTCGGCAATGGCTACACCAAGGCGCTGGGGCGGGCCATCGGGAAAACCGGTGATACTCATTAGCCCCGCTTCCCCCTGGACCATTACATCAAAACTGGGCTTCTCCCGGTAGGGGCTGTTGTGGCCATAGCCGGTGATCGAACAGTAGATAATATCTTCCTTGATTTTCCTGACATCTTCGTAAGTCAGACCCATCTTTTCAGTAACGCCGATGCGAAAGTTTTCGACAAATATATCGGCATCAGCAATCAACTGCCGCAAGATCTCCTTTGCCTGCTCTTCCCTCATGTTAAGCGTAATGCTTTTTTTATTGCGGTTAAACGAGAGATAGTAAGCCGATTCGCCCTCCAGAAATGGCGGTCCCAGCTCGCGTGAATCATCCCCCTTACCCGGGGTTTCCACCTTAATTACTTCAGCCCCCATGTCGCCGAGTTTCATCGTGCAGTACGGGCCGGCAATAAAACGGCTTAGGTCGATGACCTTTAAACCTGAAAGTGGTTTATCCATGGTTTCAGCCTCCTTTAACTGAGCAAACTGTTTCTACAGCAAACTCTTGATTCCTGCCAAAATTATTTTAAGCCTCCCTCTTTTCTTTTCTGAAACCGGGATGTATAATTTAGGCGAACACAAGTTCGCTTACCGGTGGTAAAATTCGATGAACAAAAAGGTTATCTTCCTCGCCGATATGGAATCATTCTACGCCAGCGTCGAAACAGCCCGCAACCCCTCGTTACGCGGCAAGCCGGTTGCGGTTTGCGGCGACCCGGCCTTGCGTCACGGAATTATCCTCGCTGCCAGCCGTGAGGCCAAGGCCCTGGGGGTAAAGACAGGCCAGCCGGCCTGGGAAGCGCGGCGGATGTGCCCCTGGATTGTTTTTGTCCACCCCCACATGCAGCTCTACATCGACTATTCACTGCGGATCACCGCTATTTTCGAGCAGTTTACCGATCGGGTTCTTCCTTACTCGATCGACGAACAGTTTCTTGACTTAAGCGGTTCATTTTTGCCGGGCGGTTCACCCCGGGCGGCGGCACTGCTGCTGATCGAAAAGATCTGGTCCGAAACCGGGATTCGCTGCCGGATCGGCATGGGCGAAAACCCGCTGCAGGCTAAGATGGCTTGTGACTGCTTTGCCAAGAAGCGGGCGGATCTTTTTTTCGAGCTGAGCAGCGTCAATTATGCGGCCCTCACCTGGCCGCTACCAATCGGTTCACTTTTCGGGGTGGGGCACCGCATGGTGCGCAACTTTCAGCGCATCGGGGTGCGCACGGTCGGCCACCTGGCCGCCCTGCCCCGCGAGATGCTGCGCCGGCGCTGGGGAATCTGCGGCGAGGTGCTCTGGTTAAACGCACAGGGCATTGATTATTCTTCCGTAGAGCCCGAACAGATCCAGGAACAAAAGGGCATCGGCCACACGGCCACCCTGCCCCGCGACTACCGCAAACAGCAGGAGATCGAGCTGGTGCTGCTGGAGATGACCGAGGAGGTCTGCCAGCGCACCCGCCGTCATCAGAAAGTGGGCGCCACCATTCATCTTTATTGCCGGGGCGCTGATTTTGATCACCCGAGCGGTTTTTCCCGTCAGAAAAAACTGCCCGAAGCCACGGCCAATGCCCTGGCGATCTACCCGACGATTCTTAAAATTTTCCGCCAACATTGGGACCGCAAGCCGCTGCGGGCAGTCGGCATCAGCTTAAGCGGCCTGACCGACTACCGCCAGCTGCGGCTACCGTTTTCAGCCCGCGATGCCAGGGAAGAAGCGTTGATCCGGGTCGCCGACCAGGTGCGTGAGCGTTTCGGTAAGACCAGCTTGTTTCGCGCTTCATCGCTCAGACCGGGAGCGCAAATGCTGCAACGTGCCGGCAAGATCGGAGGGCATGATGCGTGAGTAAAAAATTAACCCAGCAGTTTGCCTGCAGCCGAATGATGCTGCCTGAGCATTGCGGCAGCCTGAGACAACATGCCAAATCGCTTATGCGTGCCGAAGAGCAGCGCTGGCCCCTGACTGACGAGCAGCTGCAGGCGGAACAGCAGCAGCTTCTGGAGGAGGCTCTGGGCCACAAACTTAGGGTAGAATTTACGCTGCTCGACGAATCCGGGCGCAGCAGCCTGAGCGGAGTGCCCTACCGCTTAGATGAAACTGCCGGCATGATTTACATCGACACCGGCAGTGGTAAGCCTGTCAAGATCCGGGCCGCCTCGGTAATCGGTATGGCCAGCTACTCCTGAACAGGTTATTTGATATTGTCTTGTGTTTCTATCGACCTTTATTCCATTTCAACGGTGCAGGCGATACCCTGACCGCCACCGATGCAAAGAGTAGCCAGGCCGCGCTTAACTTTGCGCTTTTGCATTTCATGCAGCAAAGTTACAAAAATCCGGGCGCCGCTGGCGCCGATCGGGTGTCCGATGGCAATTGCCCCGCCGTTTACATTAACGATTGTTGGATCACATTCAAGCTCCTGGCAGACGGTTAAAGCCTGCACCGCAAATGCTTCATTGGCCTCGATCAAATCTAAATCGGAAACCGTCCAGCCGGCTTTGGCCAGTGCTTTTCTGGTAGCCGGTATCGGCCCTGTTCCCATGATCGCCGGATCGACACCGGCTGAAGCGTAACTCTTTACAATGGCCAGTGGCTTAATGCCAAGCTCTTTAGCCCTTTTCGCACTCATCACCACCACAGCAGCAGCGCTGTCGTTAATGCCCGAAGCGTTGCCGGCGGTAACACTGCCGTCTTTTTTGAAAGCTGGCTTAAGCTTGGCCAGCGCTTCCAACGTTGTCATGCGCGGATGTTCATCAACGGCAAAGATTAGCGGGTCACCCTTGCGCTGGGGCACTGCCACGGGTACAATCTCATCTTTAAAGCGACCACTTTCGATGGCGACCTGCGCTTTCTGCTGACTTTCAAGGGCAAACTGATCTTGTTTTTCACGACCAATACTGTACTTTTCAGCCAAATTTTCCGCCGTCATCCCCATGTGATAATCATTAAAAGCGCACCAGAGACCGTCTTTGACCATAGAATCGGTCATCGTACTGTCACCCATCCTTAAGCCCCAACGCGCTCCGGCTGCCAGGTACGGAGCAGCGCTCATATTTTCCGTGCCTCCGGCTACGATAATATCGGCGTCACCGGCGGCAATACTGGCGGCAGCGAGGGTAACACTTTTTAGCCCCGAGCCACAGACTTTATTGATCGCCAGGCAGGGTACTTCGATCGGCAATCCCGCTTTTAGGGAAGCCTGTCGGGCTACATTTTGACCAAGGCCGGCCTGTAAGACAGAACCCATGATTACTTCATCAACCTGTTCCGGTTTCAAGGCCGCTCGATCAAGCGCAGATTTAATGACCAGGGCCCCTAAGTCAACAGCACTAATATCTTTGAGCGATCCGCCGAACGTGCCAACCGCTGTTCTAACGGCGCTTGCGATTACTATTTCTGTCACTAATCATCCCTCCGTTATTATTTTGATTCAGAGCTCAGTAATGATGGCTATCCCCGGCCGATAATGTAGCGGTAGGGATCAACTTCATTACGTAAAACATTTAGTTCATCTGCTTTAGGTGGATCGCTGGCTGTTACGTTTTCAGCCCACAGCAGTTCGAACCCGGTGTTTTCAATTACTTTTTCTCTTGTAATGCCCGGGTGCATACTTTCAACCATCATCCTTTTCGTTTGTTCATCAAAACCGATTACACACAGATTGGTGATCACTTTGTACGGGCCACTGCCGGGAGGCAAGCCCGCTTCCTCCCTGGCTCCCGGTCCGGTCAGGTAACCCGGGGTGGTTACAAAGTCTATTTTTTCTGTAAAGCGACGCTGATCCTGAGGGGTAATCATCATTGTTTTCCAGCAGAGTGAGCCTAAATCATTTGCTCCACCACTTCCGGGGAAGCGGACTGTTGGTGCTTTATAATCTTTGCCGATCATGGTGGAGTTGATGTTGCCGTATTGGTCAATCTGGGCCCCACCAAGAAAAGTATAATCGACCAGGCCTCTCTGGCAGGTTTCCATAATTTCCGGCATGCTGCTGGCAGCGAGAGCCCGGTAAAAAGTGCGGGAATCTCCCACGGAAATAGGCATCGAGGGCAATAGCGGACCGATTCCGCCTGCTTCAAACATGATCATCAACCGCGGTGAATACAGTTTTTGAGCCAGCATCGCTGCCGCACAGGGAGCGCCGGTTCCCACAACTACAATACTGTCATCTTCAAGGTAACGGGAAGCAAGACAGATCATCAGTTCCATGTCATTATAGTCCATTATTACTGTACCTCCTATGACCGTAAATTTACTTATTTCTCGACCATATTTTCCTGGTATCGTAGTTCCTGCAGGCGGGTCATACCGCCAATCTGATCCAGGTAACCGTTAAAATCCTTAACCCCGTAGATATAGCGTTTCAGAAAGGCAGCCAGATCTTCGGGGTCATTTTCCGCTTTCAACCATTCACGCAGATGATCTTCATCGCTAAAATACTCGTAAGCCATGTTGCCCGGGTAACTGCCAAAAGGCACCTCGATCACCGCATCTACAAGATAATAGGGAATTACCGTTTTAGTTGGTTCGCGCCTGATTACCAGGTTGGGTACCAACCTTTCGGTGGTAATGATTAACCGCTTGGCGGCCCGGGCCAGGTCACTATCTGCTACCATGATCCCGTCAATCTGACAGTTGCCGTATACATCAGCCCGGTGCACGTGGATAATGCCAACATCGGGATAGAGGGCAGGAACCGCCAGGTACTTGATGCCGGTAAAGGGGCACTCCATTTCCATCGCCGCACTGTATTTCTGGGTATCAGTCCCCAGCATACAACGAACCGGCAAAAAGGATAGGCCCATCGCTGCCGCTTTGTATCGCCAGGTTAAAGCAGCGTTAGTCCATTCAGTAGTATCGATTGCCCCGCTTTCAATGGCAGTGCGGGCAATTTTAGAGAGACCGCGTGCTTCAAGGCCGACAACATAGGCAATATCACAGCGATCGATACAGTTGCCGGCAACCAGAATCTGAAAATCGTGAGTTGCCGTATGGCCGGCCAGGCCGATATTTTTCTTTCCCTGGCGCACCATCTCATGGAGCACTGCGGTTGGAATGCGATTGGCTCCAAAACCGCCGACCCCGATATAATCACCGTTGTTAATTAAATTCTTTACCGCCTCGCCAACTGTCGTTGTTTTTTCGACCATTTTTCGCGGTTTTTGATCGCGAAAATAGAGCCGCGCCCGATCAGCATCGGGATCGGTATAAATCTTACCGCAGCCGCCCGGTTTGTAAGTTACTTTTTTTTCTTGTAACAGTTCTGTGAAGTCAGCCACTAAAACCACCTCCTGATCTTAACTGGTGCCCTGATTTGCAGACAAAAGACATAAAAGAACTAATTCCTTGATCATATTCTCTAACCGGCTATTATTACCTTCTACATGGTGATCAGTTTTTTGCAGATTTATCGCTACACTTTGTCGAAATAAAACCCGATCACAACTGTCATTTGATCGAGCAGGTTAGCCTCCTTCCTTCACCAGGCAAGCTCAGCTCTTTTCGCATTATTGCACACCAGGTGAGATAATTCTTAGATAATCGGGCCGAACTTGATCGTTGAGCGAGCCGTGACCCTCTGCTAATCGCTTAAGCCGTCGACAACCTAGGTAACTTCAAAGGTTGTGACATCATAATTGTATAAGTTTTATACATAAATTTTATGTACCTTTATTATGCAAGGACAAAGAGGACGCTCTAGCTACTAAGATCCGCAAGAATATAATTAAATTAAAATATTGATTAAACGGATTTAATAAACTAAACTGACTATATTGACTTATGTGATTACTAGTGCAAATAATAAAAGGAGTCGGGAATAGTACCCCACATTGTTGACTCTGTGTCTAATAATTTTAATATATAGATAATAATTAAAATATGCACTATAATAAATTCGATCTTATTGACCACTTCAGATAAAAGGAGGTGAAAGCAAATGAAGGATTACAAGCTGGAGGTCAGGGCAACGGTAATTTGCTTTACAGTAGCCGCAATCATTGGAGGTTTTTTAAGTTCATTCTTCGTCATATTTAATAGTGTTTTTTTTAACCAGGTAGCCCCACCTGAACATCTAGCCCAACACTTCTCTACAATGTATATAGCAAAAACAACAGTTCTGGGTTTTCCGCTGCATTATTTCTTGCTAATTACCTTAAGCTGGCTGGGCACAACCCTGATTGGTGCAATCTGGTGCCTGATCATGGACAGGCTGGAAAAAATCCAGCAGCAATAAGCTTAAATTCCAATGAAAGGAGGTTTTAAATCTTATGGATCCGAGAGGTAACTTATTTGTTTTAGGCTTGGTGCTCAGCATTGTGGTTATCTTGATTTCGGTACTGATCAGCGTTTGGGCTCGTCGTTTTACGCGCAATCTCGGCGATTACTATGTGGCCGGACGCAGTATCGGCGCTGTCAATAATGGGCTGGCCATGGTCTCCCTGGCTTTGAGTCTGACTACTTTTGTCGGTCTGACCGCCCTGATGATTGAGGGCGTTTATATTGGTGTAGCTGTTTACGCCGCTTTTACTTCTGCTTTTATTGGTTTATTGTTACTGGCCGCTCCATTTTTACGCCGCCACAAATCATTTACAACGATGGCCTTTATCGACGAACGGTTTAATAGTAAATCTCTAAGGGTTCTATCGGTAATTGTCATGCTGGTGGTCAGTATGCTTTACCTTGGAGGTAACTTAAAAGGGATCGGGATTGTCTTCTACTATTTACTGGGGATTCCCGAACTATGGGGTATAATTCTTGGCGGCATAGTGGTTACCTTATATGTGACCATCGGTGGGATGTATGGGGTTACCTATAACCAAACCTTCCAAACTATTGTACTCATTTTTTGTCTGATGTTTCCTGTTGCCATTGTCATGCGGGCTCTCGGTTCGAGCGGCTGGTTTTTCCCCCCACTGGGCTACGGTGATATGGTTCCGCTTATGGAACAGGTTGCTCCTCATTATTTTTGGCCTATGCTTGTCCATCCCTCTGTCTATATTTCCGTTTTTCTCGGGGCGTGGTTCGGTATTATTGGATTACCCCACTTTGTAATGCGTTATTTTACAGTCAGAGATTCAAAGGAAGCCAGGTGGAGCACTGTGATCACCGTTTTTCTGGTCGGCCTGGTCAGCACAACTGTTTATGCAACCGGTTTTGCAGCAGTCTATTTTATGAATACAAAAGCCCTGGAACTTGGCATCACTATTCCCCGGGAGGCTTACGATTACGTAGTATTTATCTTGATTGAAAATCTAACGACTCAGGGATGGCTGGCTGTAGCCATTGCCGGTTCAATTGCCGCCGCCCTATCGACAGTTGCCGGTCTCCTGATGATTATGGGCGCCGGATTGATCCACGATCTCTACTGCGTTTTCAAACCCGATATTGATGACGAACGCAAGTTAAAGCTCTCTTATGGGGCAATGCTCGTAATTGGTGTCCTGGTCATTCTCTTCTCTTTAAATCCGCCCGATTTTATCCTTGAAGCAATCATGTGGGCATTTGGTATTGCTGCCTGTTCGCTGGGAGTTCCGATAGTGCTCGGGATCTGGTGGAAAAGGACTACCAAACAGGGTGTTGCAGTCGGCATGACTTTCGGGTTTATTCTTACAACAGCTTGTTTTATTATGATCGACTATATTGGCATGGATCCGGTTACAATCCCTATACCCTTCATCGCCAAGTATCTCTATGGCCCCTTTGGTTGGATTAAAACCGTGTCCTTCATCTTGCCACTATCGTTTATCCTGACCATCGTAGTATCCTGGTTGACCCCTCCACCTGATGAGTCACTCCAGCGACAGGTAGACGAAATGCATGGATGGTCTGACTACGACAACAGGCGATATAACGGAAATGGGCTACCGATCACAATTATCATTTTATCCTTGCTGACTATGTTCTTTGTAACAACTCTCTACGGTGTTTTTCCCGGCAGTTACTAAAAACCCGGGGGCTCGTCTAATAATCGGGCCCCCTTTTTATAAAATGGTGGTGAACTGTAAATGGAAAAATGGGAAGTGCTATGCAAAACACCTTATAAAGAGATTAGGCAGATGCAGGATCGCAAGCTAAGAGCCTTTATTTGCAACCAGGTTTCAATCTATAGCCCCTACTATAGTAACATCATGAAAAAGCAGGATATTGATCCCTATAAAATCAAAGGCATTGATGACTTAAAGTACCTGCCATTCACTTACAAGTGGGATATCGCTCCAAACGCTGAAAACCCGCAGAGACACAAAGATTTTGTAATCCGCCCGGACGAAGAGGTTTCAGAAAAGTACGGTCACTTCGCCAAAATGTCGATGAGCACCGGTAAAGAGTTGATCGAACAGAAAATCTATGATTATAAACCCGTGCATATTCATTTTACGACCGGTCGCACTGCTTTACCAACACCTTTTGTTTATACAAAACGCGATGTTGAAAATCTACGTGAATCGTCATGCCGCCTGTTAGATGTTTTCGAAGTATGCGGCGATGATATCACCGTAAATTGTTTCCCCTTTGCTCCCCATCTTGCCTTTTGGACTGTATATTTTGCGGCCGATACGCTTAATTCGCCCGTTTTTCACAGCGGCGGTGGCAAAATTGTAGGAACTTCCAAACTGATGGATGCCTTCGAATTCCTTCGTCCTTCAGTTGCTGTATTTATTCCCGGCTACTGCTACTATTTCTTACGGGAAGCGGTAAAGCAAAAACGAGATTTTTCATCGCTTAAGAAGATATTCTTCGGTGGAGAAAGGGTGCCGCCAGGCCTGAAAGAAAAGATTAAGGAGCTTTTAAAACAGCTGGGAGCCGAAGAGGTTATGGTCCTGGCTGTCTATGGGTTAACTGAATCAAAGGTTGGTTGGGGCGAATGTCCTTCCCATGAAAAATATCACGGCTATCATCTTTACCCGGATCTGGAGGTAATTGAAATAGTTGACCCTGAATCGGGAGAACCGCTTGGTGAAGGAGAAGACGGTGAAATAGTCTATACCAGTCTCGATTGGCGCGGAACCTGCGTAGTACGTTACCGAACCGGCGATATTGCCAGGGGTGGCATCAGTTATGAGCCCTGTCCCAACTGCGGGCGTACTGTGCCCCGCATCAGCTCTGTGATTGAACGTAAATCTGAGTTTAAAGAGTTTAACATGACAAAAATCAAGGGTACGCTGGTCAATTTAAATAACTTCTTTCCCCTGATGATGAGCCATCCCGACCTGGAGGAGTGGCAAGTTGAAATAAGGAAACGCAACAACGATCCTTTTGATTTGGATGAAATCTATCTTTATGTCACAAAAAAACCTGATGTGGACGAAGAAAACCTGACCGCTGACTTGAAACAAAAAATAATCAGGGAAACGGAAGTTTCCGTAACAAATATTATTTACCTGCCCCTTGATAAACTTGTCGGCCAACTGGGGATGGAAACCGAACTAAAAGAAAAACGCATTGTCGACAACCGCCCCACCGGTTAATGTCTCGGCAGAAAGGAGAACAATATGCAAGACTGGTCGAAAATCAGCCGGATGCCGGCCAATAATATTAAGAAACTTCAGGATGAGCTGCTCAGCAAAATAGTGCAGGATGAAATATTTAGTAATCACCCCTATTATAGCAACCTTTTTAAGAGCCAGGGATTAGATCCTACCGCGATCAAGGGTCGGAGCGATCTTGATAATATACCCTTTACATCAAAGCAGGATATGCTCTCCAGCGAACATGATCCCGAGCGGGCAAAGCGCTTTATTTTGCAAGTACCTGAGGGTTTAAAAAGTACTCCAAAACCGAAAAAGTTTGCCCTTTTGGGCAGGAAATGCGCGGAACCCGATCCCACCGAATATAGGATGTCCCAGCTCTTTTACACTAAGGGCAATGATCTGGACCCGATCCCTATTGTTTATACCAGGTACGACCTGAATAATCTCGAGGAAACCGGAACCAGACTTAACGATATTCTAAACCTGAAGCGCGATGATACCATGCTTAATGCCTTCAGCTATGCCCCTCATATTTCAGTGTGGCAGCTTTTTCATTCTGCTATGACTTTGGGCGCTACAGCTCTTCATTCTGGCGGCGGTCGAGTACTCGGTATGGAAAAAATCATCTTAGCCATGAACAATATGGGGGCTCCGGTATTAGTTTCCCACCCTCTGTTTGTCCTGGCTACCCTGCAGACAATGCTACGTCAAAAAACTGACGCCCCCTCCCTTGAACGAGTTATTATCGGTATGGATTATGCCCCCATGGTTGTAGTTGAAAGCATTAAGGAGCTGATGCTGCAGTGTAAAGCAGCCAATAATTTGGTTCAGCGGGTCTATTTTCTTTCGATGGCTAAAGCAGGATTCGCCGAATGCAGCCCTGGTTTTGGCTATCACCTTAATCCGGACCAGATTCTGGTTGAAATCATTAACCCGCAAACGGGCAAAAGCCTTGGTGAGGGTGAAAAAGGTGAAATCGTTATCACTAACCTTGATAGCCGTGGAACCCTGGTTTTGCGTTTTCGGACCGGTGATTTAACTACTGGGGGGCTTTCCAGTGAACCTTGCCCTAATTGCGGCCACACTGTTCCGCGCATATTAGGTGATATTGAACACAGGCACGATTATTATGATCTTATTAGCGAGAAAGCTTCAGTCGTTTTTAATGGTAATGCCCTGCGTCGTTACATGTTCGGTTGCAAAGATGTCTTAGCCTGGCATGCGGAAATTGTCAGTAAAAATGGCAATGATTCTTTGAATATTACCGTAAAGCCGGCAGGCGGGATAAACGAGGAAGAATTGGCAACTAAGCTGCAAAATGATATTAGAGAAGAACACCGGCTAGCGGTTGCGGTTAAAAAAGGCTCATATGAGGCAATTACAAATAAAATTGGCCTGGAAAGCGGTATCTCTGTTAAGCAGATCTTTGATCTGCGCCAGTAGGTTAACACAGCTCCTGGCCTATAAATCTTCGATTTAATAACTCCTTTGCTTTTCATAATATGAGCAGTAAGGAAGTTTAACTTAATTCCTTTTGAGCAGGCCGTTTAAAATTAAATCAAATACTGTTTCTGAAACCGCTTCTGCTCCATATTTTTTGTCAAGAATTTCACGATAAACAAATGTGTCAAGCAGTGATATCAGGGCGAAGCTGACTATCTCGCTCCTGATAGGGCGCAAGTCACCGCTTCTTACGCCCCGTTCCAGATCTTTGGTCAGGGGGTCAACCCAGGATTTGCGTAATATAGCTTCAGCACGGGCTCTTTCTTCTTCATCTTCCTGTGCCAATGACTCTTTTAAGAGGTTGATCGAGATGGACAGGCGCTTTGAATAAGTTTGACCGGCCTTCCAGCGCTGATCAAGACGCTTGAGAGCAGATTTTTCCTGCCTAATGCTGTCAAGCGCGCTTTCGGAAATGGCATCAAATATGCTGTCAAGACAGGTCAGGTAAAGATCTTTTTTATCTTTGAAATAATAGTAGAAAGATGGCTTTGTAATGCCAACGCTTTCCATTATTTCCGCGATCGTGGTGCTGTTATAGCCTTTACGTAAGAATAAACGGGATGCATCCTGGATGATCATTTCCCTGGTTGTCGATTCTGTACAGTCTCCAGGTTGGTGCTTTTGCCTATTTCTGCTCTTTTTATCAGCATTTCTTTCCCACATCGAGGAGGCATAGGAAAGGGGAATTGCTTCGTCATTACATCTTTTAAGAAATTGAAGACGATCAAGGTGCTCCTGGCTGTAAAAAGCCTGGTTGCCCTTTTTGTAAACAGGCGGATGAAGATAACCCATGCGCAGGTAATAGTGAATGAGTTGTTTGCTGATGGCGGATAATTTTGATAAACCACCGATGCGCATGACCCGTTCGTCGGCAGACACTTCCATCGAAAATCGCTGCTCCTTTTCTAGTGCGCTTTATATATAGATTATACGTATCTTAGATAAATCCTTTCGAAGCTTAAAATAAATGTGAAAAATAAAGCATCTATACTTTATTTTTAAAATCAATTAAATATATTGATTAATTGCATTAAATGGCATAGAATCTCTATAAATAATTTCCCAAGGGGGTAATTCAATGGAAGAAATCAGATTCAAGAATAAAGTTGCAGTGGTTACCGGCGCCGGAGGAGGATTGGGAAAGGCATATGCGCTTTTATTAGCCGCCCGTGGCGCCAGGGTGGTGGTCAATGATCTTGGCGGTACTTTCGATGGCAGTGGTGCCGATGCGACTCCGGCACAACAGGTAGTCGATGAGATCAAAGCAGCAGGCGGCGAGGCAGTGCCTAATTATGACAGTGTGGCCGATTGGGATAGTGCCCAGAATATCATTAAGACAGCCATCGAGAGTTATGGGCAAATCGATATATTAATTAATAATGCCGGCATACTTCGCGATAAAAGCCTTCTAAAAATGGAGTTGGAAGACTATAGAAAAATTATGTCAGTACATCTGGATGGCACATTTTACTGCACAAAAGCAGCATTTGCACCGATGAAAGAGCAGGCATACGGTCGCATAGTGTCAACAGCATCAGCAGCAGGTCTTTACGGTAACTTTGGCCAGGCAAATTATGGAGCAGCCAAGATGGGTATTGCCGGGATGATGAACTGTGTCGCCCAGGAAGGAGCACGTTACAATATAAAAGCCAATACTATTGTTCCTACTGCCGGCACGCGGTTAACCTTTACAGTGATGCCTGAAGATGTTATCGGTAAGATAAAACCAGAATTTGTTGCTCCCATTGTGGCCTGGCTCTGTTCTGAACAATGCCAGGAAACAGCAAAGATGTTTAGCGCCGGTGGCGGTTATTTTAGCCGGGCGGCCGTTGTCGAAGGCGAGGGATATATATTTGATTCAGATAAAGAAATCACCATTGAAATGATCAGTGAAAAAATTGAGCAAATAATGGATCTGAAAGGCGCCCGTGAATTCGCTTCAGCGATGGAGCAAGCTGGAACAGTCATGTCAAAGATGATTGCCCAATAATGGCGAAAGGAGAATAAGTATGCCCATCGATCCTAAACTTGTTGGCAAGGAACTTCCAATACTCGACTTTTCTTACACCACCAAAGATGTAATGCTTTATGCCCTTGGTGTCGGCGCTGGATCTGAACCGGATGAGCTAAAGTTTGTTTATGAAAGCAACTTAGAAACACTGCCGTCATTTGGTGTCATTCCACCCTTTGGCGCTCTTTTTAACATCATCGGCATGGAAGGAATGGACTTTAACCCTGCCATGCTGCTGCATGGAGAACAATATCTTGAACTATTCAAGCCTATTCCAGTTAACGGGACATTAACCTCATATCCAAAAATTGCCGGGATCTATGATAAGGGTAAAGGCGCCCTGGTGGAGCTTGAGGTTCTAACTAAGGATGCCCGGGGTGAAGCAGTCTTCATGAACCGGTTCAGTGCTTTTATTCGTGGCGAAGGAGGCTTTGGCGGAGAGCGTGGGCCGGAGCCAGGCAACGATCCCCCGGATCGAGCCCCCGACCAGGTGATCGAGATGAAAACCCACCTACAGCAGGCTCTATTATACAGGTTGTCAGGAGATTATAACCCTCTTCATGCTGACCCCGATTTTGCGGCACTGGGCGGTTTTGAGAAACCGATTTTACATGGTCTCTGTTCTTTCGGATTTGCCGGTCGGGCCATTTTAAAAGCATACTGTAACAATGACCCGGCTCGTTTCAAGGCGATTAAAGTGCGTTTTTCCCGCCATGTATTTCCGGGCGAAACGATCGTTACAGAAATGTGGCGGGAAAAGAATGACCAGATTATTTTCCGAGCCAGGACAGCTGAGCGAAATGAATATTGCCTGACCAATTCAGTCGTCTGGTTGAACCTTTAACTCAGGAGAGGAGTGTTAATCGCTGTGATCGGTATTTGTTCCTACGCAGGTTATGTGCCCAGATACCGCCTGAACCGCATGAATATAGTTGCCGCCATGGGTTGGCTGAATCCGGCTATTCTCATGAATGCAGCGGGTGAAAAAGCGGTGGCCAACCACGATGAAGATGCTATCACCATGGCTGTTTCTGCCGGAGTGAGGTGCCTGAATGGTTTTAGCCCGGCAGATGTTGACGCCCTATACTTCGCGACCACGACCGCACCTTTTAAAGAGAGACAAAATGCCAATATCGTTGCCGGGGCGCTGGCCACCCGTGAAGAGATCAGGACTGCCGATTTTTCCGGGTCTGTGAAATCAGGAACGGCGGCGCTTCTGTCCGCCCTTGAGCATGTTGGCGCCGGAAGCGGTCATAAAGCCCTGGCCTGTGCTGCTGATTGCCGGCTGGGAAAGGTCGGTTCTGTCCAGGAGATGGTCTTCGGTGATAGCGGAGCAGCAATATTAGTCGGAGACAAAGATGTTATCGCCAAATATGTCGGTTCATTTTCAACCGCATATGATTTTGTTGACCACTTTCGCGGCGCAAATTCAAAATATGATCGGCAGTGGGAAGAGCGCTGGATTCGTGATCTAGGCTATGATCGGCTAATCCCGGAAGCTATAGCTGGCATCTGCAAAAAATATGATCTGGAGCTCTCTGCGATTAACAAGATTATTTACCCCTGCTACTACGGCGGAGCACGCAAGAAGATCAATCGTGACCTTGGTCTTGAGTTTAACCAGGTCCAGGATGACCTGATGATGGATGCCGGTGACAGTGGTTCAGCGCATCCTCTGCTAATGCTAGCCAGGGCCCTGGAAGATGCCGCACCCGGTGACAAACTACTGCTGGTCAGTTATGGCAATGGTTGTGATGCGATCCTCTTCGAAGTAACTGAAGCCATAGCCGACTTTGCTGACCGGAAAAGGGTCAGCGATTCACTGAAAAACAGCCAGGAATTCGATAATTTTTACAAGTACCTGGCCTGGCGCGATATGCTGCCTGTAGAACTGGGTATGCGCGGTGAGGAAGAGCGCCTGACCCGCTGGTCGCTGGTCTGGCGAAATCGTAAAGCTATCCTGAGCCTGCAGGGCACTCGCTGCCTGGAGTGCGGCACCCAACAGTACCCCCCGCAACGAATCTGTATCAACCCTGATTGCGGTGCCATAGACCGCATGGAAGAAGTTGTTCTCTCCGGTAAGGGTGGCCACATTGTCAGTTTCACATCCGACATGCTTGCTGCGACACTTAATCCACCGGCTATCTACGGCAATATAGATTTTGTTGGCGGAGGCCGCTTAATGATCGATTTCACCGACTGCACCCTTGAAGACCTGCGGGTGGGGATGCCGGTACATTTTTCTTTCAGGGTAAAGTATTTTGATCAAAAACGGGACGACACTTTTTACTTCTGGAAAGCTATTCCAGCCGGGGAGGCGATTAAGAATGCCTAGTGGCATCAAGAACAAAGTAGCAATTTTAGGGATGGGCTGCTCGGTTTTTGGCGAGCGCTGGGAAGATGATTCGAGCGACCTGCTGCTCGAAGCCTTCCTTGAATGCCTTGAAGATGCGGGATTAGAAAAAAAAGATATCCAGGCGGCCTGGATCGGTAATCATATTGATGAAGTCAGTATCGGCAAGGGTGGATGTTACCTGGCCAATAGCCTGCACCTACCCTATATTCCTGTTACCAGGGTGGAAAACTTTTGCGCCTCGGGTACAGAAGCATTCAGAGGCGCTTGTTATGCTGTAGCCTCGGGGGCTTATGACATTGTTCTGGCCGCCGGAGTTGAGAAACTAAAAGATATAGGTTATGGAGGGTTGCCCGATTCACCGATTTTTGGCCAGATGGCAAGGTTGATTAACCCCAATGCCACCGCACCCGGTATGTTTGCCCAGTTGGCTACCGCCTATGAAAAAAGCCATAATATCCCCATGGATAAAATAAAAAAAGCAATTACCCACATATCCTGGAAAAGCCACCAAAACGGAGCCAAGAACCCCAAGGCGCACCTGCGTAAAGAGGTTACAGAATCACAAATCTGCGATTCGCCCTTCGTTGCTTATCCGCTGGGCTTATTTGATTGCTGTGGTGTCAGTGACGGATCAGCAATGGCAATTGTAACAACGCCAGAAATTGCCGCAAAGCTTAAGCCAAACCAAAACCGGGTCACTGTAAAGGCTCTGCAAATCTCTGTCAGCTCCGGAGAAGAATTAATGTATAACCGGTGGGACGGCAGTGGACTGGTTACCACCAGGCATGCAGCGAAAAAAGCTTATGAAGAGGCCGGCATTAAAAACCCACGTGAAGAGATTGACATGATTGAAGTTCATGACTGCTTTTCAATTACCGAGATGGTGACCATGGAAGATCTGATGATTTCACCGCCCGGGCAGGCTCCGGATGACATCTTAAACGGCTTTTATGATCTTGACGGCCAGGTAGCCTGCCAACCGGATGGCGGACTGAAGTGCTTTGGACATCCGATCGGCGCCTCCGGCCTGCGTATGCTCTATGAGATGTACAACCAGCTCTTGCAACGCTGGCCCGAAGATCGCCTGGTGAAAGAACCCAAAATCGGTCTGACCCATAATCTCGGAGGCGTTCCTTCCCAAAATGTATGTAGTATATGCATAGTTGGATTAGAATAGGACGGTGGAACAGGTGCGCGAATTTGAAGCAATTATTTATGAAAAGCTAAACCGAGTGGCAATGATCAGGCTAAACAGGCCTGAGATGATGAATGCCCTTGAGGCCGACCTGGCCCTTGAACTGGTAGAAGCCATTCGCGATGCAGGCGCCGATGAAAACATCGGCGCCATCGTGCTTACCGGCACCGGGAAGGTTTTTTCTTCCGGTGGCGATTTAAGCAAGTTGATGCAGGGTTTTGAACTGATCGAAGGTCGGCAGTGGCTGAAAGAAGGTTACCGTCAGATTATGGAGCTGACCCGAGTTGCCAAACCGGTGTTGGCTGCTGTAAACGGTTATGCAGTGGGAGCAGGTTTTTCCCTGGCCCTGATGTGTGACCTGATTTACGCTTCTGAGTCGGCCAAGTTCGGGATGGCCTTTATCAAGGTCGCTGCCGTTCCCGACTGCGGGGCCCTCTACTTCTTGCCACGCTTGGTCGGTCTGCAAAAGGCAAAAGAACTAGTTTTCTTTGGATCCAATATAACCGCTGCGGAGGCAGCCCGCATTGGGGTAGTTAATCATGTTTATGCTGAAGACGATCTGCTGCCTCAAGTGCTAAAGGTAGCTGAACAGCTTGCCGAGGGCCCTCCCATTGCTCTGGCACAGGCCAAGGAAATCCTTAATGCCAGTGAAAACTTAAGTCTTGATACGGTTATGGAGCTGGAAATTTATGCCCAGAGCCTCTGTTTCCAGACTAAAGATCACCGCGAAGGGGTAATGGCCTTTTTGGAAAAGCGTAAACCAGAATTTAAGGGAAAATAGCTCTGACCTGATATTTGAAGAATCTTAGAATCCACCCTGGTTGATGTAAGAATAAATGAGCAAGGGGTGTATTGTATGGCCCGTGCAGAAAACAAAACTCTTATACACGCGGATGATATTTATGATGTAATTGTTGTCGGCAGTGGTCTGGGAGGACTTGCCGCGGCGCTAAAATTAGCCAGGGAAGGCGTAAGGGTACTTCTGCTGGAGAAGCATAATTTGCCTGGCGGATTCGCCACCAGTTTTGTGCGGGGGCGTTTTGAATTCGAGGTTTCGCTGCACGAGCTGTCGGATATTGGTCCACCCGATAAAAAAGGGGCTGTACGCCGCTTTTTAGAAGATGAGCTACAACTCAATATCGATTTTTTACCTGTTCCCGAAGCATACCATCTCATTCTTGAAAATGAAGGCCTTAACCTCAGTTTGCCTTTTGGAGTTGATAACTTCATTGAAACCATTGCTAGGCAGGTTCCCGGTTGCAGCGATATTCTGTCAAATTTCATGGCTGACTGCAGGCAAATAGCACGCGCCCTCAGTTACTTAGGAACTGTTAAGGGTCCGCCGGACCTGGATCTGCTCAAAAGCGAATATCCGGAATTTGTTGCTACCGCAGGTTATACGGTCGATCAGATCCTGGAGCGCTATAACCTGCCGGCAAAGGTACGCCAGATGATTTATCCTTACTGGTGTTATATTGGCATACCGACCAGCCGCCTCAGCTTTACCATCTTTGCAGTGATGCTCTACAGTTATCTGAGCAAAGGTGCCTATATACCCCGCCTAACCTCGCATGGCCTTTCAACGGCCATGGATAAGCGACTCAGGGAACTGGGGGCAAAAATATTATTCAACACGCAAGTGGATAAGATTCTGGTAGATGGGGGCAGGGTTGTTGGTGTCGAGTCGGCGCAGGGCGAAAAATTCAAGGCCCCTTTTGTTATCGCCAACCTGTCACCGCACCTTGTTTACGGTAAGCTAATCAGCCCGCAAAGTGCTGTACCCGCAGAAGCTCTTAAAAATACGAGCGCACGCAGGCTTGGAACTAGCGCCTTTGTGGTTTACTTAGGGCTTGACCGATCTCCTGTAGAGCTGGGATTGACCAGCTACAGTTACTTTATCGGTCCAAGCATGAATACAGACAAAGCCTATGCCGGTTTCTTCAACATCGAACCGCAGGATATGCAGGCGGTAATCTGTCTCAATAAAGCCAACCCCCAGTGCTCGCCTCCGGGGACAACGATTCTTTCCAGTACCACCCTGGTCGGTCCCGGAACATGGGATCAGGTAGCCCCTGCTGATTACTATACTTTGAAAAGTGAAATTGCCGCCGGGGTAATTGATAAAATGAGCCACTACTTAGGGGTTTCGCTCTCACAACATATTGAAGAGATAGAAATTGCCACACCGGAGACCTTTGCCCGTTATACCGGAGCTTACCGGGGAGTGATGTACGGTTATGAGCAAGACCCCTGGGATTCTGTGATGGCCCGCTCCATACATGCCCAAAACGAAAGGTTCATTAAAGGTCTTGAATTTGCGGGTGGATTCGCTACAATGGGCCACGGTTATGCCCCTTCACTTATTTCAGGCAGAATGGCAGCTTCCGCTGTACTTCGCCAGTTGAAAAAGCTGCACTCCGGCGAAACAGTCGATCGCGATCAAGGGGGTGTGCAATAATGCAAAAGAGGTCTCTGGAAGATGACATGGCCAAAATGTTTGCTGTTATTGGTGAGCGGGCTGAACGGGTTGCCAGTGCCGAAGCTTTCATAGACAGGCATGATCCGGTTTTCAATCTGGCAAACAACCTCCATCCTTCGATTCTTCATTTGCAGATAGCTACTGTCAGGGATGAATCCAATTTGGCGAGAACCTACCAACTGACAAACAATACGCCAAATGCACCGCTACCCCCCTTTAGGGCTGGCCAGTATTTAGTGGTCAGGGATAATGTTGATCAGGGGGTTGCCAGCCGCCCTTACACAATATCATCTTCGCCCCACCGGTCCAATACTTTTTATGAAATAACAATCAGCCACAAAAAAGACGGTTTTTTCAGCAAACATGCCTGGGAAAATTGGAAAGAAGGCATGGTTATTAAAGCCGAAGGGCCTTTTGGCTATTTTTACCATGAACCGCTGCGCGACAAGAATAAACTTATTGCGCTGGCCGGAGGAAGCGGTATTACACCCTTTTATTCGATGATCCAGGATGTTATAGCCACCAATAAGACCCCACACATTACCTTGATTTACGGTAGCACTAGTGAACATGAAATAATTTTTGTCGAACAACTGAACCAGCTGGCCCAGGCGAATCCGGAAAATATTAAAATATTTCACGTTATCAGTGATCCCTCTCCGGGTTACAAGGGGCTTACCGGCCTAATCAGTATGGAATTAATCAAGAGTATAATCGATGAGCCAACTGATTATAGTTACTTTATCTGCGGACCGGAAGCGATGTACAGGTACTGCCTTAGCGAGTTGGCGTTACTGAATCTTCCACCGCGATTGATAAGAAAGGAGCTTAGTGGCAATTTTAAAGATGTTATTAAGTTCCATGATTATCCATCCGATATAGGCGGCCGGGAGGTTACGATCGAATATACCTTTAGGACTAAAGAAGGCAAATTAAAAGCAAATACTGCAGAAACCATCCTGACAGCTTTTGAGCGTGCCGGACTCGAACCACCTGCGCACTGCCGTTCAGGTGAGTGTGGTTTCTGTCGCACCCTGCTCCAGTCAGGAGAAATATATGTGCTAAAAGAAACAGATCGCAGGAGAGCGGCGGATCTTGAATATGGCTATATCCATCCTTGTTCAACTTATCCCATAGGCGATCTCAAAGTGGATATTATCTAAAGCGTGAGATCGCCAGCTAGATTATGATTCATGTCTGAGTTTAAAATTAAAGTGACGGGATTAAAACCCCGTCACTATTGTTTTCTGGTGCGAGCGAGAGGACTTGAACCTCCACGGGCGTTACGCCCACTAGGTCCTGAACCTAGCGCGTCTGCCGTTCCGCCACGCTCGCAATGTTTCCTGCCCTGTTATTATAACCACTCTTTTTATGCTGATCAAGGGGCTGATTTAAATATTTTTGCGATCAGCAGTCGCTATAAGTCTTTGGTGGAGCAATGATTTGCAGTGCTCCCGGCTTAATGCCAATTTCCACCGGTAGTTTGCCAATCACCTCGCCATCGATATGCATCGGAACCTGGTGATCAGCTTCAACCGTAAAACGATCAATTTTTGTGGTTATGACCGCCGAGTGATCGAGGTGTTTGCCGACCATGGCCTGAAAAGCCAGCAAGGTTGTTTCCGGGTTATTCAACTTGCGAATAATAATCAGGTCAAGCTGGCCATCGTCGATTTCTGCCTGTGGGGCTATAGTGAAGCCGCCACCATAGTAGGAGCCGTTTGCCACTAGCACTAACAGCGTATCAGGTTGATCAATCTCCCACTGATCACACTTAATCCGGGTGTTAAAATGATCAAAGTGCGTTAACTCGTCAAAAAATGCAACGACATAAGCAGTGTAACCTTTAATTATTTTATATTTCTCTGAAGCCATCTCGGCAACCGCTGCATCAAAACCGATCCCGGCAACATTTAGAAAATAGGTACCGTTGATCATTCCCAGATCGATACGACGAGGCTGCCAGCTGCCTAAGCCCAACAGCGCTGCTTGCCAATGCCCGGGCAAAGCGCAGGAGCGCCGGAAACCATTTCCCGTACCGAGAGGAATAACAGCAAAGACAGTTTGGTCGGGATTGATGCCGTTGACCACCTCAAACAACGTGCCGTCGCCACCAACGGCTACAACCAGCTCGGCTCCTTCTTTAACTGCCTTTGCCGCTAAAGTTTTTCCATCCCCACTACTATGGGTAAAATATACTTTATACTGCTGGCCGGATTGATCTAGCACTGCAGCTATCTGCGGCCACGTCTTCCCGGCATGCCCAGCTCCGCTGGTGGGGTTGACCACAAAAGCGGTTTTGTAGGGTATATTGAGTTTCCGGTTAGTATGATCCATTATTAGATCGCGTCAACTTAATTATGACTCTTTTTTAGCTTTCGGTTTAGTATCCCCTGTTAACGGCAACAGGTGCTTTAATTCGATTGGCAGCGGGAAAGCGATAATGGAGCCCTGTTGACTGGCAATTTCAGGAAGGGTGCGCAGCAAACGAACGTAAAAGCCACCTTCCTCGGAATTAAGGATCTTAGCCGCTTCAGCAATTTTACCGGCTGCTTCTTTCTCGCCCTGGGCCTGGACGACAACCGCCCGTCGTTCGCGCTCAGCAGTCGCCTGCCTTGATATGGCCTTTTGCAGAGCTTCGGGAATACCGACATCCTTAATCTCCACTGCGGTTACCTTGATGCCCCAGGGATCGGTCGCTTCGTCCAGAATGATTTGGATCTTCTGGTTTAATTTGTCCCGCTCTGAAAGCAGTTCATCAAGATCAGCCTGACCGGCCACACTTCTGAGGGTGGTCTGTGCCAGCTGGGCTGTGGCCATCTTGAATTCTTCCACGTTGTTGATCGCCCGGTTTGGATCAATTACCCGGTAATAAACAACAGCGTTTACAGTGGTTGTAACGTTATCACGGGTGATAACCTCCTGGGTCGGTACATCAAGGGTGATAATCCGCAATGAAATGCGGACAAATCGATCAACGACCGGGATCATAAATACCAGCCCGGGGCCCTTTTGTCCAATCAGACGGCCAAGGCGAAAGACAACCAGGCGCTCATACTCCCGCACCACTTTTAAAGCCGATGCTACGAAGAAAAACAGAATCAGGATAATCGGAATCAATAAACCACTACTGAAAAGAAGTTCTAACACGTTATTTACCTCCCTTATTGTTTAGTTAATCCATCAAGCAACTTAATCTTTTTCCAAGGTGGTTTTACGGTCAGCTTTAAGTGTTTTGACCCAGAGAATCATATCTTCCGAGCCGACAACTTCAACTTCCGTTCCGGATGCTATTACTGTTTCGTCAGCGCTTTTAGCCTTCCAGAGTTCCCCCCTGGCTTTAATCATCCCTTCCGGTTTAAGTTCACTTACGGTTAAACCTTTTGACGGCAGGTTAAAAAAAACGCTGCCATCACTGAAACGACGCCGGCTGTCAATGATCCGCTGGATGATAAAGATCATAATGATTAACAGCCCGATTACCGTTCCGACGACGGTGATCAAAAAAGTAGTATACCATTCTCTCGCCATTAAAGGTTCCATTGGTAATAAAATTGCCCCGGCAACCATAGAAAGTGATCCTCCTATACCTAGTATGCCAAAACCGGCTGTAAAGAGCTCGGCAATGATCAAACCCAACCCGACCAACAATAAAATTATCCCGGTTGTATTGGTATCGAAAAGACCGATACCGTAAATACCAAGAATAACTAAAATCAAACCGCTAACTTCGGGAACGATCGTCCCGGGTGCATTCAAGCCAAAGTAGATGCCCAAAAAGCCAATGATCAATACCAGAAAGGCTATTTGTGGGTCGCTCAGCCAGTTTTGCAGGCGCTCCCTTAAGTTCATATCTTCCCTCAATATTGTCGCCCCTGCTGTTTCAAAACTGTAGGTTATGCCCTGTTTTTCGATTACCATACCGTCCACCGTTTCGAGCAGTTCCGTTAAATCGGCAGTAATGTAATCGATGATGCCGAGTTCCAGCGCTTCACGGGCATCAATAGTCAGGTTTTCTGTGACAAACCTTTCTGCAACCGATTCAGGGCGTCCTTTCTCACGGGCAATGCTGCGCAGGTGACCGGCATAGAAGTTGATTGTTTTCTGATCAGCTGATTCCGCCCCTTCAGGTGAAAAAGCAATCGGCTGAGCTGCCCCAACTGTAGTACCCGGCGCCATCAGCGCCAGATCAGCTGAGATAAGAATAAATGCTCCTGCTGAGCCGGCAATCGCCCCTGATGGCGCTACCAATACCGCAACAGGTATTTTAGCATTCAGGAAAAGCTGATTGATTTTAAGCGTTGCATCGACCAGCCCTCCTGGCGTATTCATGATCAGGACAAAGAGCTGAGCTTCTTCAGTTTGCGCAAGCTCGACTTGACGTTCTAAATAGTTATTTAAGCCAGCAGTAACAGCACCGTCCAGTTCCACAACATAAACCGGTTTTTGAGCAGCCGTAACCGATGGCGCCTGAGCAGCAAAAGCCATCATGATCGTGATCAGCAGGACTATAAAAGTCAATAGGCTACTTATTCTATCTATTTTCATTTAATTCGCCTCATTTTCAGGGACCTTATGTTGTAATTATACTACAATTAAGATGCAGTTTCAATTATTTGATAAATATACCACGTAATGCTAATCAGCTTTCTCTTATCTAATGTTGACCTTGACATCCTGCTGTCTTATAATATAACTAATTTAGTTATAATTGAATGGAGACTTAGTAATGATTACAAAAAAAGCGGAATACGCAGTGATTATACTGACTGAACTGGCAGCGCATCCATTAGGCACAACTATCACCAGCAAGGATATCGCTGCCAGGCGTTCTATCCCTGTTAACCTGGTTGTTCAGTTATTAGCAGTGTTGAAAGAAGCAGGATGGACAGAGGGCACACGCGGCCCTACCGGTGGGATCAGATTGATAACTGATCCGCATAAGATAAATTTAAGAGCTGTAATTGAAGCGGTTGACGGACCGATTGGCATCACCCGCTGCCTTTTTAGCAGCAAACCCTGTCGCGACCAACAGCTTTGTTCCCTGAGAGGTATCTGGTCAAGGGCACAACAGGAAATGCTTAAAGTCCTTGAAGAGGCTACGATTAAGGAATTGGCTGCAGCGGCTGCCCTTGAATGCTAAATGCAGCCGCGTGCCTACCATGATCATCGAATAATGCCAACCTCTACTTTATACTGCCATCCACCCCGACGATTATCTCTTCCAGCGGTGTAGAGACCCCGGCCTCGGCCAACGCCGATTTAACCAGCTTAGAAATGCCGAAACAGCAGCCGACTTCCATGTGAACAAGGGTAATGCTTTTTAGGTTATTCAGTTTAAAGATCTGAACCAGCTTCTGATGATAAGTATTTACGTCATCTAGCTTGGGACAGCCAATAATCAGTGATCTTCCTGCCAAAAATTTTCGGTGAAAATCAGCGTAAGCAAAGGGAACGCAGTCGGCGGCAATCAACAGGTCTGCTTCCTGCAGAAAACGCGCCTGTGGATTAACAAGATGAAGCTGCACTGGCCAGTGGCGAAGTTCCGGTTCTGGTTCAAAAGAAGCTTTTGTTACAGCCGACTCATCTCTGCCCTGCGGTTTAAATTCTCTGATCAGGCTGCTGCCGCAACAGACACTGCATTCTTCTTCTGTTTCAATCTCTTTTTCTTTTCCAAGCCGTTCAAGATGTTCTTCCACAGCGGCCTCATCAAATGGGTCTGCTTCCCTTTCGATGATCTCAATCGCACCCTGGGGGCATTCGCCCAGGCAGTTACCCAGACCATCGCAGTAAATTTCTTTTACCAACCGGGCCTTACCATCTACTATCTGTAGCGCTCCCTCCTCGCAGGATGGGATACAAAGCCCGCAGCCATCACATTTTTCTTCGTCGATCGAGATAATTTTTCTCATTACTTTTTCCATTTTTAATTCCTCCATCAGATTTTATCTTTTTTACCACCATACAAACAATCTGGACCAGCATTTCAGGCCGGCTGCCTTACACTAATTTCTTCAAGCAAACTGAGGACAGCTTGCTCCGCTCTCTCTGGCTGATTGCCATCAGCCAGTTTTGTTGCCAAATCAATGGTTTCGGTAAAAGCAGCAGGCGGCATGGCCAACTTCTTCCCAATTGTTTGCAGGTATTCCACGGGTGAATCAATTAGCTCAAGCTTTTTTAAGATCAGTGCCAAAACGTTGGCAATAATCGGCGGCAAATCAAGCCCCTCTTTGGCACAGATCTCTTCTGCTTTTTCAAATACAGCTCTAACTTGATTAACCACTTCCGGAAAACAATTGGCTCTGGCAATAAGCTCATCTTCGAGAGCAAGCTTGATCGACTTCGTTTTTAGTCCTTTTGCACCGGAACCGAGACACTGTTCCGCGTAGGAACACCACTGGGCACAACCCATATCGAACCTGGGATTGGCTACCCTCGTTTTGCAATTTGGACAGCGCAGGCGAATATCAGTTTTAAAAAATTCGATCATCGCACCACACTGCGGGCATTTTTCTTCATAAACATCTTCGGCTGTCCAATAACGCATATCCTGTCCCGGACATTTTTGTGCAAACAATGTAGTCACCGCCTTTTGTATTACTAACTTAATTGGTTATATTTATTATAAATCAATCAGCAGATTAATGCAACAAAAAAAGTGGCCTTTAACCACTTTTTTATGATTTAAGTTATATGGATTTAGCTGCACAAGTTCTGCTCTGATTATTTCAATCGTATAAACAGTTCTCATGTGGAAGTTTGTATGTGCAAAGCTCGACATTGCTAAAAAAAAGGTTCATTTCCCGCTCCGCGCTGGCCGGTGAATCTGAAGCGTGAACGATATTTTTACCCATAAACACCGCCAAGTCGCCGCGCATTGTTCCCGGAGCAGCCCTTTTCGGATCGGTAGCTCCGATCATGGTGCGAACCATTTCGACCGCATCGTCGCCTTCCCAGATCATCGCCACAACCGGGCCTGATGTGATGAATTCTATTAAACCATCATAAAAAGGCTTACCCTGATGTTCACCATAATGGCGGGCGGCAAGTTCTGGGCTGATCTGCATCAGTTTCATCGCTATAAGCTTCAGGCCCTTGTTTTCTAAGCGGCTAATCACAGTGCCAATTAGAGCACGTTTCACA
Source organism: Bacillota bacterium (assembly GCA_016874655.1). Classification (GTDB taxonomy): domain Bacteria; phylum Bacillota; class Dethiobacteria; order DTU022; family DTU022; genus UBA993. Next base: position 7,570 of record VGTO01000010.1, on the reverse strand, counting down.
CCGTCCGGTTTAACCATTAGAAAAGTTCGGTCTCTATTTTGCATTCCAGTCTCCTTTTATGTCCTTTATATCATCTAATATATCGCTAGCAGGTTATCGTCATCAATGATTTTCGTCTCTGCCGCCAGCCGCGCCCTGATGTCTTTCGGCAGCGAAAAGATGCTCCTGGCGGTTTCACTGTCATAATACCGCAAATTAAGGGAGCGTTCCTGAATTAAAAGATCAAGAACCTCTCCCGCAGGCATCTTTCGTTCTTCAGGAGCAGCTACTATAAAGCCCCATTCAGTATTAAAAGAGGGCACAAAAGCGCGGTAAGACAAGGTAAAAGGCATGATCTGCCTGATGGTATTATAAATCGCGCAGTGTGCGTCAATAAACGGCAAACCATAGTCGCCGGCCTGCAAGGCAAATGAGCCCCCAGCGGTTAACCGCTTGCCAATCAGATCAAAATACTGCTTTGTAAAGAGCTTCAAGGCAGGCCCGGCTTCCACCGGTTCCGGTACATCACTGATAATAACGTCAAATAACTGATCTGTCTCTTCTAAGTATTGTCGGGCATCCATAAACAGCAACTCTACGCGGTGGTCTTCAAAACTACCCTGGTGCCAGCTGCTTAAAAATTCGCGGCAGATTTCAACCACTTCCTGATCTAAATCAACCATTACCAGTTTTTCAATTGAAGGATACCTCAAGATCTCCCTTAGGGTTGCTCCTTCTCCTCCCCCGGTTACCAGTACACACCGAGGCGTTGGACAAGTCAGCATCGCCGGATGAACCAACGCCTCGTGATAAATATACTCGTCATACTGAGAGGATTGAATTTTTCCGTCTAGAATTAAAATCCTTCCAAACTGCTCAGTATCGGCAATTTCAACCTGCTGATATTTGGTGCGCCTGCTTTTTAAGAAGTTGACAACACCAAACATGTGGGCCGTCCCGGGTGAAGTATGTTCTATAAACCATTTGTGTTCCTCAGCAGGCATCGACTATACTCCCCTGGCAGCTAAATGCTAATAGTTTGCTGCAGTTTTATGTTCAAGGTCGACATCAAAGATGCCGCGCTTAATTTCCCGGGCCGACATGTTCTGGGCTGAAAACGCTTGTTTCAAATAGTTGCAGGACACCCATGGATTAACGGTTTGACCACAGGTGAAAACGTCAACTGCCGCGTAGCCATATTCTGGCCAGGTATGAATAGCCAGATGTGACTCTGAAATTACAACTACGCCGCTGACGCCCTGGGGACAGAACTGATGAAATACAGTTTCTCTTACTTCAGCCCCAGCTTCAATAGCGGCTGCCACCATGTGCTCCTTGATTTGATCAAGGTTGCACAGGATTTCCTGAGGGCAGCCGTAAAACTCAGCCAAGATATGACGGCCTAAAGCGCTCATCTTTTATACCTCCTTGTTCGAAATTTATATCAGATGAAAAGCGTCAAGATACATTTTAACAAAATTAATATAAATGTCAATGAGAAGCGGACTAGTCTTTAGCGCTTTGCCGGCAGCGGTTTTCCTGTTTATAGCAATATCATGTTGGCTTTAATAATTGCTAAAAGAAAGCATTGCATATAAAATAAATGATAAGCGAGCGGCTGATCAGACCTTTAAAAATGAAAGGTTTTAATCATGAACGGACTTGATTTTTTATTCAATCCTCAGCAGGTAGCCGTAATCGGGGCTTCGCAGTCACCGCAGAAAATCGGTTATGCTATCCTCGACAATATTATTAAAAGCGGTTACAAAGGCGCTATTTATCCGGTTAACCCCCGTGAATCAGAAATAGGTGGCCGTAAATGCTACTGCAGCATTAAAGATATCGACGTGCCGGTTGAGCTGGCAGTTATTTCCATACCGGCAGCAAAAGTAGGCCAGGTAGCTCGTGAATGTGGCCAATCCGGTGTTAAAGGCTTAGTAGTAATTACGGCCGGGTTTAAAGAGGTTGGTCTTGAGGGTCATAAGCTGGAGCAGGAGTTGCTCAAGATCTGCAGAGAGTTCGGCATGCGGATGCTCGGACCGAACTGCGTTGGATTAATGAATACCCACTCACCAATTAATGCTTCTTTCGCCAACGGTTTTCCAAATCGGGGTAATATCTCTTTTATCTCGCAGAGCGGTGCTATGCTGGTATCAATTCTGGACTGGAGCTTTGAAATGGGGCTGGGTTTTTCCAGTTTTATCAGCCTTGGCAATAAAGCCGATCTAAATGAGGTTGATTTTATCGAAAGCTGCGCCGATGATCCCCAAACCAGCGTTATTCTCTGCTATATCGAAGACGTTACCAACGGGGACCGATTTGTTAAAGTCTGTTCCAGTGCAGCCCGTAAAAAGCCGATCGTAATCCTTAAATCAGGGACCAGCACTGCCGGTGCCCAGGCGGCAAGTTCGCATACCGGCGCTCTGGCCGGTAGTGACCGGGCATATGATGCGGCTTTTAGGCAGTGCGGGGTTTTAAGGGCAGATAGCATGAATGATCTTTTTGATTTAGCTCGCGCCTTTTCAGCGCAACCACTTCCCCTTCAGCCCCGGGTGGCTATTGTGACCAATGCCGGCGGACCGGCTATTGTGACCACCGATGCAGTTGAAAAAAACGGACTGAAAATGGCCCGTTTTACCAAAGAAACCATCGATCAACTACGGGAAAACCTCCCGCCTGCCGCTAATATCTACAACCCGGTAGACCTGATCGGAGACGCGCGAAATGATCGTTATCACTTTGCGCTTGACACAGTTTTGAAGGACAATAATGTTGACAGCGTTCTGGTTCTACTCTGTCCGGCTGCTGTTACTGAACCGCTAGAGACTGCCAAATCAATTGTCGAGTTGAGCCAGCGCTTCGCAAGTAAACCGGTAATGGCAGTTTACATGGGCGGCAAATCACTGGAGACCGGTAATAATTATCTTACTGAAAATGGAATACCGGTCTTTACGTTTCCTGAACCATCCGTCCGTGCAATAAAAGGGATGGTCGATTACGCAGGCTACAAAAACAATCCGGCAGTACTGGAGCCGGTTGAACTTGCCAGTATCGATCAGGCTGCTGCACAAAATGTGATTAACGATGTTCTGGCCGACCGCCGTGTCGTCATGCTGGGTCATGAAGCTTCGTCGATGATGGCCGCATACGGGATTCCCGTAAGCCACAGTTATTTAGCAGAAACTGAGGAGGAGGCTGCAAAAATTGCTGTCAAAGTTGGCCTCCCCGTTGCCCTAAAAATCTCGTCACCGCGCATTTTGCATAAAACCGATGTCGGCGGAGTGGAGATCGGCCTGCATAGCGAAGCTGAGGTCCGCCGGGCTTTCACCCGGATCATGGAAAAGGTCCGCTACTTTATGCCCGATGCGCCCATCTACGGCATTGAAGTCCAAAACATGGTCGAAGACGGAGTGGAAGTGATCGTCGGCATGTCAAGGGATATTCAATTTGGCCCGCTTGTTGTGTTCGGCCTCGGCGGCATCTATGTCAACCTGCTTGAAGAAGTTACATTCAGGCTTGCTACGGCGCTTGTAACCCGAGAGGAAGTTGAAAAGATGATTGCCGAAACTAAAGCCTATACTTTGCTTAAAGGATATCGGGGTAAAAAAGCGGCCGATATTGGCGCACTAACCGATTCGATTTTGAGAACAGCCCGAATGGTAAGCGACTTGAAGCAGATTACCGAGATGGATATTAACCCGATTCGTGTGCATACCAAGGGCGTAACCGCCCTGGATGTTAAGATAACAATTGAAGATAATGATCATTAACGGTGAGGTGAGTATAAATGAAAGCGCTTTATTTTTCAGGAAAAGCCGGCGGCGGTAAAACAGCAACCGCTCTCGGAGTTGGAATGAAACTTAAAAAAGAAGGTTTTAAAGTTTCTTATTTTAAACCAATCGGTTTTCGCAAAGGAACAGTCAAAAAGGATGACGATGATGTTATCCTCATGAGGGAAATTCTTAAGCTGCCCCTATCCTGCAAAACTATTTCACCGATTACCGTTAATGATCAATACCTGACTGCTCATTTTATCAAAGAGCTGCCGGGTTTACTGCCCCGGATTACAGAAGCTTACCGGAGCTGCCAGGAAGGGTATGACCTGGTTCTGATCGACGGCAGTATTGAGCCATTCGTCGGCGCCAACAATGGTTTAGATGATTTTTCACTGGCAGCCTCCCTCGACGCTGCCGTTTTACCGGTAATCAGAGCTGATAACGATTTTCAGCTGGACGAAAACCTGCTCTACCTTGATCTCTGGATTGCCAAACAGATCCAGGTGATCGGCTGTATCTTTAACAATGTAGACCAGGCCCAGTGGATCAAGAGCAACAGTATTTATCGCAGCACTCTTGAAGAGAAAGGTTTTCCCGTTCTCGGTGTGATTCCCCGCCGGCTTGAGATATCTTCACCAACAGTTGCCGAATTTTATGATGCCCTGCACGGCGAGCTGCTCGCTGCCCCCGACAACTTAAACCGCCTGGTTGAAAATGTGGTAATCGGTACGATGACCATAGAAAGCGCGCTGGGTTACTTACGCAGGGCGCCAAATAAAGCGCTGATTACGGGCGGTGATCGCAGTGACATGGCTCTTACCGCCCTCGAAACCAGTACCTCGGTCATTATCTTTACCGGCGGTCTTTACCCCGATGTGCGCGTTCTCTCCCGGGCCGCAGAAAAGGGTGTACCGGTAATCCTGGTCCATGAAGACACTTACTCAACTGTCGAGAACCTGCAGAGTGTCTACCGCAGTATTCACCCTCAGAATAAAGAGGCCATTGCTATCGTGCAGGAAACCATGGACAAGCATGTTAACTGGAAACCGATTTTTGACTATGTAAGGGGATAAAAATGCGTAATCCCCTTACTTATTTTCGTAGCGGACAATCTTATTCTCCCAGGTTCTGATCATGATGTAATCCTTACCGCTGCTGACCAGATATTCTGGCAGCATCGGTGATTTACCACGCCCAAGTGGAGCATTAACGACAAAGGTCGGAACAGCGAGACCGGAGGTATAGCCCCTCAGCTTCTCCATGATCTCAATCCCTTCCTCAACTTTGGTCCTGAAATGAGCCGTTCCCCTGACCGCCTTAGCATGAAAGATATAATAGGGTTTAACCATAATTTTCAGCAAATCCTGGTTTAGCTTCCGGATCACAAAGGGATCATTGTTCACTCCCTTTAAAAGCACGGTCTGATTGCCAAGACTAACTCCCGTCCTGGCCAATTTAAAGCAGGCTTCCTGAGCTCGCGGGGTTATCTCCTGCGGATGGTTAAAGTGCGTATTCACATAGAGGGGTAAATGTTCAGAGAGAATCTGGCACAGATCATCATCAATCCGCTGGGGCATGGTAACCGGGGTCCTGGTTCCAAGCCTTTTGATCTCTACATGGGGTATCGTTTCAAGTTCAGAGAGCAACCAAGTAATTGTTTTATTGTCGATCATAAAACTATCGCCACCGGTTAAAAGCACATCCCTGACCTCGCGATTGCGGCGGATATATTCAATCGCCTCCTCCAATTCGGCCCGTGGGGTGACTAAATCAAGCTCTCCTATAGCGCGGCGTCTCTGGCAGTGACGGCAGTACATTGCGCACTGGTTGGTAATCTTGACGATCAAGCGGTCGGCGTAACGGCGAGTCAAAGCCGAAACCGGGGAAGTATATTCTTCAGCCATCGGATCTTCATAGCCATCATGATCCATACATTCATTGATCGAGGGGACACACTGCATCCTCACCGGATCATTTATTTTTGCCGGGTCGATCAGGCTCAGGTAGTAAGGTGATATAGCCCAACGGTATTTTGAGCCTGTTTTTTCAATCTCTTCCAATTCGCTTTTATCGATCGGCAAGAGCTCTTTTAAAACGGCGGTGTCCGTAACCCGGTTTTTCATCTGCCAGCGCCAGTTTTCCCAATCTTCATCGCTCGCTTTAAAATAGTTCTTGATTCTAGTTTGACTTTCCATGATCTGAGGCCACCGGCCAAAGCCGGTCGGCATTGTTTTCAGGGCTTCCTGGTAATCGGAGATATTGCCTCTGAGAACCTCAGCCCGGAAAAATGATTTTTGCTGTTTCTCGTGCAGGGTTTCTTCAGCCATTCCAAATCAGACCTCTCTTTCTTTTTATTTTACTAGTTCCTGTTATAGTATAGCGGGCTGTTTTTTGACTGTCAAAAAAGAAGGTTTTCCGAATTTTATGTAGCCGGAAAACCTTCTCCCATAAACATGTAGCCATCCAATTTAGGGTAGCATATCCCAAAAACCAGATTTATGCTTCCCATCACGCATTTCAGTTGTGTCCCACACCTCGGCATATCCGTCAACACGCATCTGGTCCTTCAGATAACCGGGGATTTCGAGAATCCGCTTGGTTGTTCCCCCGGTATTGCCGAAGTGGTTGGTCATTTTCAGATAATTACCGTAAGAACTTTGGCTTGAAAGAATATCATGGCTGATAAAACCGGTTTCACCCGGGTCCATCTCAACCCCGGTTGACATTTCCACGCCTTGCTTCGGCAGTTTAATCACTGACATGATTAGCATTTTCTCATCTTCGGCAGCGTCCAGGGCAGTTGTGCCGGTCATATATGCCTCTAAACTCAGCGCAGTAATCCTGTATACTTCCGCCGCCGGGTTGCGCTTTTTATATTCAACCTCGGTAGCATAATGAGAGCCGCTGGCAGAGCCTTTTCCCTCAATGGAAAAATAAGCCCCTCCCCCATGCAGCTCAAAGTCAATCGTTCTTTCGTGGAAAATATCGCCGATGTATCTGAAGTGCATGCTTGAATAGCGGTAGCGGTTAACTTCAGCCATAGCCGGCATAGCCAAGATCAGTAAGACCATTATTGTTACAATAGCGGTTATAAATAACCTTTTATTCACTACTGCAGCACATCCTTTCTGAAGATAAACCCTACTCTTTTTATAAACCTTAGGCATCACTTCCCTATAAGATAAATAGTGGTCGGAGCGAAAGGATTTGAACCTTCGACCTCTTGACCCCCAGTCAAGCGCGCTACCAAGCTGCGCCACGCCCCGATATTTACTTATCGATATATCTGATACCCAGTTACTATATCATTCTAATGCAAGAGGCAATAAAAGTCAATGTAACAGCCCCTGAGCAGACGCGTCTAAATTAGATTTTAAAGTAGCTGAAGAGCTGGCCGAAATTAAGTCCGGCGATATTTTTAGTGCTGTTGTGACGATAGAGTTGTCGGTTTCCCTCTTCCAAATGTGACGATTTGATGCCATGTGAGATGGAGAGAAAAGTTTCGATATAAGCTGCAAGATGATCACAGGCCCGGATTACCTCGCCATCCAACGGCGAGTAACTGTTCTGGTTGTAACGCTTCCCAATTTCATGAGCTTTGACTATTTTTACTACACCATGATCAATTATCTTGCTGGAAAATTCATCTTCCGTAAAATAGCGCAGCTCTCCGTGCCAGGTGGCGGGTAGCAGGGGAAAGATTCTCTCTTCTAACTGGCGGTATTCGATATCCTTAATCAACTCTTCTATCCCGGCAACGGAGCGCTTTACCGGTGAGACGATATCTCTGGTCAGCACTTCAGGTAGATCATGAA
>VGTO01000009.1 GCA_016874655.1 Bacillota bacterium | reverse complement strand
CAGTAACTATTAGTCCTCCCAATAACCAGCCAATACCCATCGCCACAATAGTTACCGTCGGTAAAAGCGAATTGCGCAGTACGTGCTTAAAGAGAACCTGACCGGCAGGCAACCCTTTCAGATCGGCTGCCCTGATATAGTCTGTCCTTAAAACATCAATCGTCCCCGAACGGGTCATGCGGGCAATATAACCGAGGCCGGTAAGGCTGACGGTAATCGCCGGCAGGATTAAGTAGGGAAAAGCCTGCCGGAAAGTACTTTCGGGGTTAATCGACGAGTTGGCCGGGAACCATTCCAGGCCGATCGCCAGAAAAGTGATTAGCAATAAGCCGGTAACGAACTCGGGCAGGCCGACAAAAGCCATCGAAACGCCGGTAATCAGCTGATCCGCCATTTTATCTTTTTTTAAAGCGGCAAAAACACCGAGTAGTATGCCAAGGGGCACATAGATCAGAAGCGCCACCCCGGCCAGCATGACCGAATTGCCAAGGCGCTGCATCACCATCGGTCTGACCGGCGTCCTGCTGACCAGTGAATTGCCCCAGTCGCCCCGCACAAAACCGCCGGCCCAGTCGAGGTACTGAACGTGCAGCGGGCGGTTAAGGCCGAGCTCTTCCCTTAAATTTTCGATCGCCCGCTCCGTGGCAAACTGCCCGAGAATAACCCTGGCCACATCGCCCGGCAGCAGTTGGGTAATGGAAAAGATAATGATTGACGCCAGGATCAGGGTAATCAAAATAAAACCGATTCGCCGGATCAGAAAATAGGTCACTTTCCAGCCCCCCTCTCCCCTTTTTTCAGCAGGCCATATCCCTGCAATACCAGCAGCTCGTCTGCAGGGATGTGGCAGCAGAGTTGGTGATAATAGCCGGTATTCTGCCAGGGCGGCTCTTCATTTTCGCAGATCGCGCCGATCTTTCGCGGGCAGCGGGTGTGAAAACGGCAGCCGGAAGGAATGTTCATGGCGCTGGGCACACTGCCTTTAAGACGAATCGACTCCTGCCTGACATCGGGATCGGGAATTGGCAGCGCCGAGAGTAAGGCTTCCGTATAGGGATGGTAAGGAGGAACAAAGACATCTTCAGCCGAGCCAATCTCCCAAAGCCGGCCCAGGTAGACAACGGCGATCCAGTCGGAAAGATGGCGCACCGCAGCGAGATCATGAGAAATAAAAAGGTATGAAGTGCCCTTCGATTCCTGCAGATCAACCAGTAGGTTCATCAGTGAAGCCTGCACCGAAACATCGAGCGAAGATATGGGCTCATCGCAGATCATCAGGGTCGGATCAGCGGCAAAAGCACGGGCTATGGCTACCCGTTGTTTTTCTCCTCCGCTCAGTTCGTGGGGCAGGCGGTAGATATAGTCTTCAGGGAGGTTCACCGCCTCAAAAAGTTCTCTTACCCTATCCTGAAGCGCTTTTTTGTCCATCCTGCGCAACAGTTTGAGCGGCCTGGCCACCGCTTCGCCTGCCGGGTGCTGGGGATTTAAAGATGCGTCGGGGTTCTGAAAAACCATCTGCATCTTGCGCAGGGTCTCAGGCGGTCGCTTCGCTACCGAATAAGGCAGCAGCTCTCCTTCAAGTTCGATTTCGCCGGCAGTAGCTTCTTCCAGGCCCATGATACAGCGGGCGAAGGTGGTCTTGCCGCAGCCGCTCTCACCGACGATCCCCATTGTAAAGGAGTGACGCATCCTGACCGTAATATCGTCGACAGCTTTAACTTCCTGCTTTCTAACTTTGCTTAGAAAAGGAAGGCTACCGGCCACGGGAAAATATTTTTTAACATTGCGCGCTTCCAATACCAGCTCTCCATATTCAAGCTCTTCATGCGCGTCACGGGTATCGGCAACCACATCGCCGTAACTCCTGAGCGCCTTATAACGGCGGCAGGCAGTGAGGTGGCCGCTTTCAATTTCGGCTAGCGGCGGCCTTGCCTCCCGGCAGGCCCCTTCAGCCAGTTCACAGCGGGGGGCAAAAACGCAACCGGGCGGCAGCTGGTCAGGCCGCGGAATATAGCCCGGTATCGCTTTCAAACTAATATCTTTCTTGTTTACATCCACCCGTGGCACACAGCCCAGCAACCCCCTGGTATAGGGATGCAGCTTGTTTTTAAAGACCTGCCCGATACTGCCTTCTTCCATCATTTCCCCGGCATAAAGCACTCCGACCCGGTTGCAGACCCGCGCAACGACGCCTAAGTTATGGGTTATATAGAGCACTGCTGTATCGTACTCGCGCATCAGGTCGCCAATCAGGTCCAAGATCACTGCCTCGGTAGTAACATCAAGCGCAGTGGTCGGCTCATCCATGATCAGCAGCTCCGGGTTTGTCGTCATGGCAATGGCAATCAAGACCCTCTGCAGCATGCCGCCGCTGAGCTGATGGGCATAGCGCCTGGCTACCGCCTCCGGGTCGGCCATGCGCACCTTGGTCAGCATTTCCAGGGCTTTATCCTTTGCTTCCTGTCTCGACATTTTGAGATGGGTGCGGGCCACTTCGGCTATCTGCTCGCCGATCATCACCGACGGGTTCACCGCCGCATTTGGGTCCTGGTGCACCATGGTAACCCGGCCGCCCCAGACCCGGCGCATTTCAGATTTTGAAAGAGTTAACAGGTCAGAATCGCCAAGATAAATTTCTCCGTTTTTTAAAAAACCGTTTTCCGGCAGGTAGCGAACGATGGCCCGGGCCAGGGTGCTTTTACCGGAACCGGACTCGCCTACCAGGCCGTAAATTTCTCCTGAACAGATCTGAAGGGAAACTTTGCGCACCGTATCGAGCAGCCCTTTTTCTGTCCGGTAAGTAACGGTTACATTGCGGGCATCCAACACTTTTTTAGGCATCGCTGACCCCTCCCGGCAGGAGCATTCTGCGCAAACCGTCACTCATAAAACCGACCCCAACGACCAGCAGGGCAATAGCGCCGGCCGGGAAAAAGAGCACCCACCTGGCCTGGTGAAACCAGGTCCGCGCCTCACCAACCATCAGGCCCCAGTCCGGTGAAGGCGGCTGAACACCGAGTCCCAGGAAACCCAGTGATGCGACAAGAAAAATGGAATAGGAAAAGCGCATCGACGCTTCCACTGCCAGGTGCGGCAATATGTTGGGCAAAATTTCCTTGTATAAAAGATATAAACTGTTTTCTCCCCTCAGCCGGGCAGCTTCAATAAACTGTCTGGTTTTTAGATCAAGAACCACACTGCGCACCACCCGGGCCACCATGGGAATGTATAGAAAGCCGACTACGATGATCACGTTAACCCTCGAAGGACCGAGCGAGAAAAGAATGACCATCGCCAACAGCAAAGGGGGAATAGACAAAATTACATCCATGGCCCGCATGATCAGTTCGTCAAAAAGCCCGCCCCGGTAGCCGGAAAAAAGACCCAGTAGCAGGCCAAAGAAAACGGCCAGCGCTGTTCCGGAACCGGCGACCGATAGTACATCACGGCTGCCGACTAAAATCCGGCTGTAGACATCCCTGCCAAACTGATCCGTTCCGAAAATATGCTCTTCAGAGGGCGGCTGCAGTTTGTTCGGCAGGTTTTGGGCAGTATAGGCATAGGGTGCCAGCAGCGGACCGAACAGGGCAATGATTAGGAAGAGAAAGACAGTGATAAATCCGATCAGGGTTGTGGGATAACGCCGCAAACGTTTTAGTGTAGAAATAGATTTTGATCTTGTTTGCTTCTGGTTAAGGGCATTCATTGTTTCAGACATCGGTTACCTCCACTCTGGTACCTAATCTGTAAATAGCATCCCGGCGGGCAGTAAACCCGCCGGTTATTGTCCTGGAAACCGCTTAATTTACCGCTTAAAATAGACAGGACGAAGGTCCATCGCTGTGCCGAGAATGCTGGTTGGCTCTAAACCCTGCACCTCGGCGCTGGCTCCCCAAAGGTTGTTGATAAAGAAGGGGATGATGACCGGACCACGCTCCATGAAGATCTCCTGAATCTGGTGGTAAAGACGTACCCTCTCTTCATGGTCCATCTCCTTGGCGGCAAGGGCAGCCAGCTCGTCCAGCTCGGCATCAGACCAGTGACTTTCATTCCACTGGGCACCGGTAACATAAGCCAGGTCAAGATAAGGCTGCGGATTGGGCCTTGCACCCCAGTCAGTAATGCCAAAAGGCACTTCCAGCCACATTTCTTCCGCACCATAGTAAACATCGGAAGGTACCAGTTGGATTTCAACATTTACACCGATCTCAGCCATCTGCTCTTTCCAGATAGTAGCGATCGCCGGAACCGGTGACGATTCCTGGGTAGTGATCACAATGTCAAGTCCGTCACCGTAACCGGCGTCGGCGAGCAGCGCTTTTGCTGCTTCAACATCGCGAGCCAACTCAGGCACAGCCAGGTGGTAATCGCCGTAGGCCGGACCGATTGGGGTGTCGCGACCGGTGGTGCCAAGCCCGTCAACCGCACCGTCAAGGATCGCGGCGCGATCAGTCCCCAGTCTTAGAGCCTGACGAACGCGGACATCGGCAGCCGGGCCTTCATCAGACCTCATCCGCAACACATACGAAGTGTTGGAAGGCGCTTGCAGCACTACCAGGTTGGGATCAGTTTCAAGCAGGGGGATAAACTCCGTCGGCAGGTAGATCAGGTAATCGATCTGGCCGCCGCGCAGTGCTTCAATCTGCGCAGAGGAGTCACTAAGGAAGATAATCTCAAGGCCATCTAAATAGGGCAGCGGGTTGCCTTCATCATCGCTCATCCAGTAGTTCGGATTGCGCTCAAAAATGATCCGGTCCTCTGGTGAGTAGCTGGTAATCATGAAAGGTCCGGTGCCGTTCCAGTTGGTGGCAAAATCTTCATTGTCGGCATCGGAAATAACCGCGTGATAGTCAAAAAGATCATATAAAAAATCTGGATTTGACTCGGTCAGTTCAAAAACCACTGTGTAGTCATCCGGTGTGGTTATATCGGCAATATTGGCATACAGAGTTACTGTAGCTGCGCCAACCTCGGGATCACGCAGGCGGTCAAAGGTGAATTTAACATCGCGCGAGGTCATCTCTTTGCCGTCGTGGAAAAGTACACCCTGGCGCAGGTTGAAGGTCCAAACCTTGGCATCTTCATTGCCTTCCCAGTTTTCGGCCAGACTGCGGCTGGGATCAGGGTTATTCTGTTCATCAATATAGACTAAAAAGTCACCCCACTGCTTGCCCATCCAATCGTCAGCAACAGTGCCAAAAAATGCGGGGTCCATATTGGTTGGTGCATAGTAAGCACTGCGCAGCACTCCGCCATGCTTCTCGGAGAGGGCTTCACCGGGAGTTCCATCTTCCCCTGGTGTATCTGTAGCACAGGAAACAAGGATCATACTGACTGCCAGAACCAAGACCAGCAGTACTAAGGCTTTCTTTAACATAGTTATACCTCCTCAAATATTAGGTGTTACTAACAGAATAAATGCTTATGCTCTCTGTTATTACCCCCCTTCATGCATTACTGATCTGGGCCCTAAACGTATTCTGAGGTGCTCAAACTCTTTTAGTGTTTGCCCCACCTATTTCAAGTTTATATCAGTTTAATACCAGCGGGTAACAGCCGTACTTCTTGACAGCGTCGGCCATCGCCATGATGTTCTCAATCCGGCAATAGTCAGGAAGATCGCACCCGCTGCCCATGATATAGCCCCCGCCCGGACCAGCTTCGGCAATCCTCTGTTTCACTTCAGCTTCCACTTCCTCGGGAGTGCCGCGGGTCAGTGTATAGTTTAAATCGATGTTACCCCAGAGGCAAACCCTGCTGCCATAGAGCTCTTTTACCGTTTTTAGATCCATGCACCCGGGCTCGAGCGGATGAATCCCACTCACCCCCATCTCCAGGATATCCTCCATCAGGGGCATGATATTGCCGCAGATATGAGTAACCCAGGGTACTTTACAGGCACGATCAACCATTTTAATCTTCGGCACAAAAACCTCCCTGAATATTTGGGGCGAAACCATCGGTCCGCTGTTATATGCTATATTATCATAAGATAATATAAAGTCGATACCGGTTGCGCAAAGCTTTTCCAGCATCCGGCAGTTCCACTCCACATAGCGGTCAAGAACTTGCTCAACCAGCCGCCGGTTTTCATAGAGCGCGTAAGATAGACCATCCAGCCCCATCGAGTAAAGTACTCCACTAATCCCGAAACGGCAAAGGGCGTAGACGGCCAGGCCGGCGGATGCCACCTCTTCAACAAATCTTTTTGCCGGATCGAAAAAGCGATCATCATCCGGATCCGGAAAAACCATCAGATCCAAATCCTTATCTTCTTTAATCAGGCCACCCAGCATGTAGCGGTAGCCATCAACTTCTTTCCACTCGCAAAAAACGGGAGCCGTATAGTCCTGATCAAGATTGATGGCATCGAAACCGATTCTTTGAGCAAACTCCACCGCCGTAAACTGCTCTTTACCCATAATCTTTTTGCGGATCGCCTCTTCGGCGTAATCGGCAAAGGGAACCCGGTCCGGCTGTTCCAGGTTAAGAGCTTTCATGATCCGCTGCCTATAATTCATAAAAGACCTCCGCAAACTTAAAGCAGGCTGTTGATCTGATCGATTACTTTCTGTTGCGGTGCATTGGCCGAGTTACTGTCTAAAATTGATTTTGCTTTTTCCCTGGCCAGTTCGAAACAATCTTTGCTGCCCAGCTGCTGCCAGGTTTCATACATCATTCGGTTAAATACCGTGGGCATCCAGATTTCACTGCGAAAATGCTCCATGGTGTGTTCTTCGCTTAAGTAGTGTCCCGCTGGGCCGACCTTCTCAATTACCTCCACCGCCATCGTATTACTGTTAACCTTCGTTCCTGCCCCGATATAGCGGGTGGCGCTGATAAAATCATCGCACATCACCAGGAAGGGCAGCGAACCGGTTTTACCGCCGTCGAGATAACCGACGTCGTGCACCAGGTTAGCCCCGCAGAGCTGGTTCAACAACAGGCCGATTGAAGCCTCCATCCCGGCCTGCGCATCGGGCAGCGGCGCATTGCAGCAGCCGGCTTCGGTAAAGTTGGGCAGTCCGTAAAAGCGGGCCAGCTCGCTCATGGCACAGTAGTTCATCGCTGCATCGGGCGAACCATAGAGGGTAGCTGTAGATTGCATATCCATCGGGGTGGCCCCGCCGCCGATGATGACCGCGGCTCCCTTCTTTTTCAGCTGGGCAATCAAGAGGCCGGAAAGACTCTCCGCGTTCATCTGCACGATGGTGCCTGCCTTGCTCACCGGGCAGGTGCCGCCGGCAACGACACCGGGGGTATAGATAACCGGCACCCCGTATTCGATACAGGCAAACATCTTGGCCATCCCATCGGCCGTATGAACCAGGGGAGAAATCGGTTCATCATAGATAATTATGTACGGCTTAGACCTCAGTTCGTCTTCCGATCCTGCCGCTGCTGCTGCCATTTTGATAATTGTCCTCGTTTCCTCTTCACTTAAGGCAGTAAAGATAATAGGCTTGGCCGTGTTCAAGGTCATCGTGGCAAACTGATAAAGGCAGCCTTTTTTTGCCTCTACGTCACCGGGGATTCCATAGCTCATCACGAAATCAAAGTTGGGTAGATTCTCCATGATGACCGCCGCATTGGTAATATCCTGCCTTACGGTGCTCCGACGCACTCCGGTATCAAGGTCTAAATGAAAGGGCAGGTCCGAGCCTGATCCATAATAAGTACAGTTACTTTCCAGACTCATCACCGGCAGCCCTTCACGGTTGTAGACATTAATTTTTGAGGGGGCAGTTCTAATCGCGTCTTCAATCAACCAGCCCGGGATTCTTGCCACCCGATCTTTCACCAGGCAGCCGGCATCTTTTAAAAGCCGCAGTGATTCGTCATGATCGACCCGGACGCCGACCCTTTCGAGCACATCAATGGTAGCGCTGTGCAGCTCTTCCAGCTGACTATCGCTGAACCAGCTTAACTTGGGTGACAGCTGCTGACTATAATTGGAACGGTAATCTTTGATCGTAAAGCACCTCCGCAATAATATTAGCTGATCGGCCCTTAACCTTGTATTAGAGATGGTTTAAGCCAAGGCCGATCGTTTCATGTTCTGAACCCTTAACCGGTGCGCCGATCATCCCGTAGAGCACCACGGCCAGCCATTCGCCGTCTTCAACCTGCTCGGTGGTACGCGGCCCGCGAACAACAGTAAAAATCAAGCCGACCGTGCGCAGCATATTACCGAGCCCCAGCTGACCGCGGCAGATACCGACAAAAGCGTCAAGGGTGGCATGATACAGGGCATGCGTATCACGGTAATAATCCTTACGAATCAGCCCTTCCCGCTGGGCCGCTGTCTCTACGGCAGCAAAGATCTTCTCAGTGTTCATTGAACCCACCTTACCCTTAATCAGGGCATACCCTTTTTTCAGCGCTGCAGCCCTGATCTCAGTTTCACTTTCTCCATCCGCCAGGGCATAGAGGATTGCTGTCTTACCGATTGATTCCATTACTGATACCGCCTTATTTCATTGATAATTCTATTCTACCATCTGCAGGCAAAATTAAAAGGGATTCCGAATATTAACAAAAATTTACCTCAGCATCTACCGCTTCCACCAGGCGTCCACTCTTAACCAGCTCTATGGCCCTGTTCACCAGCGGATATAAAACCACGTCTTTTTCGATAAAATCAACTTCCTGCCTGAGCAGTCGATGCGCCGCCGCAGTACCGCACCCGAGATTTTCCGCACCCCGGAAATCAACAGCCTGGGCCGCCGCAAGCAATTCGATCCCCAACACGGAAGCCACATTATCAACAACCTTTCGTGCCTTGCGGGCCGCTGTAGTCCCCATGCTGACATGATCCTCCTGGTTGGCCGATGAAGGAATCGAATCAACACTGGCCGGATGGCAGAGCACCTTGTTTTCACTGACCAGCGAAGCCGCCGTGTACTGGGCGATCATCAAACCGGAATTAAGCCCCCCCTCTTTAACCAGGAAAGGCGGCAGGCTGCTTAAAGCCGGGTTAACAAGCTGCTCAACACGCCGTTCGGCAATACTGGCCAGTTCGGCCACCGCTATCGCCATAAAATCCATCGCCTGGGCCACCGGCTGCCCGTGGAAATTACCTCCTGACAAGACTTTACCCTCATCGGGAAAGAGCAGCGGATTATCATTAACCGAGTTAATTTCAACTTCAATTATGGAACGCACATAATCGAGGGCATCGGCAGTGGCGCCGTGCACCTGGGGTATGCAGCGCAAACTGTAAGAATCCTGGACCTTAATAGTGTCGCTGCCGATTAACTTGCTATCCGTGATCAGGCAGCGGATCATCTCAGACACATATTGGTGCCCCCGGTAAGCTCTAACCTGCCCGATCAGGGGGTCAAAAGCATCGGGCACGGCAAGCTGGGCCTCCAGGGTGAGCGCTGCCGTGATCATCGAAGCCTTTAGCAGGTTAACCGCGTCATAGTAAGCCAGAGTACCGATCGCCGTCATCACCTGAGTACCGTTAATTAAAGCCAGACCTTCTTTTTCAACCAGGGTAACCGGTTCCAGGCCGGCTGCAGCCAGGGCCTCGGCACCCGACATCCGCTCACCCTTAAAATAAGCTTCTCCCTCGCCGGTTACAACCAGGGCCAGGTGCGACAGGGGAGCAAGATCACCACTGGCGCCGAGCGAGCCTTGCTCGGGAATCACCGGGACCACGCCCAGGTTAAGCATAGCGATTAAGCGCTCCAGCAGCTGCGGCCTTACGCCTGAGCAACCCCTGGACAGGGCATTGATCCGCAACAGCAGGGCGGCGCGCACAGTCTCTTCCGGCAGTGGATCGCCCACCGCCGTGGCATGACTGGCAATCAGGTTTTTCTGCAGCTGAATTGCGTCTTTGCGCGAAATATTAACATCGCTGAAACGCCCGAAACCGGTGGTAATCCCGTACACCACGGCATTGCTCTCCACCAGCTTTTCCAGCATGGTCCGTGAGTGGATCACCCGCTGCAGGGCTTCTTCGTCAAGGGCTACAGCTTGCCCCTTACGGCTCACATTAACCACATCTTCAATCAACAGCGAATCGCCGGTTATATTAAGCACTTCCCGGCTTCTTTCGCTCCGTTTCAGAAGATTCATCGTTAGAAGGCACTCCTTTCAAATAAAAAAGAACGCAAGGATTATCATCCCGGCGCTCCCTCATGTCTAATAGCTATGAGCAGCTGGATTAAAAGCTTTATTATTCCTATCCAAAATTGTATCCGAAAAATTCAAACCAGTCAAGGAATATTTGCCACTAATATTTACCACTAATCAAGATATTATTTACGAGTATTTCTATCACACATCAGTTATTTGACAAACTCGATCGGCTCTTGTAGTATGTATACTAAGATAGAAAGTGTACATTATAGTCTTTTTTGGGGGTAATCTATTTGTCAACCGTTGTGTTAAGGAAAAAAAACAGGGTCACTATTCCAATTGACATTATTAAGCAAACCGGGCTAAAAGAAAATGATCCGCTTAAAATAGATTTAGTCGAACAGCAAAGCGGCTACAAGATTGTGATTGAACCTTTAGTTGTAAGAATTCGCAGCAGAAAAAAAGCGGATTAACCTTAAAAAACCTGTATGAAGATTTTTCTGTGGAAGAGAGCATTAGCGAAAGTGTAAATTGTGGAGATAAGGTCGGTCTTGAGGAATGGTAACCCCTAAACAAGGCGACATAATTTTGGTAACCTTTGATCCAACCAAGGGTAGTGAACAGGCCGGCACCAGGCCGGTTTTAATTATCAGCCAGGATTTACATAACCAAAAGCAAAAAATGATCTTTGCCTGCCCCATCACCAGCACCAACCGTAACTATCCTACCCATATCGCTATTAGCGGCCGGTGTAATAATACCGAAGGTTTTATCATGTGCGAACAACTGAAAGCAATCGATTATGAAAAACGAAGAGTTCGCCTGATCGGCCGTGCCAGCGATGAGCTTTTGGCGGAGGTTATAGAAATAATCGACCTGATTATCTGGGGAGATAACGATTAGGAAAGACCGAAGATCTGCCGCGCTTCGGCCGGGGTGGCAATCTCGCGACCGTAAGCTTGAGCCAGGGCGGCCACCCGCTGAACCAACCCTAAGTTGGAAACCGGTTTGCCTTCATCAAGTTCATTTAAATCCTCTAGCCCGGTACGCACGTGCCCCCCGAGCGCCAGCCCCAGGACGCTTAGCTGACGGTGGGCTTTGCCGATAGCTGTTACTGACCAGGTGCAGTTTTGCGGCAGACTTTCAACCAAAAAGAAGAGGTTGCGGGCTGAACCGCTTAGAGATCCGGGCACTCCGAGCACCAGGTTGATCTGCAACGGCTCTTTGAGGATCTTCTTTTTCACCAGGTACTGGGCATATTCCAGGGCTGACAAATCAAAGACTTCAACCTCAGGCTTTACCCCTTTTTGATTCATCTTCTGTGCCAGCTCAGCAATCAGCTTCGGTGGGTTAAAATTTACTGAGTTGGAAAAGTTAGTTGAGCCGGTGGTCAGGCTGGCCATCTCCGGCTTAAGCGCGATACATGCGCCGCGCTCCGCGGCGGTTTTCCCGGCCCGGGCCCCGGTGGAAAATTGGATAATTATATCGCACTTCTGCTGCACCTGCCTGGCTATCTGCGTAAATACTTCCGGGTCGGCAGTCGGCTTGCCGTTACCATCACGGGCGTGAATATGGGCAACCGCCGCACCGGCCTGGTGGCAGAGATAGATATCCTCGGCAATCTCCTCCGGGGTCAGCGGCAGGAAGGGATTGATCTCTCTGGTCGGCACATTGCCTGTGGGAGCGATGGTAATGATCAGCTTTTCCATATCAGCAGATCTCCAGCGCTGCCCTGATCTCGGCGGTTACAGCATCTTCGCTTTCACCGGCCAGCGCCTTCTCAAGGGCTGCCCTGCTTTTGCCGCCTCCAATCCTACCCAGGGCCCAGGCGCTGTATTTGCGAACCAGATCCTGGTGATCTTGCAAGGCCCTACTGAGCGGGCCGACTGCTGCATCATCACCGCTGTTGCCGAGGGCAATCGCCGCATTACGTTGGATGAATTTCTTCTCCCAGATGTAACCATACATCAGCTGCTGAACTGTATTGAGGAAGTATTGATCGTCCATGTTCAGTAAGAGGGGCAGATCGAATCTCGGCACCATCTCCTGTAAAAAAGCATCGGGGACCAATTTTTGCTTCAGCCGGGCCTGGTTATGAGGACAGGCATCCTGGCAGTGATCACAGCCGTAGATCCAGCCCCCCATTTTGACGCGCATCTCAGGCGGAATATCTTCGGGAGCACCGGGGAAATTGCCGGCACCATAGCTGTTGAACGCGATGCAACGCAGCGGATCCATTTTGTAGGGGGCATATAAAGCCCCGGTTGGGCAAGCATCGATGCAGCGGTGACAGTCATCGGGGCAGGAGTGCTCTTTTTTAGCTGTGGTTGGCTCAAACTCACCACTGACCGCCATGGCCGCAATGCCAATATAGCTACCGCGCCCGGGGGAGTAGATAAAAGTATTGCAGCCAAAGTTGCCGAGGCCGGCCCGCACTGCTGCCTGACGCTCAGCCATCGCCGGCCTGACGCCGACTTCCATTCCCTTGCTCTCCAAAAATTCCCTGATCAGGCGCAGGCGGCTGCCGAAAAGGCGTTTTTTACCGGGGTAGAGTCGCGATTGATAGGCTTTACCGATCCGCCCTTCAAATTCCTGCGGATAGGCCTGCTTGTAATAGTCGTAGATCAAAACCACGATTGAGCAGGCAGAAGGTAGCACAAACTTAGGGTCAGCCACATGAGCCAGTTGCAGCAACCCATCGCTGATCCAGCTGTAACCCTCTTTTCGTTCCACTAAAGCTTCTGTTAATTGTGGGAAAGGATCTGCGGTCGTAAAACCGACATCATCAAAACCGATCTCCAGGGCGTATTCCCTGATCTCCTGCTCCAAGCGGCGCACCCCCAGGTTATTTGTGATACCATAGCTATTCTGCTCTAAAGAGCTGGAATCCTCCTCTTTATCGAGAAACTCACGAATGGTCGGATTTTTTTCTCTTAGCCGCAGCCAATTTGGCAGCTATTAAGGGGCGCAACTCGGTGATCAGAATACCGGCTAGAATTAACGCAGCACCAAATAGTTTTTGTACGGTAAATACCTCGTACCAGAATAGATAGGAAAACAAGCCGGCAAAAATGGCTTCCGTGGAGAGGATCAACACCGCATGAGTCGGCGGTGTATAGCGCTGGGCGATGGTTTGGGTTACAAAGGCACCGATCGTGCAAAAAATGACCGCGTAAAGAATTGCGCTCCAGATTGCCGGCGAGTGGCTGAACATCCCGCTGGTCGGCTCAAAGATTACGGCAACAACAAAACTGGCAACACCGGTTAAGGCGATTTGAGTGACCGCTAAAACAATCGGATCACGATTCCTGACGTGAATGGCAATAGCGATCAGGTGACCGGCAAATAGAAAAGCGCCGATCAGAGTCAGCAGATCTCCAAAACCCAACCCCATTGATTCGTTGGCCGATAATAAGAAAAGGCCTATCGCCGCCATCGCTGCCCCGATCGCTGCCCAGAGACCCGGTGATTTTTTGGTGATTAAATAGTACATGAAAGGAACGATTACCACTGCCGTTCCGGTGATAAACCCGGAGTTGCCCGGTGTGGTATGGAGCAGACCCACGGTCTGAAAAACATAGCCGCTAAAGAGAAAAACCCCGATCTGCACCCCGGCCAGGTAATCCCCCAACGGAGCTTTCACCAGACGTTGTCTGAAGACAATGGCTAGAAGCAAAGCTGCCAGGCAGAACCGAATTCCGAGATAGGTAAAAGGTTCTATCACCTCAAAAGCGTGCTTCATGATTACAAAGTTTGAGCCCCAGAAAACGGCTACAAAAAGTAGTGATAGATCTGCCAGGATTGTCTTTTTATGATCTGCCATCTTGCGCATGTTTTTGAACGTTCCCCATTCCCAACAAAAATACTGCCCGGCCTGTATAAAAACTGAAGCCGGACAGATCAATATTATCATAATGAAGTTGTTCTGAAAACCAATTGAAAAGCTGGCTAATTCAAAAAACACCAGCTTTTTAACTAACCATCTAAAAGAACATTTAACCTCTTAAGCTGTATCATTCTTACCGGTCTTTTTACGCCGCTTTAGTTCAGCAGCGATGTAAGAAGCAACGTGATTGGGCAGCGTTCCCGGCCCGAACCCGGCATCATAACCCAGTTCAATAGCTAGCTCGTGCGAGATACGCGGCCCGCCGCAGATCAGCAGCACCTGATCGCGCAGCCCTTCGGCCTCCGAAAGCTCAACCAGCTCGGTTAAGTTTTCGAGGTGGATGTTTTTCTGGGTTACAACCTGCGAAACAAGAATCGCATCGGCTCCGAGCTCAACTGCCCTGGCCAGCAGTTCGGCATTAGGCACCTGGCTGCCGAGGTTATAGGCCTCCATCTCCGGGTAGCGCTCAAGTCCATATTCACCCATATAGCCCTTCATATTGATAATCGCGTCAATACCCACCGTATGGGCATCACTGCCAGTGCAGGCGGCAACAACCACCACTTTGCGCCCCAGCTCGTTTTTAATCAGGTTATTAACCTCTTTGAAGTTCAGAATTCTTTGCTGCTGCTTCGGAACCTTGATCGCCGTAAAATCAACACTGTGGGTACACTTGCCATAGAGGACAAAAAAGGTAAACCCTGCACCCAGATCGGCCATTTCCGTTATAGCCGGCGACTCAAGGCCCATCTTTAAAGCAATCTGCCGGGCGGCCTCTTTGGCTTCATCACCGACCGGAACCGGCAGGGTAAAGCTAACCTGCATTGCTCCGTCATTTAAAGTATCACCGTAGGTTTTCACTTTACCTAAGTCAATAGCCATTTAAGAGAGCCTCCCTTCGGTCGAAATAGCATGATCTACAAATATATTGAGGAAGGGGTTGTAGTAACTACTACCTTTTCTAATAACCCCGCTGCCGCCCTTACCGCCTTCCCGGGTGCGCTTGATATCGGCAAACAGGCCTCTTTCCATCGCTGTCTCCAGACCAATCTGCTCAATTTCTTGCAACATTGCGCAGGCTTCATCCAGCAGGCGGGTAGCACGGGCCTGCACTTTACCGCCGGGAGCAAAGATTAACTCATCGCCCAAGTGGCGGGCGTTATTGAAGATATAGTTGGCATTGTCAATACTTAGGTAGCGATCACTGATAAAGGGGGTATGAATCGCCTCAGTCAGCATCCCAAGCAGCTGAATCTCCTGCCCGGTCATTACCGCAACCAGATTATACATGCCGTTGATCAGGTAGGTTTTAAAGATATTGCCGGTGACATGCTTGGTTGGCGGCATATATTTGAGTGGTGATTTGGGGAACAGCTCACGGCAAAGCTGGGCCTGGGCGATCTCCATCAACAAACCGTCTTCCATAGCCGGGTTAATCTCAAAAGCGTGACCTAAGCCCATCTGCTCTTCTTTTAAGCCTGAGTGCAAGGCCAGCTGTTCATTAATAAACTGGGAGGCTAAAACCGTGTAGCCCTTGTCAAAGGCATCGGTGGTGGTCAGATAGTTATCTTCGCCCGTATTGATGATGATTCCGGCATAGGCGTTAATCATCCGCGAAAAATGCTGGTCAATAAAAGTCCGGCGCATATTGATGTCGCGGAACAGGATCCCGTACATAGCATCGTTCAGCATCATATCCAGGCGCTCCATGGCGCCCATGGCCGATATTTCGGGCATGCAGAGCCCGGAAGCATAGTTGACCAGGCGGATATAGCGACCGGTCTCTTCTCCCGCTTCATCTAGCGCTGAGCGCACGATGCGGAAGTTCTCCTGGGTGGCGTAAGTGCCGCCAAACCCTTCACTGGTTGGCCCGTAAGGCACGTAGTCAAGCAAGCTTTGGCCTGTATGCCTGATCACGGCTACTATGTCGGCCCCCTGCAGGGCAGCAGCCTTGGCCTGCACAGCATCTTCATAAACATTACCGGTAGCAACAATAACGTATAACATCGGTTTGCTTGGCGGAGCCGCTTTGGCAATCCGGCTCTCTCGCTGAGCTCTCACCACACCGATCTGGGCAGCTGCTTTCCCGGCCAACCCATCGGCAGTGTCCCGCCACTTTTCTTCCGGGCCGTCAGGCACATCCTCTACTTTAAGTTTTCCATCAGCAAGGTCCTGGGCAATCTCCTGGGCTGTTTTCCCCCTGGCGACGATCGCTTTTGCCAGCCAGGGCACCAACCCTCGATCCAGAAGGCCGGCCTGCTGCAGCTTTTCAACCATCACATTAGCCAGCGGCACTCCGGCAGCGTCTACGCCATCAATACCCAGCAGCCTCGCGGCGGCCCTCTCTGTAGTTGTGGTTGTATAGTCGCCAATCCAGGCATGCAGGCGATCGGCGATTTTGCCGGCCATTTTTCTGGACAGATCAACCTTTGAAAGGTCCAAATCCAGTTTGTTTGCCACTTAAATCACTGTCCTTTCAATAAACATTCAGCTGGTTTGACTCTGTCTTACCGGTAGTTAGAAGTCTCAAAAACCAGGTCGAAAACAGGATAGGGACTTAGTGCTTCTTCCATTCTCTCTAAAAACATCTGCGGGTCGTAGCCCCTCCCGCAGGGATCGGTCGGATTAAGCGTAATTGCGACCAGATTAATCCGATCCAAAACTTTAATATTGCCTCCCTGGTTAATAAAACGATAATAGAGCTCAGGTGAAATGAAGAGACGTGTTGCATCTTTCACGATCAGGATTGGCGGTATGGGATAAAGCTCCATCACTTCTATTAAATTTTTATCAACCAAAGCCCCGCCAAAAACCAGTGCCTCGGTTTCCCGGAGACATCTGTCAATCAACTGTGCTCCGGCCAGCAGCGGAATAGTGGCCTTAACCGGCTCAATCCTTAAAGCGCAATCGTCGCGGTGCAGTAACGCCGCGTTACCCGCCTCCAGTCCGGACCTGGCAGCTTCGGCCATCTCTCCTTCTAACGCGGAAGCCATAAAAAGATTACAGCGAAAAACTGTTTTCTTGATCACATCATCCATGGTCGGCCCGAGAGCTGCTCCGGTAGCCAAAATAGTTCCATCAGTTAAAAGCGGCGAAGCCGATGCCAGGCGATTGATCGCGCCATCCACCAGCACATATCCGGCCCCGTAGTCAAACATCTTTGCCACCAGTTTACTTAGAGCAAAAACACTGCCCGGCCCGGCCAGCTCGACCAGGCCAGCCTGCTTTACCCTGGCCAAAAGCACTGCTCCAAGCGGAGTTGAAAATGAGCTGCTTTCCAAAAGTTCAAGTTCTGCTGCGGCGGCATCAAAACAAGCTTTGGCCGTCACCACCAGAGCCCCCTTCGGCGCATAGATTCTTGGTTTATCTTTTAAAGTCAGTCGGTCAAATCTTTCACCGTCGTAGCCGGCTGAAATCAAACCCAAAGCTACAGCATTTTTTTCAAATGTTTCAACCAGGTAGTTAAAAGTGACTGTTTTACCAACATTCTTTGTCATACCCACGATGGCAATTGAGCTGTAGCCTGCTGTGATAATCAATTTATCCAGTCCGGTCATCATAACCCCGTCAGCATCGAAAGATGGTCAAAAAAAGATTCTACTGCATTCGGATCAATTGCTGCGAGTATGGTGCGGTCAGAAGTATCATGTGGGTTTTGTATATGAAAGCTAGTGTGCCGCGTTTAATTCTTCAGCAGTAGAATCATCTACAGAATACAAAATAAAACAGCTGAAACCCTTCACAAACCAGGCCAAAAATGAAAGAGCTTTTTTATACATCATGTATATAAACGTGCAGGAATAATTAAAAAAAACTTGAATTAGGAGAAGTGGTTACAAACAAATTAATTGCGCGGTGAACAAAAATGGCTTTAACCGTTCAGGAGGCTCTCAACCTTGATATTTTTAGTCGCTGCCGGGTTTTAACCGCCGGAAGCGGCCTGAAAAGCATCATTCACTGGGTAAATATCTTGGAAATCCTTGATGATCTTAGCCACATTGAGCCCGGTGAGTTTTTAATTACCACGGCTCACGGTATGCAGGCCCTGAATACGAAAAGACAAACGGAGATGGTGGAGTTTTTTGCCGAACGCAAAATGGCAGCTATGGCGATCCAAACCGGGCACTATATCGAAGAGATTCCGGCATCTTTGATTAGCCTCTTCAGCGCCTACAATATTCCGCTGATCGAAATCCCCCCCGACATCAGCTTTAAAAATATCACCCGGTCCCTGATGCTTTCGCTGCTTAAAGCAGAAAAAGAAGATACTGGAGAATTGCCACCAGCTAAAGGAAAAGATCAGCTCCAGCGTAAATACAAGACCATGCTCGCGATCTGGTCCGGCCTTTCTGAAGGGAAGAAGCCCCTTTATTATCATCAGGATCTGCTTAATCTAAACATTGAAACAGAACGGGCCTACTGGATCTGCAGGTTGGCAGCCTGCAACCCGAAGCGCAACCGGACTCTCTACCCGGTACAGACTGAAGAGCTCTTAGCAGAACCGGTAGGGCAAGCACTGTTTCAATTGATGGAACAACGCCACATCTCTTACCTGATAGGAACTGCCGGTGATAATCTAACTTTGCTGTTACAACCGCACCCCGAAAGTGGCACAGGCAGCACAATCATGCCATACAGCAGAAGGGTTTTAGAAGAGTTGCGGCTCCGTTGCGTTCAAGCCGATATCTATCTGGGGTTAAGCAACTGTCATCTAAACCTTGAAAGTTGGGGAAAAGCCCTCGAACAAGCAGAAACAGCCCTACGGGCAGCAGTTCTGGGCCTGGTCAAGCAAAATGGGTTCGGTTCGTACTCGGCCCTTGGCCCCCTAAAACTGATTCTCGCTGTAGAAAATACTGAAGCCCTGGAAGATCATCTGCAGGAAACCTTAAGCCCCCTCTTAGAATATGATCAGCGCACCGGCGGAGCACTGGTTCAGACCCTGAGGACCTACCTTAAGTATCACAACATTAAGCACGCTTCCGAAGAATTATATGTACACCGTCATACCATGAAGTACCGCCTGAATCAAATTCGCAAACTGACCGGGATTAACCCTGAAGAGACTTCCGCGGTAGTAATTTTAAGCGAAGCGCTCACCATCTATGATTACCTTAAAGCCCGCGGCCTGCACCCTTAATCAACTGATACTTCAAGCCGGGAGTGATTTTCTTTGGTCCTGACAGAGCCGATCTGATAATCAAGAGGCTGGACAAAGCCGGGACCGTCCACCACCAGGGTATGAGCTTCCCCACCTTCACCGCACGGTGAAATGCCAATGCTGACGCAGTATTCGATATAGTCATGATCCATGATCCGTCCCAGCCACCGTTGGTCGACCAGGTCGCTTCGAATGGCTACGATCAAAGCTTTTCCACCACGCTTAAGCAGCTCTTCAGAAACTGCGCGTTCCTCCATCAGCCACAGAGGCAGGTTATAATCGATGCCGCAGCGCTTAGTCATCTTATCAACCCATTGCCGGTGTTCCTCCAGGTTGATATCGCCAAAAACACCGCCGGTTATTAAATACTTCTCTTTCAGCATCCTAACCGCCCGCTCGAATCCTGTTTCATAGCTTTCCCAGCTTACTTCTTCGGTCTGTAGGGGCAGTCCGAGTGCCTTGGCCTGCTGCCGTAACATTGCCGTTTTCAGACCGTGTGACCGGCTATAGCCGTCACTCCCAACAAAACTGAGTAGGCAGGCGATATCAAGACCCTGCTCTCGGGCCATCAGCATAGAAAGGTAGGAGTCCTTGCCGCCACTCCAGGAAACAAAGACCCGGTCAACGGGATTACTGTGATAGATCATCTGCATTTTCTCCCCTGCTTCCTTCATCACTAAGATGATGAGTGCGGTTATAATAATCAACGGCAAATTTATCTTCGGTCCGGCGGATCAAAGTAACCGATGCGTTACCAATCTTAATATCCCAGAATGCAGTATGTTTAAGGTTTAGAATGTTATAAAGTAGCGCCCGGATTGAACCACCATGGCTGACAGCCACGATCCGTTTCCCATCAGTAGTCAAATCCGATATTGTTGAGAGAAACTCGTTCATCCGGTCGCAGACATCTTTTAAAGACTCACCACCGGGTGCCTCTTTATGAAAGGGGTCGTCCAGCCAGTGGCTGATGGCACTGCCCCACTCCTTCTCGATTTCATCAAAAGTGAGACCCTCCCATTGGCCGAAGTGAATCTCACGCAGCAGCGGGGTGATGATCGGTTTTAGGCCACATCCCGCGCCGATGACCCGTGCTGTATGCAGGGCGCGGTTCAAATCGCTGCAGTACAGTTCATCGATACCCAGGGAGGCCAGATAGTGTCCTACCGCCTCGGCCTGACGCAACCCGAGCTCTGAAAGGGGCGATTCAGTCCAACCAAGATAGCGGCGCTCTTTATTAGATTCTGTCTCTCCATGACGGATTAAGTAGATCTCCACTGCTTAGCGTTCCCCTTTCGGCTCAAAAAGTGAGGGTTCTTCTTCCTTGTTACTGACCCCTGCGTCTTCAAAGGTGGCCATTTCATTGGTCACCCTGGCCGCCGCCTCGACTAAGTGCATCGCCAGCACTGCCCCTGTTCCCTCGCCCAAACGCATCCCCATGTTAATGTAGGGTTTTAAATTCAGGTAATCCATTAGCAGGGCATGTCCTGATTCAGCTGAAATATGCGAAGGAATCAGGTAGCTGAAGGCTTCCGGACAAATCTTTACGGCAACCAACGCTGCTGTGCTGGAGATAAAACCATCGATCACTACCGGGATCCGCTTAGCAGCAGCGCCGATGATCAGGCCGGCTAAAGCTGCTATCTCTAAACCGCCCACCTTGCAGAGCGCTGCAAAAGGATCTACTTTGCCTTCGTTAATGTTGTGCATCGCCAGTGCTTCTTCCACCACTTGCTGCTTATGCCGCAGTTTCTGATCGTCTAAGCCTGTGCCGCGGCCGACTACCAGAGATACGTCGTAACCGGTAAGGGCGGCCATTAGCGCGCTGCTGGCCGTGGTGTTGCCAATGCCCATTTCACCGGTTGCCAGAACTTTTATCCCTGCTGCAGCTGCTTCTTCGGCGCATTCAAAGCCGGCCAGTAGCGCCTGCAACGCTTCGCTGCGGGTCATGGCTGCCTGACGGCGGAAATTATCTGTACCGCTTTTGATCCTGATCTTCTTCACTCCCGGCAGGCCGGTGTCCACTTTTACACCCATATCGACCACTTCAATTTCTACTTTACCCTGGCGTCCCAAAACATTAATCGCTGCTCCCCCGGCGGTAAAGTTGGCCACCATCTGGGCCGTTACCTCAGACGGATAAGCGCTGATTCCCTCTTCCGTTACCCCGTGATCAGCGGCCATCACCACTACCCGCTTAGCTGTATCAACAGGGAAGAGATCACCATGAATACCGGCCAGCTGCACAGCCAAATCTTCCATGCGGCCAAGACTGCCTAGCGGCTTGGTTAAAAGATCAACCCGCGCCCGCGCTTTCTCCATTGCTGCTTTGTCGAGCGGCTGAATGGCGGCAATTATCTCCTGCAGTTTTTGCTCCAGAACTTTAAAGTCTTCCATTTCTAAAAACCCCTTTCGGTTTATTAATGATCCGAAGATGATCGAACTAATCAGTAATGATGTGCATAATTTTTTTTAGATCTAAGCTTTTACGCACCACAGCCGCCAGGCTGTCATACTCCCTCTCCTTATATTCACGGTAGGTAGCCGGCAGAAGATTGCTCTTCTCCGGCAGGTTTCGCCTGCGCCGCACGGCATTAAGCAGGTTAGCCGTCCAGGTCAAATTATCAAAAAGACCATGCAGGTAGGTACCGAAAACATTACCTGTCGCATTGATCGCCCCATCATCCTGCCCGGTTGAGTGTATAAAAAGCGGATGCTCCACCTGCCCGTAATCAGTTCTGCCCATGTGAATCTCATAACCCTTCAAAAGCTCTTCTCCCTGCTGCGAAAAATAGTTATCGTCAGCATAGCGCCAGAGCGCTTCGACCTGCCTGGTAGATTTATCCTTCTCCATTACTGTTTCAAAATCGAGAAAACCAAGCCCATCTATTTCCAGCAGGCTGCTCTCCACCCGGTGGGGATCTATAATCCGCCGGCCAAGCATCTGAAACCCACCGCAAATGCCGATTAAAAGCCCACCGGCAGCAGCGTACTGGCGTAAAGTTTCTTCCCAGCCCGCCTCCCTTAAGAAAAGTAAATCCTCAATCGTATTTTTTGAACCCGGTAAGATCAGCAGATCAGGATCAGCCAACTCCTTTATTTCACGAATATAGGAAAGACTAACATCATCAAAGAGCTCAAAGGGGTTAAAATCTGTAAAATTGGCAATACGCGGCAGCAAAAGCACCTGCACCTTCAGTGCTCCTTTGCCGGAGCTTCTGGTAAACCTTTCCGTGACGCTATCTTCATCATCAAGCTGAAGCTTCAGCATCGGCAACACCCCGAGCACCGGTAAGTCAATCAGCTTCTCAAGCATCTCCAAGCCGGGCTCCAGGACTTTAGGGTCACCACGGAACTTGTTGATGACCACCCCTTTAAGCAGAGCCCGCTCATCTTCCTCGAGCAGGGCAACGGTGCCGTAGAGTGAGGCAAAAACGCCGCCCCGGTCGATATCGCCAACCAGCAAAACCGGGGCCTTTAGCCTTTTGGCCAGCCCCATGTTTACCAGATCGCTCTCCTTTAAGTTTATTTCAGCAGGGCTGCCGGCCCCTTCAATGACAATAATGTCGTGATCCTTACTAAGCTTCTGGTAGGCCTTGTCGATTACCGGCCACAAGTTCTCTTTCCAACTAAAGTAATCTAAAGCGCCCATATTGCCAGCCGGACGGCCCATCACCACCACCTGGGACCCCTGATCTGATGTCGGTTTTAAAAGGACCGGGTTCATCTCAACCAGGGGTTCGATGCCGGCCGCTTCGGCCTGCATCACCTGGGCGCGCCCCATCTCCAGCCCGTCGTAGGTGACAAAGGAGTTTAAGGCCATATTCTGCGCCTTAAAGGGGGCAACCCGGTAACCATCCTGCTTTAAGATCCGGCAGAGGGCGGCGCAAAGCAAACTCTTCCCAACCGAAGAGGCCGTCCCCTGGATCATCAGGCAGCTATTTTTCATTATTGATCACTCCCTGTGAACCGATCGGTTTCAGCGTCGCCGACCTCTAGCCAGCTTTTAATCGCCTTGACCAGGCGTTCATTTTCCGCCCGTTTGCGTACGGCAATTCTAAAGTAGCGCTGATCAAGACCGGGGAAATTGTCGGCCCGCCTGACCAGCAAGCCCAGCTGCGCCAGGTCGGCCTGGAAACGTTCCACCTTAAATTGAGGATCAAGCCCCCTGATTAAAAGGAAGTTAGCTGCAGCCTCAAAAACTTCGAAAGCGCCGGTCGCCTTGATGTGGTTTTCCAGGTAGGCCCGCTCTTCTGCAATCAATGTAAGGGTCTCTGCAATATAGTTCTCCTGCGCCAGGCAGTACAACCCGGCCTGCTGGGCTAGAAAATTAACCCGCCAGGGATCGCCCCAGCGGCTGATCTCGACAACCTCTGTGCCCGGGCCAACCAGGCAGCCGAGCCTTAATCCCGGCAGCCCCCAGATCTTGGTCAGTGAGATTACCACCCATAAGTGATCAAGCTCCAGGTCACGTAGGCTCTCTTCGGCACTACCGGTTAAGGGGATAAAGCTTTCGTCAAGCAGCACTTTAGCCCCTTGTTCTTCAGCAGCCTTCACCAGCGGTAACAGGTCAGCGCGCTTGAAAAGTTTACCTGTTGGGTTGCTGGGGTTGCAAAAAACCAGCAGGTCGCCCTGGGTTAGCTGCCCAATCAGGCTGGTGTAGTCTGGTTCCTCACCCGGAGGCAGCGGAAATCTTTCAACAATGGCTCCTGCCAGCTTAGCAGCCCGCTCGTATTCGGAAAAAGAGGGAGCCGGCACAAAAACCCGCCGCGGTCGGAGCAGGATCAGCAGCAGGTGAATCAGCTCGTTAGCACCATTACCCAGCAAAAGCCGCTGTTCGGGCAGGTTAAAGAATAGCGCCAGCCTGTAGCGCAACTCCCGCGCCTGTGGTGTCGGGTAGGCCACAATATCCGGCAACGCTTTCTTTAAGCATTCCAGTAAGCCTGCCGGCGGCCCAAGCGGGTTAATGTTGCTGCTAAAATCGATCAGTTTACCGGCAGTCTGATCCCAGCGCGCATAGGCGGCAGCCAGGTCACCGCCGTGACCGCCTGTTTCGTCATTAAAAGTATGAGACAAAAGAATTCACCACCATTTTCAAGGCTGCTGCAAAGGGGCTGTGGCTGTAAACCAGGTAAAAGGCCGTTAAAAAACCAAGCTCACCCAGTTCACTTACCGCGCCAAGGATGTCGCCAGTCAGACCGCCCAGGCGCCGGGTAGCATATCGGGCTAAAAGCAGGGCTGTCAACAAAGCCACCGCCAGCCCCGCGGTTACGGGAACAGCCAGTGGAGGTACACTAAAGAATATTAATGATAAGAGCAACAGAGCCCCAAGCGATGCCTTAAGCAGCTGAGCCGGCCCGAGGCTGCGCAGAAAAAGATCGCCTAAGCCCTGTTCCAAAGCAGGCTTAGAAAGCGACCCGGCCAGGACAATTGCCCAGCGACCCGCCAGCGGCATAAAAAAGACGGCCAGCGGCAAAAAGAGCTTTCCGGCGGAACTGAGCAGCGTAAATTTAAACAGGTAAACTAGCAGCAGCACTACCGCGCCCATCACCCCGATGGCGCTGTCGGCCATCGCTTTAAAAGATTTTTCGCGATCCATAACGCCAATCAGACCATCTGCCGTATCAGCAAGGCCATCAGCATGAAGACCACGGGTCACCAGAAAGCCGGCTGCCAGGATCAGCACCGCCACTGGCGCAGGCGGTAAAATAAAGAGGAGCAGAACAGCCAAGAGAGCCTGGATCAAACCGATCACCGCTCCAGCAAGGGGAAAGGCTGAGGCAGAATCAGCCAGATCTTTTCCCCCCTGCTCAAAAGAGACAAACGGCAGGGGAATAATCGTTAAAAAGGAGAGCGCCCGTGCTAAATTTTTCAAAATTTCTTAACCCCCAACAACATTAAGCCGCACGCCAGGCCGATCATTAAAATAAAGGCGAGCAACGATGTTTTCTGAAATAATCTAAGCCCTAAAGCGATCATCTCCGGGCTTGCTTCCCGCCCCGCCGCATTAATAACAGGCCGCTCCCTGATCTGGCCCTGATACACGGCAGAGCCCCCCAGCCTGACCTTCAGCACTCCCGCTGCTGCCGCTTCCGGCCATGCACTATTAGGGCTTTCGTGCTTGTAACGATCGGCAACTAAAACCTGCCAGGCAGCAGGGCTGCTTTTCCTTCCCCACCCGGCAATCAGAATCAGCAGCGCCGTCAGGCGGGCGGGCAGAT
Organism: Bacillota bacterium; assembly: GCA_016874655.1. Taxonomy (GTDB): domain Bacteria; phylum Bacillota; class Dethiobacteria; order DTU022; family DTU022; genus UBA993. Next base: position 10,987 of record VGTO01000009.1, on the reverse strand, counting down.
AATTTAAAAGATCGTCAATCTTGGCGGCAGTGAAACCGAGCGCCGCATAAGCTTTGTTCTTGTAACCGATCATCGAATCGAGCGTACTCACCGCTTTATAAAAGACAGCAGCTGCAGGTCCAAAGAGGGCGGCAAAAAAAAGCGGGGCCACCAGGCCGTCGGAGCTGTTTTCGAAAAGACTCTCGAGCGCCGCCCGGGAAAGTTCGCCTCGATCAAGAACCTCTGTATCGCGACTGACCAGCAGCGCCACTTTGCTGCGCCCTTCTTCTAACTTTCCCTCACCCAGGGCCGTTTTAACCGCAAGCAGGTGATTACGCAGGTCTCCCCCGGCCAGCACAGCATAGTAGCTATAGAGTTCAAGCATAAAACCGGCTGCCGGATGTAACCGGTAAACTGCAGCAAGACTTAAGTAAACAGCCAGGGCCGAGCCGCCGGCAACCATTAGCACGATCAGCAATCCGGCCAGTTTTAAGCCGGCGCTGCTCTTAAAGAGCTTGCGGGCAGATCGTTCCAGCAGGCTGATCAGGCTGCCGATCAAGCGTACCGGATGGGGCAGCCAGGGTGGATCACCAAACAGATAGTCAGCCAGGTAGGCCACCACCAGGGCGGCAATGGTAAAAAGAGAGCGTTCCATTTATTTGAAACGCTGCGGCAGCCCGCACACCACAAACCACACTTGGTCTGCCGCTTGCGCCATCAGCTGGTTGGCCCGGCCTGCCAGATCGCGGTAAACACGGCCAACCGGATATTCGGGGACTACGCCCATCCCAACTTCATTGGTAACCACGATTACTGCCGCCTCTGATTTAGCGGCTGCTGCGGCAAACAAGCTGATATAGTCAAGTGTCCGGCCGGCAGCTTCCTCCAGCAGCAGTTCATCGGCAAAAATATCTTCCCCTTCCCTGACAGCGCCGTGCCGGTCAAGATCAGCCAGAAAACGGTTACTGATCAGCAGCGTTAAACAGTCAACCAGGATCACTTTCCCGGCCGTCCCTTCCCGCTCAAGAACCAGGTGCGGCTCCAACGGCTCTTCCACCGTTTTTACACTATCCGGACGGCGGTTTTGATGACGGAGGACCCGCTCAAACATCGCCTCATCCTCCACCCGTGCCGTAGCCAGATAGATATAGGGTCTGCCGTTTTCGGCAGCGAGCTGCTCAGCATAAGAGCTCTTACCGCTGCGCACCCCCCCGGTAATCATGATCAAAGGTCCACCCGCGCTATCAGTCATCGTCCTCTCCTCCGCCTTGTTTAATCACCTTTATCAAATCATCAACCCGCTCCACACCGGACGCCCCTTTATCCAACAGCCGCCTGAATAGCTCTACTGCTTTACCCCCGCTGTAATCGCGCTCCGGCAGCCCGGCGAAATCGATGATGTAGAGCGGCTTTCCTTCATCAAGGGCTACCTCCACTTCAGTAAAGAGCGGCAGGTTCCCTTCACCGAAAGGAATTGGCGGCACTACAATCGCATCGGCTTCACGCATTAGTCTTAAGTGTTCATCACGGTTTTCCCGGTTCATCATCGTAAACGGCGGCACAATCACCACCGGCAGGGAGTTGAAATGGGCAAACCGACAGCCGCTATCCTGGGCCGAAACTGGGCCGACAGAGAGGCGACAACCTTTTTGGTAGAGCAGCTCCAACGTCGGCATCGCTTCCTCTCCGCCACCAATGACATGCACCCGGAGTCCAATCTTTCCGGCATTTCTGGTTTTGTCTCCCCGGATGACACTGACCTGGAGCACCCCATGCAGCGGATGGCGAAAAGTGGTTGCCGGAACTCCGTAAGACTTGCGGATGTTCTCAGCCGTGATCACCTCGTCTGCCCGTCCAGAAGCCAATACTCTGCCACCGGCCAGCAGGATAAAGCGATTAAAATGATGCACTGCCAGGTTGATGTCGTGAATGGCGGCAATTACGGTAACTCCCTCTTCACGGTTCAAACGGGAGGCCAGTTCAAGCAACATTGACTGGTAACCGATATCAAGGTTGGCAGTAGGTTCATCCAACAGCAGCAATTCTGGTTGCTGGGCCAAAGCGCGAGCCATCACTACCCGCTGCTTTTCACCGCCGCTGAGCTGGGCAATTGAGCGCTCCGCCAGGTGGGTGACCCCGGTCATCTCCATCGCCCGGCGAACCACCTCACGATCGTGGAGATCTTCTTTCCTGAAGCGGGTCAGGTAGGGAAAGCGGCCCATCATGACAATATCTTCAACCGTAAAATCAAAATCGGCGGCCGTCTCCTGGGGCACTACTGCCATCAGACGGGCAGCCTCCCTGCTTTTTAAACTTTTCAGATCCTGACCGTCAAGCAAAATCTGCCCGGCCGTCGGCTGCAGAATGCGGCTGATGCAGCGCAGCAAGGTTGACTTGCCGGCGCCGTTTGCGCCAAGCAGGGCAACCAGGTCTCCGCGATCCACGCTAAACTCGGTGCCATCAAGCACAGGAACGGATTCATAGGCCACTTTCAAGCCATGAACATCTATGGTCAGGCCCACCTAATTATCCCCCTCCCCCGAAATAGCGCAGCTTCCTTCTTTTTTTCAACAAGTACATAAACGTAGGCGCACCAATCAGCGCGGTAATAATGCCCACCGGCAGCTCTGTCGGGGCAATAATCACCCTGGCCACCATGTCGGTGGCAATTAACAGCGATCCACCCAGCAGAGCGGAGGCCGGAATCAGAAAGCGGTGATCGGGGCCGGCCACCAGGCGGACAAAATGAGGCACCACCAGCCCGATAAAACCGATAATGCCGCTGGTTGAAACCGCTGCAGCCACCAGCAGCGAAGCCCCGGCCAATAGAATTTTTTTTACTTTTTCCGTATCAACCCCGAGGTTGCTGGCTGTCTCTTCACCCAGTAACATAGCGTTCAGCTCCCGGGAAAAAATACTGACTGCAAGATAGCCGACAAAGGCATAAGGCAGCATCACCCTAACCTGCAGCCAGGTGGCGCCGCCCAGCCCACCCATCAGCCAGAAAATTACCTGATGCAGCTTCTCCCCGGCAAAGTAAGTTAAAAGCGACACCAGCGCCGAAAGAAAGGCGCTGACCGCAATCCCAGCCAGCAGCAAAGTCATTACCGGCACCGCCCGGCCAACCCGGGCCATACTGTAGACCAGCAGTATAGTTGCCAGACCCCCGAAAAAGGCAAAGAGGGGCACGGCACCAAAACCGCCTACCGCCAGGCTGAAGCCGCCGAGCATGGCAAATACTGCACCTAAGGCAGCCCCCGAGGAGATCCCGATCACATAAGGATCAGCCATCGGATTGCGAAAAAGACCCTGAAAAACAGCGCCGGAGACAGCCAGCGAGCTGCCGACCGCTGCTGCCAAAAGCACCCTTGGCACCCGAATCTGCAGCAGAATATCTTTATAAACCGGTGCAATGCCGGTAGCTGTTTCCGACTGGTAGAAGGGCAGGGTGTCAAAAAGAATAGCAAAAACATTCTTCCAGCCGATAGTCACGGCTCCCCAAATCATGGCTGACAGAGCAGAAAAAAAGAGCAGCAGCACCAACACAACCATTAATAGTGGCCGCGTAAACTTTGTGCCTCTGCTCTGGATACTTTTACCTGTTAACCTGCCGGTCATTTATATCCCTGCCTAAAAGTAGTAGCAATCATCATTCACAACTATCGCATACATGCTGGTCGAATAACTGCGGGTAAAAAAGCCTGGCCGCCTCTTCCACAGCCTCTACCACCCGCGGACCAGGCCGGGCAAAAGCATCATCGGAAGCAGCATAAACTCTACTTTCTGCTACCGCCGGAATGCTAGACCAGCCTGGGCGATCAACCATCGATTCAAGCACCAATTCGGCCGTGCCGTGGTAGTCGGGATAGAGAATCACCTGGGGCTGTCTTTCGGCAACCACCTCGGCGCTGATTTGCGGGTAACTCTCATCAATATCAACAAAAATATTGATGCCGCCGGCCAGGGTTATTATTTCGTTAATAAATGTCTGCTTACCGGCGCTCATTAGCGGGTCGGAGTAAACCTCGTAATAGACGCTGACCCTTTCCGCTTCAGGAACTGTGGCAACCTGCTCCTCGATCGCATTGATCCGGCTCTGCATGGAAGCGATCAGTGCCTCTCCCGCTCCGGTTACACCGGTCAGTTCCGCCATCAGGGAAATACTGGTATACAATTCTACCAGCGTAGCTGATTCGATCACCAGTACCGGTATGCCAAGAGCCTCAAACTGGGTAACTACCTCTTCGTGGATTGTTGAAGCGAGAACCAGGTCAGGCTCAAGCTCGACAATCCGCTCAATGTTGGGAGTGGCAAAACCGCCGATCAGCTCCTTCTCCTGCGCTTCAGGAGGATAGTTGCAGTATTCGGTTACTCCCACAATCCGCTCGGCCAGCCCTAAGGCAAAAGCAATCTCCGTATTGCTCGGCGAGAGCGAGACCAGACGCTGCGGAATGCCATCGATGGTAACTTCCCGCCCCATTTGATCCGTCACCACCAGCGGACCCTCTTCTTCCGGCTGAATAAAATCGCCCGCCTCATCTTCACCTTCCGGCACAGCCGTCTGGCCACAGCCGCCAACCAAAAGAACTGCCGCTAAAAAAACAACCAACACTAAATATCTCTTTCCAATCATTTTTTCATCTCCAGTCTGCTATGAATTATATTATTCATGAAAAACCTAATCTAGTTAAAAACTCCTTCTTCCCTCACGGGAAAGCAGGAGTTTGGAGTGGTATAAATAATAAGACCACGGTAAAACGTGGTCAATACCCCGCCTTACCCTCTCACCCGAAGGGGTTAAGCGCGCGTCTTCAGGCAGGTCTCCTGGCTCGTGTTCACTGCGCCTCCTGCCTTCCCGGTTGAGCAACCAGTGGCCTCAGGAAGCACCTCCCACTTACAGTGGCGGGACCGCGCCGGACTTTTACCGGCTTCCCTTATTAAGTCTTTAGACACCTGAAAATCAGCTATTTAATTGTCCTCGCTATTATAGCACTCTCTTTATTACTTGTCTAACAGAATCGGCTCTGCTTCTTTCAGCAGGCCGACATTGGCCAGGGTAAAGATAATCAGGGCTACCCAGATAAAGCAGAAGCTGATCAGATGGGTCGTCGAAAAATGCTCCCTAAAGACAAAAATACCAAGGAGCAGAGACAGGGTTGGGGCAATATACTGTAAAAAACCGATCATCGAGAAAGTGGTCTTTTCAACCCCCCGCGCGAAGAGAATCAGCGGCGTAGCAGTAACAATACCGGCCCCGGCCAGGATCAACTTGATCGACAGCGGAGCTGTACCCATCGCCCCGGTTCCCTGGGCTTCAAGGCTTAATAAATAAATGAGGGAAATCGGCATGACGATGAAGGTTTCCAATGTTAAACCGGTAATTGAATCAACCTTGGCCATCTTCTTAATTAATCCATAGGCGGCAAAAGTTGAAGCCAGGAAAATAGCAATCCAGGGCATCCGGCCATGCTGGGTTGTAATAATTAATACCCCGATCGCTGCCAGGATCAAAGCGATCAGTTGCCAGCGCGTAAGCTTCTCTTTCAGCACCGTAACTCCGAGCAGGACCACCACCAGGGGGTTAATAAAATAGCCCATGCTGGCCTCAATAACCTGGTTGGTATTGACTGCGTAAATATAAGTAAACCAGTTGACGCTGATCAATAAACCACAGAGGAACATGTAAAAAAGTCTATTTTTGTCGGCTAACACAATAGTCAGGGTTTTACCGCCACGAGTGGCGACCATAATCAAAATCATAAAGATGAAAGACCAGATGATCCTGTGGGCCAGGATCTGCAGGGGCGATACAGTGATCAACAGCTTCCAGTAAAGGGGCAAAACGCCCCAGAGGCTATAAGCCACAATACCATACCAAATTCCGATCGTATTATCATCCGGCGTTTTCGTTTTCAATGTAGAAAGCTGATCTCCTAGTCCGCTTAAATGTGGTTAACAGTGATAGCTTATTACTTAAAGCAATGAGAAGCAAGCAATTTAGCGTGTTTTTTTAGGCTTTTGGCAGGTAAAGATAGAAAGTGGTGCCCGTCCCCGGGCTGCTGGCCACCTGGATCAGCCCTCCGGCTGAGCGAACCAGTTCCCGAACCAGGGCCAGGCCGATGCCCGATCCGCCTTTGTTGCCCCGTTCCCTCGCCGGATCGACGCGAAAAAAACGCTCGAAGATATAGGGCAGTTGATCGGGATCAATGCCGATTCCGCTATCGCTGATCGTGATCATCAGCAATTTTTTCGGATCCGGCGATTCACCGGGGCCGGACAGCGTGGCAGCCGGCCCGAATGGCGCTACCGCTACCGGGTTAAAAACAGGCACATTATGCAGACCTAGAGTAACCACTCCCCCGGCATCTGTATAACGGTAAGCATTATCCACCAGGTTGCCGATAATTTTACCTAAAACAGCCGGATCCTGAAAAACATGAAGCCTTTCATCCGGCAGTTCAAGATTTAAAGCGATCGTCTTCGCCTGAAAAAGAGGTTTAAAAGAAGCGGCCTTGTCACTTAAAAAACGGTTTAACTCAATTTTTTCCCGCTCCCGACCGTTGCTGTCAGTGCGCTCTGCCCTGGCCAGTTCATCTAAATCAGTTGCCACCCGGTTTAAGTGCATAATCTCTTCCATTAAAATGTTCAAATGCTGCTCGTCAGCGGGAAGTACCCCGTCCCTGACTGCTTCAACATAACTGCGCAGGGTAGTCAGGGGGGTGCGCAGTTCATGAGCCAGATCAGCTACCGAGCGCTTACGCAACATCTCCAGTTCCTGGAGCTGCCCGGTCATCTGGTTAAAACTGGCCGACAGTTCCGCCAACTCCCTGTTTTCGTAGGTTGGCAGCTTGTGGCTATAATCACCACGGGCGATCACCAGGGCGGCATCGGCCACCTCTTCTAAAGGCTTTGAGAGGCGGCGGGAAAAAATGACTCCCAGGATCAGCGCCACGCTGACCGCCAAAATACCAGTCATTAACAAAGAACGGGTGATTGTCCGCTTAAAAACAAAATCCTGTTCCTGCCAGGCTGTGCCTCTCTCCACAGTTCGATGCACAATGATCAGCTTACCTACCTCGGCTTGCCCGCTGTTCAACTGGTAGTGATAAGCTGCCGCTTCTTCCAGATCGATCTCACCAACACCAGTCATCATTGAATGCCTGCGCCGGCCCTGACCGCTATCAACAATATAACGGCCGCTTTCGTCAGCCAGCACCAGGCGGGTGTTGGTGCTAAGAGCAATGTGAAACAGCGGCATCTGAAACCCCGACCAGCTACCGTTCTCTTCGTAGTAATCAAGAACCGCGGCGACGATCTGCCGGTTGAGAGCCTCTTCGCGTTCGGCGACATAAGTTATAAAATGCCTTTCCAGAGAGTAGTTAAAAACCAGCTGAAAAATTAAGAGGGTCACAGCGGCTACCCCTAAAAAGTAGAGCGTCAGGCGGGTCCAGAGCGGCTTTTTATTTATAAGATCAGTGTTCATCATACTTGTAACCTACCCCGTAAACAGTTTTAAGCACCGGTTCAACGCCTGCGGCCTGCAGCTTCTGGCGCAAATTTTTAACATGAGCATCAACCGTCCGGTCATCACTAAAGCTATCATAACCGAAGAGCGCTTCCGTCAGTTGTGCCCGGGAAAAGACCCGCCCCGGGCGGCGGGCCAGGTAAGCGAGAAGATTAAATTCTGTGGGCGTCAGTGCTATGTTTTGCTCATCCCAGGTCAGGCTGTGAGACAGCAGGTCAAACCTCAGCCGACCTTCAAGCAGTTCCAGGATGTTGGTTAGTAATCCGGGTTCGGGTTCGCTGCGGCGTAAAATCGTTTTAACCCTGGCCAACACTTCCTGCGGGCTAAACGGCTTCAACACATAATCATCGGCTCCGATACCAAGACCGTGAATCCGGTCCTCTATGGCAGTTTTTGCCGTCAGCATAATCACCGGGACCCTCGAACCTTCCTGGCGCAAACGATGGCAGACTTCCTCACCACTTAAACCAGGCAGCATCAGGTCGAGGATAATCAGGTCAGGTTCTTCCCGGCGGGCCAATTTCAAAGCTTCCAGCCCGTCAGTTGCGGTGATAACCGCAAACCCGTCCTGCTCCAGATAGGCTTTAAGCACGGCAGCTATTTTTTTTTCGTCATCTACAACCAGAATCTTTTCTTTACCCAATCGTTTCAGCTCCGGACCTTCGCTTTTTAACTTTATGCTTTCTATATTAAACAAGTGGCCAGAAAAAAGAAAGCCGCTGCAAAGCGGCTTTCCCTTCGGGCCTGATTCAGGTAACCACAGCCCCTGCAGAAATTAGCTTCCTACCTCCAGCAGTGACCAAAACCTCTCCCGGGACCACCTTCACCAAAACGGCCAAACATGCCATAACCGCCGCCGAAGCCTTTCTCCAACATCAGCTGAAAGCGCTCCTGGATTCTCTCAATTATTGTAGCGCCCTCTTCTTCGGTCAGGTTACCGAGCTCGACTTGCCGCTCAACAATCTTAACCCGCAACTGATGCATCTGCTCAAAAAGTGATTCCAGTTCCGGATCGCTCTCCTGGGCCAGGGCTGCGACAGGAACAATCAGGGTTAGAGCCAAAACAGCAAGCAAAGTTGTTACTAATATTTTTTTAGACATCCTAAACACTCCCTTCGTTTTTGAACCTGTCTGCATTATAGAACTAAACTATGAAGATCCTGTGAAGAGAATAAGCAGATGTCATGAAGAATCAAAAAGCCAGCAACAAACCTATTATTGCTAAATCTCTATGAACGAGCCTACTGCCGTCAGTAGGTAAGCTATGACTAGCAATATCTGGAATGCCGTGCCGCCCCACAGCCCGATGTTAACTCCGGTTTTCTGCAATGCTGCTGCCCTGCTGCTTCTTGACGCCCGGTAAGCAGGGATTAGCAGCAGCGCCACCACGACGGCTATCCCACCGCCAACCAGGCGCATCAGGCTTAAAAATGAAGTTGCTCCAACCAACCCGATCACCAGCGTCGGCAGCGTTGCTGCCAGCCATGAGAGTTTCTCTGACCAACCAACCCGCTCGCGGATAATTACTACCAGGGCATAAGAAAGTGACCAATAAGTAGTTAACATAGCCAGAAAAACAAAGACCGATCCGAAAAACGCTGCCCAGCCTCCTACCTCCGCCGCCCAACCGATAATGGCCACTTCAGTCACTGTCTCTGATACCACCAGAGCAAAAAAGGTGATTATTAAAACAAAAACCAGGTTCAGGCCGATTCCGGCAAATACCGCCTTGGGGATTAGCTTTTTATCCCAGGCTAGCCCCTCAACCGCCTGGGGGATAGAAAAAAATGAGGCAAAAGCAAACATGATCATCCCGAATAAAGCCAGTGTTATATTGCCAAGTGGCCTAACTAAAATCAGCTGCTGAAAAGGCTGGCCGAGTGATACCGCAGCCAGCACAATAAAAATGAGGGCAATGGTCGCTACCGCATATTTTTCGCTGATCCCAAGCACTTTGAGTCCGAAGAAAACCACGCCGGCGGCCACCAGATAAAAAAGCAGCTTGCCAACCCACAGTGGAAGGCCGAGCAGATTAACCAGGATTTCACCGCCACCGACAATATATGCCGCCATGTTGGAGAGCAGAATCACCAACAGCAGGGCAAAGAAGAGCCAGGTAAAGAGACTCTCAAAACGCCCTTTAAAAAGATACTTGCGAAAAAGCTCAACGATTTGCACCGATCCTTCTTCACCGACGCACATGTCGGCAATCATCAGGTGCAACAGCACTGAAAAACAGTAAGCAACAGCGATAATCAACAGTGTTACCAAAAAGCCGTTCTGCTCTGCCAGAAAAGGCACCGCCATAATCCCTCCGCCCACTCCATAGCCAGTGATGATGCAGGAGGCTTCGACAAAAGTTAGCTGCTTTTTACTGCTCATCATTATTTCCCTCCCCGCCACATTATTTACCTCAAATAATCAGCAATTAGGTTCCCCTTAAAGAGCAGCAAATCCTTCCTGCCGGCGATGTTTTTGGGTTTAATAATCTTTTGCGATCATTGTTTGCTATAATGGCTTTAACTAACTTGGGGGTGATTGTTAATGACCGATTTAATACTGGCCGGCGGCGCTTACCTCTTGGGCACTTTTCCGTCTGCTTTCCTCTGCGGCAAAATATTCGGAGGGATAGATATCAGGACCTCCGGCAGCGGCAATGTGGGCGCTTTGAACACAGCCCGCACAGTCGGCCTGTTACCGGGCATCCTGACCATGCTGTTTGACTTGCTGAAAGCACTTTTGGCAGTATACCTGGCAGCCAGATTCGGAACTGCAGGGTTCATGCCCCTTTTGGCCGGTTTGTTGGCCGTGGTCGGCCATAATTATAATGTTTTCCTAAAGTTTAAGGGGGGTAAAGGTCTGGCCAGTCTGGCAGGTGTCTTGATCCTGCTTTCACCGCTTACGATTCTCTATCTGTTGCTGCTCTACCTGATCCTGGTCTTGCTGATCAAAGATACCAATGCGGCAGCCGGGGTTGGTATCCTGTCGCTGCCGCTTTTCTTAGGTTTAAATATGGCTGCGCCGGCCGGCTATTATTTTGGGGCAGCCATCGCCCTGGTGATTTTCTCAAAACATCTGCGCGATTTTAAAGTCTACCAGGCAGGGCGACGTAAAATATTTTAGCCGGCCTTGTTGCTTAGTGGGTTTAAGTTTTACAAGAAATCCTGGTATTTCGAAGTTTCACCAGGTTTAACAACGATGAAGTCTTTTCCCCAGTTGCCGGCCAGAATCTGTTCGAAAAAAACCTTTTCGCCCACTATTTTATGGTAACCACAATTTAGAAAATCGGCCACCTGGCGCGAATAATCTTCGTAACCCCCAAGCTCAGGCAATTGCGTATCGATAAAGACAACCCGCTTATAGTGTCGGTATGATTCATCGGAAATCCATTTAGCATTTTCCTCGCCGTACTTGGCCTTGTTTTCTTCGTACTCTTTGTAAGGATCACCCTTTTGATCGATCCAGCCCTTACTGAGGTAATAC
>VGTO01000008.1 GCA_016874655.1 Bacillota bacterium | reverse complement strand
TTTGGGGAAAGCCCAGCCTTTGAGCAGCGAAACGGTCAATATGATTAAACCGGCACTAAAAAACCGGATTCCGGCAAATGATAGAAAGGGCATATCTGTGACGGCGATTCTGATTGCCAGGTAGGTGGAGCCCCAGACAATACAAACTGTTAAATAGGCCAGGATCGCCAGTTTATTACTCTTATTCAACGGTTAGTTTCTCCTTTGGTAACCAGTGCCGGGATTTGCCGGGACGGTTTTGTTTTTCTGATCATCGGCACATATCGCCAGGGTTCTTCATCTAAAGATGGACTATAATAAAAACTCCCGCCTGAGCAGGGAGCTTTTCAGGTTAAGTCGCCTATTATTTTAAATACTGGTGCGGGCGAGAGGATTTGAACCTCCACAGGATTGCTCCCACTGGATCCTAAGTCCAGCGCGTCTGCCAGTTCCGCCACGCCCGCAGCTTAACATCATTTAACATTATAAACACTTTGCTGCCTAAAAACAACAAGTTGCTTCAATCTATCGCCGTTTAATGATCAAGGCCAGTATCGATGAAGTTTGTGGAAAAAGAAGGCCGCAGGCAGGATTTCTTCTAATATTTACGAATATTCTAAGGTGAAGAAGGAAGGAGCGTTAGCTTTTGATCAAAACAGCCCTTGTCCTCCGCGGTGATCAGGGTTCGGACCTGTTGCATTTTCTTAAACAGTGTCCGGAACTGGAGCTGGTTGCCCTGGCTTGTCCCGATGGAGTAATTGACTGGATCACTGACTCAGAGCGCAAGAAATATTTCATCACCGCTGATCTTGATAAAATAATCGCTTTGAGTGATCTTGACGCCGTGATCGATGGAACCGGCGAACCGGAAGTTGGGGATTATCTGAAGCAGAGAATCAATAAAAAAGTTAAGTATGAGCAACTGATTCCGGGTTCAGTACTGCACGCCATTTTTAGCTCCCGTGAAAAACTATCAGAAACCAGGCTGCTCAAAGGTGAGCTTCTGGCGATCTTAAATTCGGTGCAGGATGCAGTAGAGGTTGTTGATGCCAAGGGCCTGGTCAAGTATGTTAATCCCGCTTTCAGCCGGGTTACCGGAATCCCCGAGCAGAAAAGGATTAACCGCTCGATCTTCGATGTATCACCCCATGGTGCTCTTGCCCAGGCTTTGATCCAGCAAAAACCGGTTACCGGATACCGGACTTATGTTGGCGGCTCAGCTGCTGATGTTATCTCCAATGCTTCGCCGATTGTTGTTGATGGTGAAATAATGGGGGCGGTAGTTGTTTTTCAACCGGTTGGCGATATTTTAAAGCTAATGGATGAGCTGAAGCACAGTAACACGATTATTGATAATCTTTATGCTCAGATTGACCAGATATCTGGATTTAGATGCAGTTTTGAGATGTTAGTCGGGCAAAGCAGAATATTTTGTGCTACTGTCGAAAAGGCCCGTAAAGTAGCGCGAAGTGAATCATCTCTGCTGATCAGTGGTGAAAGCGGAACCGGGAAAAGCCTTTTTGCGCGGGCCATTCACAGCGGCAGTTCAAGGAATAAACGCCCTCTAATCGTTTTCGATTGCTCATCAGTTCCTGACTCCCTGCAGGAGATTGAACTATTTGGCTGTGAAAAAGGAGCAATGCCGGGCATCCTGCGAACCAGGTTGGGCAAGCTTGAACTTGCTGAAGGTAGCACACTCTTTGTCAAAGAGATTAATTCCCTGAATCCCTTTTTACAGAAAAAGTTACTCAAGGTTTTAGAGCAGCATTCATTTGTCAGGATTGGCGGTGAACAGGAAATTCCCACAGATGTAAGGATTATTGCTTCCGCCGGAGAAAACCTGCTCGATGCCTCCTATAAGGGCTACTTTTCGGAAGAACTTTACCGCAAGCTTAGCCTGGTGTCAATTGACCTGCCGCCACTGCGCAAGCGCCAGGACGACATCCCATTGTTGGCGGAAAATTTAATGGTCGGGCTTAACCGTAAGCTTGGTCGGTCAGTTAATGAGATTTCAGCCAGGGCAATGCAGGAGTTGATGGCCTACGAGTGGCCGGGGAATATCAGCGAATTAAAAAGTGCTCTGGAGCGGGCAATGATTGAAGCCGATGGGTCCATTATCGAGTACCATCACCTGCTGCCATATATTGGACGCCTTGGGCTACACGACCTCTCCTCTTTTGAGGAGATCTTACCGCTTGAAAAAATTGAAGAAAAAATGCTTAAGCTGGCGCTGACCCGCTATGGTGAGAATCTGGAAGGTAAGAAAAAAGCAGCCCAGGCCTTGAACATTTCACTTGCTACTCTATATAATAAGCTGAAAAAATACAGCAGTTAGTAAAAGATCAGGAGAATGGAGGCCCTAAATTGAAGCTTTATGAGTATCTTGGTAAAGAGCTTTTTAAAGAATATGGCATCCCGGTACCGCGCGGACAAGTTGTGGTCAGTGCAAAAGAGGCTGCTGAGGCTGCTGCCGGACTGGGTGATGTGGTCATTAAATCCCAGGTTTTAAGCGGCAAAAGAGGTAAAGCTGGGGGTATCTCTTTTGCTTCCAATCCGGAACAGGCCCATGAAGAGGCCGGACGTATTCTGCAGATGAAATTGAACGATCTGGTAGTGGAAAAATTGTTGGTTGAAGAAAAACTGCAGATTGAACAGGAACTCTATTTAGCTTTGACCGTTGATGGTTCAGCCAAAAGGCCGATTGTCCTTGCTTCCCTGGACGGTGGGATGGACATTGAGGAAGTTCCGGAGGAGCGGATGATTAAGTGGCCGATCGATATTTCGATCGGCATGCAGGACTATACGGTACGTGAAATATGCCGTAGGCTGGGCGTAAGCGGCCAGCTACAAAAAGAATTTTTATCCTTCATGCCCAAACTGTATCAGCTTTTCCGTGATCTGGATGCTGAACTGGCTGAGATTAACCCGCTAGCGGTTACACCGCAGGGTCTGGTGGCAGCTGATGCCAAGGTGACCATCGACGATGATGCACTTTACCGTCACCCCACCCTGCCGAAGATTAAGGAGAAAACCGCTCTCGAATTACGCGCTGAAGAGCTTGATCTGGCCTATGTTGAACTCGATGGCAACATTGCGATCATGGCTAACGGCGCCGGGATTACAATGGCTACTCTAGATATGGTTCAACACTATGGCGGGCAGCCCGCTAACTTTCTGGACTTCGGAGGCGGAGCAGATGTGGAAAGAACCTCCCAGGCTCTTGAACTTTTACTTGGCACCAATCCCAAGGTCCTTTTGATCAATATTTTTGGCGGTATTACCCGCTGCGATGTAGTGGCAGAGGCCTTTGTCAAGGTCAGGGATAGTAAGGGGTTTGATCTGCCTGTTTCTTTCCGTTTAGTTGGAACCAACGAAACTGAAGGAAAGGCAATCTTAGAAAAAGCAGGGATCAGGGTTTTTAGCACAATGGACGATGCTGTGCGCCGGGCGGTAGAATCTGCACGTGCTTCTTAGTAGCCTGTTTCCACGGTTAACTATACTGATTTTTTGATCTGGATCAGCCAGATAAAAAGTTTGAAAGGAGTAGTTTAAATGGCTATTTATATAAATAAGCAAACCCGCGTCTTGGTTCAGGGCATTACCGGAAAGCAGGGTTCGTTTCATAGCGGGCAGATGCTGGAGTACGGCACCGGTATTGTCGGCGGGGTATCGCCGGGTAAAGGCGGGCAAAGCGTTGAAGGGGTGCCGGTGTTTGATACAGTTTTTGAAGCGATGGAACAACAACCTGCTGAAGCATCAATCCTGTTTATTCCTGCGCCTTTTGCCCGTGATGCAGCACTTGAAGCCTTAGATGCCGGTATTAAATTATTAGTGCTGATACCCGAACATATACCACTGCATGATGCCATGGATATCATGGCTTATGCAAAAACCAAGGGTGCGGTGGTTGTTGGTCCAAATACTTTCGGCCTTGTTTCATCGGGCCAGAGTAAAATCGGCATTATGCCTAATAAGTATTTTATCCCCGGTCCGGTTGGGGTGGTTTCACGCAGTGGAACTCTCTGTTATGAGATCGTCGGCCACCTGACGGCCAGTCAAACCGGCACCACAACAGTTGTCGGCCTCGGTGGAGATCGGGTGGTGGGCCTGCACTTTATCGATGTTTTAAAGCAGTTTGAAGCCGATCCGGAAACGAAAGCGATTGTGCTGGTCGGAGAGATCGGCGGTAGCGCCGAGGAAGAGGCCGCTGAATTTATTGCCAGGGAAATCAAAAAGCCGGTTATTGCCTATCTGGCCGGGAAAAGTGCTCCCCCGGGCAAAAGAATGGGTCATGCCGGGGCGATTATTGAGCGGGGCAAAGGCACCTTCGACGGTAAGGTCAAAGCGCTTACTGCAGCCGGGGTTAAGGTTGCCGCTTTACCAGCTGAAATTGTCCAATTGATCAAGGAAAAAATTTAACTATTTCAAAGGTAATCAGAAAGGAGGCTGAAACAATAATGAGTGAGCAACAGAGTGATTCTGAGCTTGTTGCAGCAAAAGAAACCTGGCATGAAAAAGTCCAAAAGTCATCGGAAAAGCACCCGGAGCGTAAAACTTTCAAAACTGATTCTGATTATGAAATCGAAAGAGTTTATGATGTCCTTGATTTGGATTCTTTTAACTACGGCGAACAGCTTAATTGGCCGGGTGAGTATCCTTATACCCGGGGTATTCAACCAACCATGTACCGCGGGCGCCTTTGGACCATGCGGCAATACGCGGGTTTTGGGAGTGCTGAAGAAACCAACGAGAGGTTTCGCTATCTGCTGGAACAGGGGCAAACCGGCCTCAGCGTAGCATTTGACCTGCCAACCCAGATCGGTTATGACTCAGATCACCCCCTGGCCCGTGGAGAAGTGGGTAAAGTGGGGGTGGCGATCGATTCGTTGGCTGATATGGAGATCCTGATGGATCAAATCCCCCTTGATCAGGTCAGCACCTCAATGACAATCAATTCACCGGCAGCGGTATTGCTGGCTATGTACATGGCGGTAGCTGAAAAACAGGGTATTGCGATGGAGCAGCTCGATGGCACCATCCAGAATGATATTTTGAAAGAATATGTGGCCCGGGGCACTTACATTTTCCCGCCTCGGGAATCGATGCGCATTATTGTCGATATCTTTGCCTATGCTGGTAAAATGATTCCAAACTGGAATACAATCAGCATCAGCGGCTATCATATTCGTGAAGCCGGTTCCACGGCGGTCCAGGAAGTGGCTTTTACCCTGGGTAATGCTATTGCCTATGTTGAAGCGGCAGTTGCCGCGGGTCTGGAAGTGGACCAGTTTGCTCCCCGTTTATCCTTCTTCTTCAATGCTCATTCGAATTTCTTTGAAGAAATTGCGAAATTCAGGGCCGCCAGAAGGATTTGGGCTCGTTTGATGAAAGAACGTTTTGGAGCCAAAAATTCGCGCTCGATGATGCTGCGGTTTCATACTCAGACGGCAGGCTCAACTCTGACAGCCCAACAACCCGATGTTAATTTAATGCGCGTAGCCTACCAGGCCCTTAGCGCCGTATTAGGTGGGACTCAGTCACTACATACCAATTCGCGTGACGAGGCGCTTGCTTTACCAAGCGAGCCTTCTGTCCTTCTGGCGTTGCGTACCCAACAGGTAATCGGCTATGAAATAGGGGTTACTGATACGGTTGATCCGTTGGGTGGGTCTTATTTTATTGAGAAACTGACCGATCAGATTGAAAACGAAATATTGAGCTATATCAAAAAGATCGATGAGATCGGCGGTGCTGTGGAAGCGATTGAAAAAGGTTTTATTCAAAAAGAAATTCAGGCCAGCGCCTATCGTTACCAGAAAGAGATTGAATCACAGGAACGGGTTGTGGTTGGTGTAAACCAATTTACAATCAGTGGTGAACAGCCGATCGACTTGCTTAAAATGGACCCCGCTACCAGCCAGAGACAGGTTGAGCGACTTAAAGAGGTCAGGCTCAGCCGTAACCAGGCCAAGGTGGCAGAAACTCTTCAGGAATTGAGGCGAGCTGCTCAGGGCAGTGACAACCTGATGCCGGCGATATTTGAGGCGGTTAAAGCCTACGCTACTCTCGGCGAAATTTGCGGGGTTTTACGTGATGTATTTGGTGAGTACCAGCAGCAGATCACAATTTAAATTGAAGCTGATAACTGCATAGGCAGTTTAAATTGCGAAGGAGGTAGTACGATGTCCGATAAACTGATTCGGGTCCTGGTCGGTAAGATTGGTCTTGATGGCCATGATCGTGGGGCAAAGGTGGTAGCCCAGGCGCTGCGGGACGCGGGTATGGAGGTTATCTATACCGGATTAAGGCAGACTCCGGAACAAATAGTGGAAGCGGCGCTGCAGGAAGATGTCCAGGTAATCGGTTTAAGCATCTTGTCCGGAGCGCACATGCAATTAATTCCGCCGGTGGTTGAGATGCTGCGTGAGAAGGAGAGCAGTGATATAATCGTTATTATTGGCGGGATTATTCCCCGTGATGATATTGCTTATTTGAAAGAACACGGTGTGGCTGAAGTTTTTACACCCGGTTCTTCAACGGTGGATATTGTTAATTTTATTAGGAATAAACTTGAATTAAACTAATTGATGGGGGGATCTGGATGTTTGAAAAGGTAGATCATATCGGGATAGCTGTAACTAACCTTGAAGATGCTCTAGAATTATACCGCGATCAACTAGGCCTGGAATGCAAGGGCACCGAGGTAGTAGAAGAGCAAAAAGTCAAAGTTGCATTTTTACCGGTTGGGGAAAGTAAGATTGAACTGTTGGAATCAACCGACCCGGAAGGCCCGGTCGGAAAGTTTATAGAAAAAAAGGGTGGCGGTGTGCACCATCTATCCTTCAGGGTCTCGAACATTGAAGAAAAGCTCGAGCAGCTAAAACAGCAGGGCGTTGCTTTGATTGATCAAAAACCGCGCTATGGAGCCGGTGGGGCGAAGATCGCCTTTCTACATCCCAAATCAACGGGCGGGGTGTTAATCGAAATTTGTGAACGTTAGCTTGTCAAAAGAATCGTGAAGAAAGCGGTGAGTGTTATGAATGATAAATTAGAACACCTGGAAGCACGGAGAAGCCGGACTTTGGCCGGTGGCGGTGAAAAAAGAATTGAGGACCAGCATGGCAAAGGCAAACTGACGGCCAGGGAAAGGCTGAACAAGCTCTTGGATGAAGACAGCTTTGTGGAGATTGGCACCTTTGCTCAGACCAGCTTAGAGGATGCCAGCTCGCTTGAATACCCCAATCCCGGTGAAGGGGTGGTCAGCGGCTATGGAACGATTGAAGGGCGCCGCATCTATGTATATGCCCAGGATTTTACAGTTGCCGGCGGTTCGCTCGGTGAAGTGCACGCAGCTAAGATCTGCCGGATCTTAGACTTAGCAGCCCAGAACGGGGCTCCCGTGATCGGTCTTAATGATTCCGGCGGCGCGAGGATCCAGGAGGGAGTATATTCGCTAAACGGTTTTGGATCGATTTTTTATCGCAACACTTTATGCTCAGGGGTGATCCCCCAGCTTTCGGTAATCCTTGGCCCCTGTGCCGGAGGTGCGGTGTATTCTCCGGCAATCACCGATTTTGTTTTCATGGTCAGCAAGATCGGCAATATGTTTATTACCGGACCGCAGGTGATCAAGGCGGTCACCGGGGAGGAGGTTTCAGCCGAGGAACTGGGCGGCGCTGCCACTCATAACCAGACCAGTGGTGTTGCTCATTTTTATGCTGATCAAGAGGAAGAGTGCTTCGCTCAGATTCGCCGTTTGCTTAGTTTTTTGCCCTCCAATAATATTGACAATCCACCGCTGGCCGCATTTAGCGAGCCTGAATTAAACCAGGAAGAACTATTAACGATTATGCCTGATAATCCAAACCGTTCTTATGATGTGCGCGATGTAATTAAAAGGGTTGTCGATAACAGCGACCTGATGGAAGTGCATGAGGGTTATGCCCAGAATGCAGTAGTCGGTTTTGCCCGTTTAGGCGGCAAACCGGTCGGGATTATTGCTAACCAGCCAATGTTCAAAGCCGGTTGCCTTGATGTAAACTCTTCCGATAAGATCGCCCGTTTCGTTCGCTTTTGCGATTGTTTTAATCTGCCCCTAATCACTTTTGTGGATGTACCCGGTTACCTGCCCGGAGTAGAACAGGAGTGGGGTGGCATTATTCGCCATGGAGCAAAAGTTCTTTATGCTTACTCAGAAGCGACGGTGCCCCAGATTTCTATTATCTTAAGAAAGGCTTACGGTGGTGCCTACATTGCTATGAACTCCCGTTCTCTGGGCGCCGATCTTTGTCTGGCCTGGCCAATGGCCGAAATTGCGGTGATGGGTCCCGAAGGGGCGGTTAACATAGTCAACCGGCGGGAGTTGGAGGCGGCTGAAGATCAAAATACCAAACGCCAGGAACTAGTTCAGCAATACCGGGATAAATATGCTAACCCCTATATTGCCGCGGCCAGGGGTTGGATCGATGAGGTAATCGATCCCCGTCAAACACGGGCGTACCTGATTCGGGGTCTCGAAATGGTTGAAAATAAACGCGAACAGCGGTTGATGCGTAAGCACGGTAATATACCACTTTAAAAAGCGGCGTAAAAAGCGGGAGAATAAAATGGGAGAATAAAATACAATTTATCCTTGACAGTTTGAAAGCTGTTGTTGTAGAATCGTTTACAATATTATAAAGCCTGTGATGGGGAGAGTAACCGTATTGTGGCGGTAGCAGCGAGCCGGAGTTGGTGAAAGTCCGGACTTTAAGCAAGCGGTGAAGCGCACCCCGGAGGTGGCAGTTGAAGCCGGTTTTGTCCCGGTGTGTAGGTTGTCCCGGTTTTATACCGTTATCAAGGCCGTTTTTCATGAAAACGGTTTAAGTGGTTCGGCATGAAATTTGCCGATCAATAAAGGTGGTACCGCGAGCCCTTCGTCCTTTTTAGGATGAAGGGCTTTCTATTTGGAGGAGAAAGCGGTTTTAGTACTGTTTTAGCAGTATAAACGAAAGCAGAGCAATCTGCTTAATCAAAAGGAGGAAGTTATCAATGGCTAAAGAAAAAGTGGTCCTTGCTTATTCGGGAGGGCTGGATACATCGGTGATTGTTAAGTGGCTGCAGGAAAAATATGATTACGAGATTGTGGCCATGACAGCTAATGTCGGTCAGGGCGACAGCGAGCTGGAAGGTTTGGAAGCGAAAGCAATCAAAACCGGTGCCTCGCAGATCTTTATCGAAGATCTGCGCGAAGAGTTGGTAAGGGATTATATCTTTCCAATGGTGCAGTCCGGTGCAGTTTACGAGGGCAAATACCTACTGGGGACTGCTATTGCAAGACCCTTGATCGGTAAAAAGCTGGTAGAAATCGCAGAAAAAGTCGGGGCTACAGCAGTGGCGCACGGGGCGACCGGTAAGGGCAATGACCAGGTACGGTTTGAATTTGCAGTAAAGGCCCTTAACCCATATTTAAAAATAATTGCGCCGTGGCGCGAGTGGGATTTGAAGGGACGCAGTGATTGTATGGATTACGCTTGTAGTCACGGCATACCGATCCCGGTTACGGCAGAAAAACCCTACAGTATTGATCGCAATCTTTGGCATATCAGTTTTGAAGGAGGCATTTTGGAAGACCCTGACCGGGAGCCGGAAAAAGATATGTATCGTCTGACTGTTGACCCATTTGATGCACCCGACCAGGCGGAAGAAGTGACAATTTCTTTCGAAAAGGGGATTCCCTTCGCGGTGAATGGTAAAAGTCAAAGTCCGGTAAAGCTGGTCGAAGAGCTAAATATTATTGCCGGTCGCCATGGAATAGGGCGGATCGATATGGTGGAAAATCGTTTTCTGGGCATGAAATCGCGCGGTATTTACGAGACCCCGGGTGGCACGTTGATCTCATTTGCTCACCGTGAGCTGGAACACTATACTCTTGATCGCGACCTGTATCATTATAAAGAAGGGATAGCCCTAAAATATGCCGAAATGATCTACTACGGTCTCTGGTTCACTCCACTGCGCGAAGCACTTGACGCTTTTATCCAAAAGACACAGGAGAAGGTGACCGGCACAATTGGGATGAAACTTTATAAGGGTAACATTGCTGTCAGTGGCCGGGAGTCTGCGCATACCCTTTATCATCACGGGATGGTTACGTTCGAAGATGATCAGCTTTTCGAACAGAAAGATGCTCAGGGTTTTATCAATCTTTATGGGCTGCCAATGACGATCAGGGGTATGGTTGAAATTAAGGCTAGGCAGAAGAAGGAGGCCGGGAAAAACTGAAAAAACCATGGCAGGGCCGTTTTGAAAAAGAACTGGATGATCGGGTTTTAGAGTTTACAGCATCACTGCCTTTTGATCGGCGCCTGGCTCTTTGTGATCTAAAGGGTAGTACTGCCCATGCTGAAATGCTCGCCGTGCAGGGGATTATTTCTGCCACCGAAGGGGCTGCTATTGTCGATGGACTGAAGCAAATAGCCGTGGAAATCGAAAGCGGAACTTTTCCGGAAGATCTTGCCTTTGAAGATATTCACATGAATATTGAAAAACGGCTAATCGAAATAATCGGTCCGGCAGGGGGAAAGCTGCATACCGGACGCAGTCGCAATGATCAGGTAGCGCTTGACATGCACCTTTACCTGCGCGAAGAACTGGCCTTGATTGATCAACTGTTAAAAAGCCTACAGGAAGCCCTTGTTGAACTGGCTAAGGAAAACGAAGGTCTGATCATTCCCGGGTACACTCACCTGCAGCGAGCGCAACCACTTTTGTTCTCCCATCACTTGCTTGCTTACTTCTGGATGTTAGGACGTGACCGTGAACGAATTAAAGGGGTGGCAAAAGGCACTGACCTGATGCCCCTTGGTGCCGGGGCTTTAGCTGGGACCGGTTTCCCGATTGATCGGGAGTTAGTTGCCGAAAAACTTGGCTTTGGCTCACTCTACGAAAATAGCATTGATGCAGTAGGCGATCGCGATTACCTGATCGATTTTTTATCTTTCGCATCAATTCTGATTATGCATTTAAGCAGGTTTTGCGAAGAGTTAATCATTTGGAGCAGCTCTGAGTTTGGTTTTATTGAACTTGATGATGCATACACAACCGGAAGCAGTATGATGCCGCAGAAAAAAAATCCTGATGTTGCTGAACTTGTACGGGGCAAAACAGGCCGGGTTTACGGAGCCCTGCTGGCTATGTTAACGATGATGAAAGGCCTGCCCCTGGCTTACAACAAAGATATGCAGGAAGATAAGGAAGGCCTCTTTGATGTTGTCGATCAGCTGAAAGCGATCTTGCCTCTTTTTGCCGGCATGCTGCAAACCATGACTGTAAAGAGGGATCGATTGTCGAAAGCGATTGATGATGATTACCTGTGTGCTACAGATATTGCCGATTACCTGGCGTCGAAAGGGGTTGCCTTTAGGGACGCCCATCACATTGTTGGTGAAATGATTGCCTATGCAGCCCGTAACCATAAACGTCTGCGGGAACTGAACACGGAGGAGCGGAAAGGTTTTCATTCATCGCTGGCTGAAAGAATTGATGAGCTTTTTGATCCGGCCCGGGTGGTTGAAGCCAGAAACAGTCGGGGTGGAACTGCCCCGGCAGCGGTGAGGGTGCAGATTGAAAAGGCCATTGAATCCCTGACACCTTAAAAGATCAGCGGGTAACCTTTTGTCAGGTCGGAGTCGCTGAATAACGCGGCCAACTGATGAAGATTGGTGACACCGCGGTTGACCAGCTCGGGAAGTAGCTTTAAGAAAAGCTCTGCTGCAATGTGGGCATCGCCGAGGGCGTGGTGCCTGTTGCTTAAATCCAGCTTGAAAACTGTAGATAGGTTCTCCAGCGAATAGTCGCCCAGGGAATAGTGAAGGGCTGAGGTGAGCAGGACGGTATCAATTACCGGGTTTACAATACGTCTGCCGGTACTTTCGCTGATCTTCATATTGATAAAGGCCAGATCAAAGGGCGCGTTGTGGGCAATGAGGATCCGCGGCCCACAAAACCTTAAAAAATCGAGCAGCACCGGGATAATTTGTGGTTCATCTTTAACCATGCTATCATCGAGACCGGTGATTCGCCTGGCAACAGAGGGGATTGGGCGCCTGGGGTTGACAAGGCGATAAAAGCTATGAAGCGTCGATATTTTAGCATTGTTGATCGTCAGGGCACCGATGGCCATTATTTCATCATCCATATAAGGGTGCAGGCCGGTGGTCTCGGTGTCAAAAACAACATATGAGGCATCTAAGAGATTCTGTCCCCAGTCAATACTTGCTTTAATCGTCGATATTTCTTCTGAAAGCTCTTTAAAGATGGCGGGATCATTAGCGATCGGTTCCGGTTGTTTTGCTCCTGTTAACAGGCGGTTGATCAGTTTTTCACTGCTGCTGGTTCGGGGCGTCGCTTCATCTTTCTTCGCCTTGCGGTTCAGCAGGTTGTAATCAGGCTCATAGTGAATTTTTTTGTTGTTCATTATTACTTTCCACCCTGCTCAGGCTTTATGAACATGAAATGAATGATCTGTTAATGTTTGCAGACGGTTTACTACCAGCATTGATTCCTTAAGCAAGATGCGCTCTTTTTTATTTAGTTGGCTTAAATCGATAATGTTATTGGGATTATTCCCTTCCCTGATCCGATCTAAGGAATTTCTGATTCTGAACATTAATAAAGTCTCAAAAGCGGCTTCTATATACTCGGCGTCATCGGATTTGAATACTCTCTGGGCTTTTAAACTATGGATCCGGTCGAAGCTGTTTGTTTCCTGGATTCCCTCGCGCAGGGCAAACAGGCGAATACAGTCAACTAAGTGCACCATAACTTCAGCCTTTAAGTTTACTTTTCGCCTTTTGCTACTGGTCCTGCGGGTGATGATGTTACCAAAAATATTCAGGGGAACCCGGTGTTTCAAGTCGTCCTCGGCCATAAAGAGCAGCGCATGTTTAGAGTCTTTGAATAGCTTCGTGCTATAATCTTTTAGCTGCTCATATAGAAAAGATTCACCGTAGAGGTAGCGATAGTCAAGAAAAATCGTCATGTTGCGAATATCCTTCGGGTCAAGGGCTGTTGTCCAACTGCTTAGCATTTTTTCCCATCCGGAGAGGGCTTGGCACCACTGTTGGTTATCGGCCATGACGAATCCGCTGCAGCGGCTAAAACCGCACATTTCTAAACCGGCTACTATCTTTTTACCGAGGTTTAGAAAATATTCAGCAGTTTTTTCCTGATTCTCGTTGTTCTGATCAGCATAAATAATGCCGTGATCCTGATCGGTTCGCGCAAACTGCTCCTTACGACCGGCACTGCCCATGATGATGAAGCAATATTCTGCCGGTGGTTTTCCCCAACCTCCACCAGTCATTTCGATTTCTGCAATTTGAATTACCCGCCGGGTAATCCGATCATAGAGCTCAGAGAGCAGAGAACAGATTTCAGAAGCAAAAGCCCTTTCAGTCAGCAGGGCCTGCTGAACCTGGTCTATTTCCTGGATTAAACCTGCCAATCCGTCAAAGCTGTCCTGATATTCGATTTGCCTGATAATCGAAAGCGCGCCACTGTTGCGGTTACGGATTAAATCCTTGACGGTGATTATGCCATGTAAAACTTCATGATCATCAGTAATTACTATGTGCTTAATATTATGTTTGGTCATCATTAACAGGGCCCGGTAACTGAAATCGTCGGGCTTAACAGTGATCAGATTGCTGGACATTATTTCGTGCGCTCTCCGGTTTAAGTCCGGTTTATCACTGGAGAGAACTTTGTGGACCAGGTCTTTTTCGGTGATTATTCCTATCGGTTTACCGTTAAAAGCCACCACTACTACCGAACTGACCCTGTACTTATTCATCTTTTTGGCGACATCGCTAATATTATCCATCGGCAGACAGGTAACAACCTGTTCCCGGGCAATATCGGCTACCCGCCTGCGCAAGCTCTGACCCTGGAAGAATTGTTCTTCATACCGGCTGTCGGCAAAAGTCAAATAAAGCTCTTTTAATCGGGCAGCAAGTATTTTGGTGAAAAAGTCAGCAAAATAAATATTACCGGCCAGGGTTTGCTGAAAGACTTTCTGACTGATTAGCAGGCAGGTTACATTATCGGCGGCAACCATTGAGACAGGGTAAGCGTCATCAGAGAGCAGTACAGTAACTCCGAATAAATCCCCTTTGCTTCTGATAGTAGTAACAGATTCTTCGCTGCCCAACCTGGCCAAAGCCTTGGCTTTTCCGGCCAAAATAAAAAAAAGGATCTGTTTTGAAGGATCTCCCTCGCGAAAAATAAAACTGCCCTTAGCATAACTCTTAACGGTGGATTGAACTATAATCGCAGTTATCGCCAGATCCGCTAAAAAAGAAAAAGGCGGCGTTGCTTTCAGAGTATCAAAAAGTTCACGGTTACTGTATTCCGGAACCGGTGTGCTCAAGATGGTTCACCCCACTTTTGGGAGATTGCTGTTGTTAGGATTATAACTGTAAAGACTTGCGGCGGCAATAAGAGAGGGTTCTCTCTTAAAAGAGAACCCTCAACACCTTCTTCATCGGCACGGGCAATATCGCCGGTGAAGAACCAGCCACTGCGAATGCTCTGAGCTGTCTCTTCAGGCATGTTCAGGTAGCCTTCCATAACCTGTGGCCCGCGCAGACAGAGTTCACCAATTTCTCCGCTTGGCTTTTCCTGTTCACCGGTTTATTGTCGATAATGTTATAGCGCATAGTGTTTTTGACCAGGTAAAATGATTTACCTGCCATAAAATATTCAAGGCTTTGAATAAACAGGCAGGATTATTTGGTTAAACGTAGAAGAAATATAATTAATTTAGAGCAATCTGGATAAATTGGGAAGGAGGCGAAATATTAAAAAAATAAAATATAATAAAACATATAGCTGAATACATTCTAAAAAGGAGGTGAAAGAATGTCAGACGAGAGCAGAAAGAGTTATAAACTGGAGGTTTGGGTCACGGCGATATGTTTCATCATTGTTGCGATAACCGGTGGTTTTTTCAGCTCATTTGTGGTTATTTTGAATGAACGGTTTTTTGATAAAGTGCCTACCCCGGAGCAGCTCGTTCAGCATTATGGTGAGTCTATGTTTGTAGCCAAAGAAGGGCTGACCGTGCTCGGTTTTCCGCTCCACTATTTCTTATTGATCATGCTCAGCTGGATTGGCGTTACGATTGTCGGTGCAATCTGGTGTATTGTGATGGATAGATTGGAAGAAAAACAGAGGGCCTAGAGCCCGTTGAAAGGAGGGAAATTCCTTAATGGAACCTAGAGGAGAAATATTTGTACTTGGTTTAGTCCTCAGTATCATCGTTCTTTTAATTTCTGTTTTTATCAGCATCTGGGCCCGTCGCTTTACCCGTAACTTAGGGGACTACTATGTTGCCGGACGCAGTATCGGCGCCCTGAATAACGGTTTGGCCATGGTATCGCTGGCGCTTAGCCTTACAACATTTATCGGTTTAACCGCCCTGATTCTTAAAGGTGTTTACATTGCTATTGCTCTTTATGCCTCCTTTACTGCTGCTTTTATTGGGCTGATGCTTCTGGCCGCTCCCTACCTGAGGCGTCATAAATCATTTACGACGATGGCCTTTATTTCGGAGCGCTACGGCAGCAAAACGCTTCGTTTTATTTCGGTTTTTATTATGCTGATCGTCAGCGTCCTTTACTTGGGGGGTAACCTGAAAGGAGTTGGTATAATATTTTATTACCTCCTGGGGGTGCCGGAAATCGTTGGCATTGTTGTCGGCGGTCTGGTTGTTACTCTCTATGTTACCCTGGGCGGAATGTATGGGGTTACCTATAACCAGACCTTCCAGACCATAGTGTTAATCTTTTGCCTGATGTTTCCGGTGGCCGTTGTTTTAAAGGCGCTGGGCGCTGCCGGCTGGTTCTTCCCGCCGCTCGGCTACGGCAACTTGGTACCGCTGATGAACGAGGCCGTGCCGCACTTTTTCTGGCCCATGCTGGTGCACCCTATTGTCTATATTGCGATCTTTCTCGGCTCTTTCTTCGGGATTATCGGTCTGCCGCACTTTGTAATGCGCTACTTTACGGTGCGTGATGCCAGGGAAGCGCGATGGAGCACTGTTATCTGTGTTTTTCTGGTTGGCCTGGTCAACACCACAGTTTATGCCACCGGTTTTGCGGCCATGTATTACATGCGCACACAGGGGATCGATATTCCCGAAGCGGCCTATGATTATATGGTCTTCATTCTGCTTGACGCTTTGTCCGGGCAGGGATGGCTGGCTATTGCCGTTGCCGGCTCAGTGGCGGCCGCACTTTCTACTATTGCCGGCTTGCTGTTGATTATGGGTGCCGGATTGATCCATGACTTATACAGTGAATTGAAGCCGGAAGTAGACGATGAAAAGAAATTAAAACTGTCCTACGCTGCCATGTTTGTTGTCGGTGTGCTGGTTATTCTCTTTTCGCTTAACCCGCCCAAGTTCATTTTGGAAGCGATCATGTGGTCCTTCGGGATCGCGGCCGCCGGCCTGGGTGTACCAATTGTACTCGGTATCTGGTGGAAACGGACCAACAAGTACGGGGTTGGTGCCGGGATGGTTGTAGGGGCCCTTATCGGGTTATATGGCTGGATCATGGTTGGCTATCTTGGCATGGATCCGGTCACCATACCATTCCCCATTTTTGCCAAGTATTTTTACGGTCCGCTTGGCTGGATTAAAATAACCGCTGTCGCTGTGCCGGTGTCGTTTATCCTTACCGTAGTGGTCTCCTGGTTAACGCCGCCGCCACCGCTGGAACTGCAGAAACAGGTTGACGTAATGCACGGCTGGCAGGATTATGATCAAAAACGCTACAATGGTAAAGGTTTACCGATTACTGTTATCGTTTTGTCCGTGTTGATCATGTGGTTCATGACTACGCTTTATGATGTTTTTCCAAAATAGATGAATCGTTGACCAGGCTCTGCTATTCTAAGGAGAGCCTGGTCCTGTTATTAATGAATACTTGCAGGAGGTGATGGTTTTATGGAGAATTGGGACAAGCTAAGTAAAATGCCCTACAAAGATATTAAAGAGATGCAGGATCGTAAACTCAGAGCTTTCATCGGCAACCAGATCTATCTCTACAGTCCCTACTACAGCAAATTACTGAAAGATCACAAAATTGACCCCTTAAAAATTAAAGGCATCGAAGATCTGAAGCATTTGCCTTTTACCTACAAGTGGGATATAGCGCCGACCGATGATAACCCCAAAAAGCATAAAGATTTTGTAATCCGTCCCGATGAGGAAGTTACCGAGAAATACGGTCACCTGGCTAAGATGTCGATGACCGGGGGTAAAGATATGGTAGAGGATAGAGTTTACGATTTTAAGCCGGTGCACATCCATTTTACGACCGGCCGCACGGCTTTGCCGACACCGTTTGTTTATTCTAAACGCGACCTCGAGAACCTGCGTGAATCAGGTACCCGCCTGATGAACGTTTTTCAATTTACCAATAAAGACATTTTTATTAACTGTTTTCCTTTTGCTCCGCACCTGGCTTTCTGGACCAGTTACTTTGGAGCAGAAAAAATGAATGTGGCCGGCTTTCACAGCGGCGGAGGAAAGATTGTCGGAACTAATAACCTGATGGATGCTTTTGAATACATGCGTCCTACAGTTTCAGTATTTATTCCCGGCTACTGCTATTACTTCTTACGTGAAGCGGTCAAGCAGGGTCGGGATTTTTCCTCGATTAAGAAGATCTTTTTCGGCGGAGAGAGAGTGCCACCGGGACTGAAAGATAAAATCAAAGAGCTGCTGACCCAGCTTGGCGCTGAAGATGTAATGGTGCTGGCTACTTACGGCATGACGGAAGCCAAAGTGGCCTGGGGTGAGTGCCCATCGCATGATGAGTACTTTGGTTATCATACCTATCCGGATATGGAGGTTTTTGAAACGATTGACCCCGAAAGCGGTGAGCCGGTTGGGGAGGGAGAAGAAGGCGAAGTAGTTTATACCGCCATTGATTGGCGTGGCACTGCTGTGCTGCGTTACCGGACCGGTGATATCGCTAAGGGTGGACTGCTCTATGAACCCTGCCCGAACTGCGGCCGAACGGTACCGCGTATTAGCTCAAATATTCAGCGTAAATCAGAAATGAAGGAGTTCAGCATGACCAAGGTCAAAGGAACCCTTGTCAACCTGAATAACTTCTTCCCGCTCTTAATGAGCCATCCTGATGTGGAAGAGTGGCAGGTTGAAATGCGTAAGCGCAATAATGACCCATTTGATCTTGACGAGATTGTTCTTTATGTTGCACCCATGGGCGATATCAACCGTGACAGTTTTGTGGCCGATATCAAACAGAAGGTTTTGCGTGATACAGAAGTATCTCTGACTGATGTCATTTTTAAATCGGTTCCCGAACTGATAGCTCAGCTTGGTATGGAAACTGAATTAAAAGAGAAACGCATAGTTGATAAAAGGCCTACAACATAATCTCTAAAGGATAGGCGAAAGGAGGAAGAGCATGCAGGCATGGAATAAAATCAGCCGGATGCCGGCGGGGGCAATCAGTAAAATGCAGGATGAGCTGCTGCAGAAGATGATTACGGAACAATTTGCCGTCAGGCATCCTTATTATCGGAATTTGTTTAAAGAATCGGGTATCAATGCAGCTGAAATCAAGGGTGTTTCAGATTTAGGCAGGATACCTTTTACTGAAAAAAAAGATATGCTTGCCCCGCCCGGTGAGCCTCTATATCCGAAGCAGTTTGTCATTGACCCCCCCAGTGAAGATGAAGAAAAAGATAAGAAAAAGGGGTTTAGCCTTTTTGGAAAAAAAGACAGCGATGCCGATACCGCTAAGTATAGATTTGCATCGCTATATTTTACAGCCGGACGGACTGCTAAAGCGGTACCAATTGAGTATACCGGCTATGATCTGGAAAACCTGAAGGAAGCCGGCGCCAGGGCTTTTGATATACTGGGCTTAACCCGGGATGATACGCTGATCAATGCTTTTTCGTATGCGCCGAATGCTTACTTTTGGCAGATGTTCTACAGCACTCTTGGTATTGGTAGCACTGCCCTGCAGACTGGTGGAGGCCGGGTGTTGGGAATGGAGAAAATCCTGAAGGCAGTAGATAACCTTGAAGCTCCGGTGTTGGCCGCTTCTCCCGGCTACGCCCGCTTTGCCTTGCAGACACTGGGTCACTTTGGCCTCAGTGCTGCAAACTTAGAGCGGATTATCATCGGGATTGACTTTGCCCCAATGGAAGTCGTCGAGAGCATTAGAAAATTGATGAAATCCGTTGGCACAAAAAATAACCTGGTTCAGCGAATCTACTTCAATTCCGAAGCAAAATCTGGCATGGCCGAATGTGAACCTGGTTTTGGCTATCACATTAACCCCGATCATTTATTGGTAGAAATAGTTGATCCGGAGAGTGGAACCGTGCTTGGTACAGGCGAGAAAGGCGAGATTGTTATCACCAATCTTGATGCCCGGGGGACGGCCCTGCTGCGCTTTAGAACCGGCGATATTGCTTCCGGTGGATTAGTTACCGAACCCTGCCCTAATTGCAAACGAACAGTACCACGGATTATGGGTGATATTGAACGCAAAGAACATTTCTTTAAGCTGCAGGGAAAAGCAGGTGAAGTTTTATTAAACGGCAACCAGATTCGGCGAATGATGTTTGCCCGGGATGATGTCCTGGTTTGGTTCGCTGAAATTAGCAGCAGCGGCGCAGAGGATTATTTGCGGGTAGTTATGAAAAACGTATCGGAAACTGACGAAACAGCTGTTTTAAAAGCGGTTGAAGAAAGCCTTAAGGCAGAGTATCAGTTGCCGTTCACCGTCGAAAGCAGCAGCCTTGATGCTATAGCCAATAAAATTGGTCTGGAGAAGTTGGTTACAGAACAGAATATCTTTGATAACCGCTGATTGTAGCGCTACATTTTTTTCAAAGCAGCCTCCTGCCGACCGGAGGCTGCTTACTTCTCTTTTCACAAGATTACGTCATTTATCTTTTCAAGGTCACCCAATGATGATATAATCAAAAGACAGCGCAAATTCAATGGTTTTCCCTCAATAATGCACGGCTGAAAGGCGGTTATTTACTTGAGCACTTTCCCTGAACCGGTCAACCTCGAGACGATTACAGGCAATCTCGCTGATGCTGTACTGATGGTGGATAATGATAAAAAAATAGTTTGGTTAAACCGAAAAGCCGAAGTTTTTTTTAATGCAGCACTCGATGAAGCAGTGGGGAAAGATCTAGTTGAGATCACCGCTATAAAGAGGCTCAGGTATCTGTTAGATGATGTTTTTGAACAGCAGGAAGCCTTAAAATGTTCCTACGAAGAAGCTTCTGTAAAAGTAAAGAAAAAAGACGAGCGGTTTTTCTTCAAGATTGCTATAAACCCTGTTTTTCATCAGGGTAATCTCTGGGGTGCGCTGGTTCAGCTAACCGATGTAACCCGGTTTCATGAATTGGAAAAAATCAAAACTGATTTTGTTTCCATAGTATCGCACGAGTTTCGCACACCGCTGACTACAATCATCGTCGGAGTGGAAATGCTAAAAGAAGGCATGCTGGGAGATCTTACCCCGCGGGGTAAAGAGGTCCTTGAGGCAATTGGAGCAGACTGTGAAAGATTAAACCGGTTGATTGACAACTTGATGGAACTATCCCGCATCGAATCAGGCACCATCTACGTGGAAGCAGAATCTACTGACATCGCTGACCTGGTTGAGGAAGCGGTCAGGCCGCTCAAGATCCAGGCCGATAAACAGGGCGTTGAGCTGATTACCGATCTGCCACCGGAACTGCCACCGGTTGCGGCTGACTTTAATAAGGCTGTTTGGGTATTGGCTAATTTGGTCGGCAATGCCATGCGCTACACTGATCCTGGTGGAACGATAACGGTCAGGGTCCGGCAGCGAGGTAAAAAGCATTTCTTTTCAGTGGAAGATACCGGTTGCGGAATACCCAAAGAACATCAGGAGAAAATTTTCCGCAAATATGTCCAGGTAAGCGGACCGGGCCGTAAGGGTGCTGGTGGCGTTGGATTGGGGCTGGCCATTGCCAAGGATATAGTGATGGCTCATGGCGGTGAAATATGGGTAGAGAGCGATATCGACAAGGGTACTAAATTTACCTTTACCTTCCCCGTTTATCAGGAAAAAGATTCTATTACTTTGCCGGAAGCCGATCAATAAGGAGGGCTAAAGATGGGAAAAAAAATTCTATTGGTTGAAGATGAAAAAAATGTTATTTTAGGGGTAAGAACCTGTCTTGATGCTGTCGGCTATGATGTAGAAATAGTTGAAAACGGAGAAGATGCATTAAATGCTGTCAACCGGGAACATCCCGATTTAATATTGCTTGATTTACTGTTACCGAAGGTCGATGGTTTTGAAGTTTTAAGAGTCCTGAAAGGTGATCCCGAAACAGCAATGATTCCAGTGATTGTCCTCACCGCCAAGGCGGAAGAAGAAGACAGGCAACGCGCTATTGATTTAGGGGCGAATAATTATATGACCAAGCCGTTCAAGCCCCAGGAACTATGGGATCGGCTTAAAAGTTATCTGAGCGAATAATATCTTTAATTAAAATGAAGAGTAAAAGGGCACGCTAGCTGTGCCCTTTTAAAATAAGCTTTTTCCACCTAATAAAAAGGAGTAGTTGCCGGATGGAGGTATCTGATGGCCTGGGAAAGACTTAAGTTTGAACAGGGACCGATTCGCCCTCCCAGTGAAGCCGGAAGCCTGTTGATTCGCCTGACTCGTAACTGCCCCTGGAATCGTTGTCTCTTCTGCCCTATCTATAAAAATGAAAAATTCAGCAGGCGTTCTGTGGATGAGATCAAGTCTGATATCAGCGCAATGGCGGAGGCAGCAAAGCAGATCAGGTTGATTTCTGACGGCGACAGTTCACCGGGTGTTATTAGCCGGCAGGCTGTTGCAACAATTCAGACAGAATACCCGGAAATGCTTCAGATTGCTTACTGGCTTTACGGTGGGGGCAAAAATGTCTTTCTGCAGGATGGAGACAGCCTGCTGTTGCCTTTACATGATCTGCTTGATATTTTGAGTTTTCTGAAAGAACAATTCCCTTCAATTGATCGAATAACCACCTACGCCCGATCAAAAACCCTGCTGCGCTTTTCGCAGTCTGAAATGAACCTGTTAAGGGATCAGGGCTTAAGTCGCATTCATGTCGGTTTAGAAAGTGGATGTGACAAAGTCCTTGAGTTTATGAAAAAAGGTGTGACCGGTGAGCAGCATACAAAAGCTGGATTGCTGGTAAAAGCGGCAGGCCTGTCTTTGAGCTTCTATGTAATCCTGGGCCTTGGCGGGCAGTCTCTCTGGCGTGAGCATGCACTGGATACAGCGAATGTCATCAACCGTGTCAATCCGGATTTTATCAGGATGCGTACTCTGGCGATTCACCCTGTTTCACCACTTTATCAAAGTTTTATTGATGGCAGCTTCACACCACTGACTGATGATCAGGTGATCAGGGAAGAGCTGCTCTTTGTCGAAAGTCTTGAAGGAATTGACAGTTACTTTATCAGCGATCACATTCTTAACCTATTGGAAGAGGTGGAAGGCCAGCTACCCGCCGATAAAGAAAAAATGCTCGGCACACTTAAGCGCTATCTAAATTGGCCTGAAGATAAAAGGGATATCTTCAGGCTTGGACGTCGGACTGGCAACTTCCGCCAGCTAAATGATCTTGATCATCAGGCTTTTGTCCAGCCGGTTGAAGAATATTACCGGCAGTTACAAAGCCAAAATATTACAGTTGACGAACAAGTCCGGCAGCTAATGCTTCGCTTTATTTGAGGGAGGTGGTTGCAGATGCGGGTTGCTGTTACTGTTTTTGAACTTTATATCCCAGGTGTTAATTCCCTTAAGGGTAAGCGTAAAGTGATTAAAAGCCTGGTTCAACGTCTGCGTAACCGCTTTAATCTATCGGTCAGTGAAATTGGCTTTCAGGATTTATGGCAGAGGGCCGAGCTGGGGATAGCTGTAGTCTGTTATAATGGGGCAGGCGCCGACAGCATCATGGAAAAGATCTTTACCTTTGTTGAAGAGGAAAACGGGATCGAAATCATTGCGACAAGGTCCGAGATTTACTGATAAATATCGCTATGGGGCGGATTATGCTGAGAATCAGAAAAATAACCGAACTTGCACATCTCTACCTGCGGCTAAATGTAAAAGAGGGGGAGCAGGTCATTGATGCGACTGCAGGAAATGGCTTTGATACCCTCTTTCTGGCCGACCTTGTTGGTAAGAGTGGTCAAGTCTATGCTTTTGATATTCAAAGCGAAGCTCTGGCAATAACAAAGCATAAACTGAATGAACATGGTATTGATGATCGTGTAACTTTGATCTGTGACGGTCATGAAAAAATTGATTTATATATTCAAAATAAGGTTGCAGCAGTTATTTATAACCTTGGTTTTTTGCCGGGTGGCGATAGAGATATAACAACAAGATCTGAAACTACTTTAAATAGCCTCAGCAAGGCGCTACCACTGCTTAAAAACGGAGGTCTGGCCGTCCTCGTTCTCTATCCCGGTCATGGAGAAGGTAAAACCGAAAGAGATCATCTTTTAAAGTATTGTTACAAGCTTTTACCGCACGATTATAGTGTTCTTCATCTCCGTTTGATTAACCAACCCAACGAGCCTCCGGAGCTTTTGGTTATCCAGCGTAATCTGTTTGGCATGCCCGGTGATGCTTAAAGGATATTTGGAGTAAGCTGTCGAAATCCATCTGATATGTTTTTAATCTTTCAGAATTGAGGTATCTTTAAACTGGAACAGAAATGGCACCTGGTTGGCAAAGAACTAAACTTAGTAGAGAAGCGTTTGCAGCACTTAGTAAATTCCAGCGGGCCTGACCTTAAAAATGTCGGTAACTACATCTTTAATAGCGAAGGTAAGAGGATTCGCCCGACGCTTTTCCTGATGGCTGCTTACCGTCCAAATAAGGAGTCGGAATCTTTGGTTGATGCTGCAGTTGCCCTGGAGCTGCTGCACACAGCTTCGCTGTTGCATGATGATGTAATAGATCAGGCGTTAATTCGCAGAGGCAAAGATGCGGTTCATGCCAGGTGGGGTAACATGATTTCGGTTCTCACCGGTGATTTTTTGCTAAGCCAGGCTTTTGAATTACTGGTTGCCTATCGCAATTGGCAGCTGATGGATGTTGTTGTCGATATTGTAAATAATATGGCAAAGGGAGAAGTTGAGCAGGCCTTTGCCAGTCCGGAAACAGAACAACTGGAAGAAAAGTATTTTCTCTGGATTGGCAAAAAAAGCGCTGCTTTTTTTGCTGGATGCTGCCAGGCCGGCTGTCTGATGGCCGGCGGAAACTTGGCAGAACAACAGCTGTGGTTTGATTATGGCTATAATCTGGGAATCACTTTTCAACTAATTGATGATTATCTTGATTATAAGGGAACGGATCAGATAACCGGAAAACCTTTATACGGGGATTTAATCAACGGGGTTCTTACACTGCCTCTAATCAGGGCTATGGATAGTGCCACAGGTAACGGTGTACTAAAAAACTACCTGCAGAGTGATCCAGCCGAGCGCAGAGTAGGCGCTGAAGAGATGGCGAAGCTAGTCCTAAATAGTGATGGACCGGACTACACCTTGCAAAAGGCAAAAAACCATGCCCAGCTCTCAGCTGCACTGATCGAAAAGCTTAACCTTGCCAACGCGGAACAGAAATCAATAGCAGTCGGGCTGTCTTCGGATTTGCTGATGCGAAGCAAATAAATTAATTGAATCTCTATAATATGGAGGATTAATTGATGCCTTATCAACATATCTCTAAATCGGTGGTTAAAAGACTCCCTGTTTACCTTCGTATTTTAGATCAACTTATTCAGCGAAAAATTGAGATGGTCTCTTCAAAGGATCTCAGCAATGAATCAGGATTCACCGCGGAGCAGATTCGCAAAGACTTTGCTTACTTCGGTGCATTTGGAACCCGTGGAGCAGGTTATAATACTGTTTATCTCAGGGAAAAGATCATTAAAATTATCGGGCTCGATCAGGTAATTGATACGATCGTTGTTGGCGCCGGAAACTTAGGGACTGCTCTGACCCGCTATAATTCAGCAAAAAATTTCTACGTTAATGTTGTGGGTGTTTTTGATCATGATCCGCGGTTAATCGGCAAAAAGATTGATTCGATTGACATTTTTTCCGTTGATGATATACCTGCTTTTATTGCCGAAAATAAGATCAAAGTGGCCATTATAGCTGTGCCGGCCGCAGCTGCCCAGGATATCGCCGATCTGCTGACGGTAAATGGAGTGAAGGCCATCTTAAATTTTGCTCCCGTCAAACTGAAAGTGGCCGGTGAAGTTCATGTTCATAATGCCGATCTGACTATCGAACTGCAAAGTTTAATTTACTACAGCTCGGCAGAAGAAGATCGCCTAAAGAGATTGAAGCAGGAAGTAAAAGGATCAAAATCGCTAAAATCATTGCCTCTGGATTAACCTTAAATTTGAAGTTGAAAATTATCGAAAATTATTGCCCGAAGGCTTTAAGTATTGTTGACTTTTCGCAGGCCCTTCTGTATACTTATTTATGCGCATGGAGCTGTGGTGTAGTTGGTTAACATATCGGCCTGTCAAGCCGAAGACCGCGGGTTCGAGTCCCGTCAGCTCCGCCATTTGGCCGAGATAGCTCAGTCGGTAGAGCAGCGGACTGAAAATCCGCGTGTCGACAGTTCAATTCTGTCTCTCGGCACCAGTTATGCGGGAGTAGCTCAGTGGTAGAGCATCGCCTTGCCAAGGCGAGGGTCGCGAGTTCGAATCTCGTCTTCCGCTCCATTTTATTGGCGACATAGCCAAGTGGTAAGGCAGAGGACTGCAAATCCTTCATCCCCGGTTCAAATCCGGGTGTCGCCTCCATCTTTCGCCGGAGTGGCGGAACAGGCAGACGCAAGGGACTTAAAATCCCTCGACCATAACATGGTCGTACCGGTTCGATTCCGGTCTCCGGCACCAAAAAGAAGTCTTTTTTAAAAAAGTGGCCGTGTTAACGGCCACTTTTATTTTAGCTTTGCCTTTCCCCCTTTAGTTGGAAAGAAACAACTTAGCTCCCTCCCCCTTGAGGGGGGAGGGTTCGGGGTGGGGGTGAAAAACTAACATTCACTAAACCCGCAGGCCTCGCATTTCAGGCAACCCTCTGCTCTGATTACTGCGCAGGTTCCACAATCGGGGCAAAGCTCCAGTTGGTGACTTCCGTTCCCAGGATTGTCGCCGGCTTCAACCTGGGCCAGTTTTCTTAAGCCCTGGCCGATTGCATCGGGCACACTCATAATGCGGTTTGGTCCAAAACCCACGGAACGGGCTCCGCCGATTCCCTCTAACTGGGCAACAATTTCATCAACATTAACTCCACAGCGCAAAGCCAGCGAAATTAACCGGGCAATCGCTTCGGTAAACGCGACCACGTCACTGCCGGCCTTGCCGATCTGGGCAAACAGTTCAAAGGGTTTACTGTCGGCAGAATTAACGGTTACAAAAAGGTTGCCCAGGGCAGTTCTAATGCTGGTGGTATGTCCACTTAAAGTTTTAGGCCTTTTGGTCGGCTTAAGCGTATCGTCTTTTGTTCCGTCACCGACATTTAGGACCTGTTTGCTTCTTGAACTGTCCCGATAAATGGTTATGCCTTTACAGCCGGCTTCCCAGGCATTGATATAGGCGTTTTTAACATCATCAATGGTGGCATCCTGCTTCAGATTGATCGTTTTACTGACGGCATTATCGGTGTACTTTTGAAATGCTGCCTGATGTCTGATATGCCAGTCGTAGTCGATCTCCATTGCTGTTTTAAATAGCTCTTTATATTTTTCGGGAACCTCTAAAGTTTCAGGGATGCGCCCAGTGCTGGCTATCACCTGGATTAGTTCATCGCTGTAAAAACCCTCTTTTTGAGCAATTTCAAGGAACAGTGGGTTTACTTCCGGCAAATCGAGGCCGCCTAAAATATTCTTCCGAATAAAAGCGATACTAAAATAGGGTTCAATTCCGCTGCTGGCGCTGGCCAGGATCGAGATCGTTCCGGTGGGAGCAATTGTTGTACGGGTAGCATTGCGCACCCGGTCTTCTGCATTGCCGGTGTCATAGAAGCTGCCGCTAAAGTTGGGGAATACGTCTCTCTCCAAAGCCAGTTTTACCGATTCTTTTTTTGCTTCATCCTTGATAAAACTCATCACTTCTTCGGCTGTGGTAATTGCCTTTTCGCTGTCATAATTTATGCCCAGCCGGACCAGCAGATCATGCCAGCCCATGATGCCGAGGCCAATCTTGCGGTTACCTTCTTTGTGCATGGCCGCAATTTCCGGAATAACGTAGTTGCTGGCGTCAATGACGTTGTCGAGAAAGCGGACGGCAATTTTAACCGTTTGCAGCAAGAGCTCCCAGTCAATTGATCCTTTGTCGTCGACAAAGCGCCCCAGGTTGATTGAACCGAGACAGCAGGCTTCATATGGCAGCAGCGGTTGTTCGCCGCAATTGTGGGCAAAAATTCCATTGGCATCAAAAGCGTTAATGCCGGGAACAACAACATCGTATACTGCTTCTGCCTGTAGGGGAACAAGGGATTTAACGGTAGCAGTAAAAGGCTCGCGGTTTATTTTTCGCTTATAATTATTCAGGGCTGTTATCAGCTTCTTCTGTTTATCAAGGTCACAGAAACCGATTTGATCGGCAAATTGGGCTACGTTATCCCTGGAGATAACCAACTCATGCTGCGGTTTGATGCTATAAGCTGCAGTGCCTTTTTTACCATCCGGAAGCACTTTAGCTTGCTTTTTCCGCCTGTTTAAATAAATCGTGCTGATTATGCCAAAGCGAGCCAGCATTCTCTGCGCTGCTTCTAGCCTCTTGATGCTGCTTTGGGACAGCCTGATCGAAAGACCTTTTTCCTGTGAACCCTGTACTGAACCGTCAGCATCAAAGAAACCGCGCAAAAACCCCCTGGTAAAATCAGAGGAAGTTCCTGTCTCGAGGTACGAAGTGATTGCTTTGTCACCTGGTCGCATCCCAAGATTTAAAGCAAGTTTCTTAAGCGCTGCCAGGCTCATATGATACTCGTTTCTCTCACTCACTTTCCACCAGCCTTTAAAGTCAGTGCGGTGAGGCATTGATTTTGCGGCAGAAAAAGCGGCTTCCATCATCCCTGATGAGCCCTGATCAGGCCAGGCGGAAAGGATCGCTTTGTCTGTTTTAAGCGTTCCATCGCCGATCAAAAGGCCGATCAGGTAACCCTCGTTTTCTCCATAGAGACCTTCCCAGCGATTAAACCGGCGGTGATTATGCAACACCAGTTTATCTCCCGGTTTAAGATTTTCTGTTTTCACCCATTCGACTTCGGTTTTAAAGCGGGACATTTTATTTCTCTTTAGCACCAGGTGGTTACCTGTCGCCCTGAAAGAAAAACCTTCTTTTGTTTTTAAGGAAAGCAGAGGTTTGGTGCCGGTATAAAAGAAACCCTGATCGGTCGTTTCATAAGCTTCACCATCAATCATCAGGGTAGCCCTTTTACCGATCAGGTCTTTCACCTGTTTTGGGCCATAGCTGGTCATAACAAAAGTATCCCCCGGAACACAAGGATTGGTCGTCTCATAGCTGCCGATTTGAGGGGTAGGGTTGAACTCGTTCATCCGGTCAATGAAAATTATGCCAGGATCGCCTTTTTCCCATGCTTTCTGCACGATTAAATCAAAAACTGCCCTGG
Source organism: Bacillota bacterium (assembly GCA_016874655.1). GTDB lineage: Bacteria > Bacillota > Dethiobacteria > DTU022 > DTU022 > UBA993. Next base: position 7,741 of record VGTO01000008.1, on the reverse strand, counting down.
CGTCTAGCTGGGCAGGGTTGCCGGTTTCCGGATCGCAATAGATCTGTTTCGTGCGGGGATTAATCAGGTTGTAAAACGATTCTGAATCATCTCCGGTTGCTTTACGCATAAACTCATCAGAAACGGTAACTGATAAATTAAAGTTATTAATTTCATCTTCTTTTTCCTTACAGCAGATAAACTCGATAATATTTGGATGGTTATAAATCAGTGACCCCATATTAGCGCCGCGCCTGGTTCCACCCTGTTTAACAGCCTCAGTTGCCGCATCAAATATTTTTAAGAACGATAATGGACCGCTGGCCACACCATTGGTGGATTTAACCAGATCGTTGCTCGGCCTGAGACGGTCGAAAGCAAACCCGGTTCCTCCGCCTGTTTTTTGTACCAACGCCATGTTTTTCAGGGCGGTGAAGATCCCTTCCATACTGTCTTCCAAAGGCAGGACAAAGCAGGCGCTTAGTTGTTGTAGCTCCCGTCCGGCATTCATCAGGGTTGGTGAGTTGGGCATAAACCGGCCTTCGGCCATCACGTTAAAGAAGCTTTCTTCTGTTGCCTTAACCTCGGAGTCGCTCTTATCATACTTCTTGTCGATCGCTGCAATGTTGGCGGCAACACGATGTAAAAGATCTTCCGGTGCCTCGGTTGGCATCCCTTTCTCATCTTTAATTAAATACCTTTTTTCAAAAGTAATGCGGGCATTGGAGCTTAGGTCCATCAATCATAGTCCCCCTTGGTTAGCGGCTGTTGATGCAGAATTACAAGAGTAGAAAGTCGGGTTATCCAAATCTTCTCTCGTTATTCTTTCTATTTTCTATCAGATATTCCTTGTCGATATTTATATTTTTTCACGGCTTGATTTTGGGTTAACGGCAAAATTTCTCTTTTTTCACTGCTAAAGCAATGATATAATAACAGTTAGGTTTTTTTGAGCTTTTTTTGATGTTACGTAAAGGAGGGATAGGCTCAGGCTATGGCAAAAGAAAAATCACGCAAAGCTTTAAAAAGACAGCGCAAGAAAAGAAGAAGGGCCAAGAAGAGAAAGAGATTGAAGGGCCGGACCTAATTAGCCGCTTGGCGGCGAATAGATTATAAGAGAGGAGGTGCAGTTTTGCCCCTATATGAATTTTACTGTCCAGACTGTCGCAAAAAAACTGAGGAACTTTGTAGCAGTGATGTCGGCAGTATCAAGTGTCCTGCCTGCGGAAAAGATGCCGGTAAAATTATCTCTAACTTCCGGACCGGCAGAAGCTCAACCGGAGGCGGAACCGCCTCCTCAAGTTGCGGTGGGTGAACTAAAACCAGCTGCAGCAGTTGCTGAGCCGGTTTAGTTTTTATTAGATTATAATGCTAGGGGGGCGCTTATGACTAAGTATATTTTTATTACCGGTGGTGTTGTTTCTTCCCTGGGAAAAGGGATCACGGCAGCTTCTCTCGGCTGCCTTCTAAAAAGCAGAGGTTTAAGACTGACCATCCAAAAGTTTGATCCCTACATCAATTACGACCCCGGAACAATGAGCCCCTACCAGCATGGAGAAGTATTTGTTACTGATGACGGAGCAGAAACCGATCTTGATTTAGGACATTATGAACGTTTCATCGACGAAAATCTGACCCGTAATAATAATGTAACAGCAGGCCGGGTTTACTGGTCAGTGATTGAAGGCGAACGGGAAGGTCACTACCAGGGTAACACAGTTCAGGTTATACCTCATATTACCGATGAAATAAAAAGCTATGTAACAAAAGTGGATCACAACCGTGATCTTGATGTAATTATTACAGAGATTGGCGGAACGGTTGGCGATATTGAGAGCCTGCCTTTCATGGAAGCGATTCGCCAGTTACGCTATGATCTTGGCTGGGAAAATGTAATCTTCATTCATGTAACCCTGGTGCCTTACCTGCCGATGTCAGGCGAGTTGAAAACAAAGCCAACACAGCATAGCGTTAAGGAGTTGCGCAGTATCGGTATTCAGCCGGATATTATTGTCTGCCGCACCGAACATCCTCTTAATATAGATCTGCGCAAAAAAATTGCCCTGTTTTGTAATGTTAAACCAAACGAAGTGATCGAAAACTTAGATACCCGGGTTATTTATGAAGTGCCGCTTCTATTGAAAGAGCAGAAACTTGATCAGATGGTTTTGGAAAAGCTGGATCTTTCCTGCAAGGATGCCGATCTTGATCAGTGGACGGCGATGGTTAGGCGGGCCGGTAGCTTTGAGAATAAAATCAAGATAGCTCTAATTGGCAAATATGTTGCGCTGCGCGATGCCTATATCAGCATCAATGAAGCCCTCTTTCATGCCGGTCTGGCACACGATGTAGAGGTAGAAACTGTTCTAGTTCAGGCCGAAGACCTGGAGTGCCGGGAAGCGATCGAGTTAATTGGCAATGCTGACGGAATCCTGGTCCCGGGCGGATTTGGTGAAAGGGGTATTGAAGGAAAAATCTGTGCGATCAGGTATGCGCGAGAAAATCAAGTGCCCTTCCTGGGTCTCTGTCTCGGTATGCAGTGCGCGGTAATCGAATTTTCCCGCAACGTGGCCGGGCTTCAGGGGGCTCACAGCACTGAGTTTGATCCTAAGACTCCTGCTCCGGTAATCGATTTTATCCCGGGACAGAAAGAAAATACCCGCATTGGCGGCACTTTACGCCTTGGAGCCTATCCCTGCACAATTAAAAAGAACAGTCTGGCCGAAAAAGCCTATGGTTTAGAGAAAATTTCGGAAAGGCACCGGCACCGTTACGAATTTAACAACGAATATATTACCAAGCTTGAGCAGGCGGGTATGGTTTTAAGTGGCATTAACGAAGACGACAACTTGGTGGAGATGGTAGAGTTAAAAGATCACCCCTGGTTTTTAGCTGTTCAGTTTCATCCGGAGTTTAAATCAAGGCCCACAAGACCGCATCCACTTTTTAAGGAGTTCATCGGAGCAGCCATTAAGCATAAAAGTAACCGGGATTAGCGATAACTTCCCGGGCCATTTCAATCATAGTGATCCGTTTTTCCATGCTTTTAGTCTGCAGGTAGCGGTAAGCTCGATCTTCATCGATATTCATGTTCTGCATAAGCATGCCTTTAGCTTTCTCTATCTCTTTACGGTTAATCAGCTTCTTTTCGAGACCCCTGATTTGATTCTTAAGTGCCTTTTTTCGGGCAAATTCCAGACATAACGTTTCTGCAACCGCGCTTAAAACCTGGGCTTCGACCGGCCATTTAAGCAGCATATAGCTGTTCATGTTCGTTATTCCTGTGTCAATGAATAGCGCTGCCGAAAGGCCGTCTTCTTCGATGATTGAAGCCAGCTGCCTGATATTGCCCGGTGGAAGCGCCGTGTCGATGATCGCCAGCCAGGGCTGATTTAAACGTAAAACCCTCAAAAATTCAGGAATATTTTTCCCTTCACCACAATTATAAAAACCAGCTTCGCTTAAATATGCGGCAACCGCCTTTTTTAAGCCGGCATTTCCAGTACCTATGCAATAGTCATATTTATAGATGCCCATCGTTTAACCTACCGGTTTGTTGATTCCATTTTGTTTCTATTATACTATTGTTTTTACTGCTCCCATGCAACAAAAACCCCCTCCATTTTTATCATAGAGGGACAAAAAACTCCCTCCCCTTGAGGGGGGAGGGTCGGGGTGGGGGTGAAAACGTATTTCTGGTTTTGCCCTATAAAACAATCTAAAAACGGGTTAGATACTGCTTCACTTCCCAGTCATGCACCTGGATCCGGTACTCCAGCCATTCTTTAATCCGCCCCTCACGGAAACGGTTATAAATGTGCTCGCCAAGCGCTTCCCGGATCAGCGGGCTGTTATCTAAATCCACTACCGCATCATAGAGATTTTCCGGCAGGCGATCGATGCCGTAATCTGCTTTTTCTTCATCGGTCATGTCGTAGATATTCAGATTTACCGGATCCGGCGGGGTAATTTTGTTGTGAATACCGTCCAGCCCGGCACGCAGCATCACGGCGAATGCTAAATACGGGTTACAGGAGGGATCGGGGCTGCGCAGCTCCACCCTGGTGCCGATGCCTCGTCTGGCCGGCACTCTGACCAGTGGGCTACGGTTGCGGTAGGACCAGGCAATATAGACCGGAGCCTCGTAACCGGGAACCAGGCGCTTGTAGGAGTTAACCAGCGGATTGGTAACAGCAGTGTAACTCTTCGCGTGTTGGAGCAGGCCACCGATAAAGTAAAGCATCTCCTGGCTCATCTCTTCAGGAGCGTTTGGGTCATGGAAAATGTTTTTCCCGTTTGTAAAGAGAGAGAGGTGGGTGTGCATCCCAGAGCCGTTAATCATGGCAATCGGCTTCGGCATAAAGGTGGCATAAAGGCCGTGGCGCTGTGCAATTGTTCTGATTACAAACCGAAACGTTGATAGACTGTCCGCAGTGTGCAGCGCATCACTGTATTTGAAGTCGATCTCATGCTGCCCCGGAGCAACCTCGTGGTGCGATGCTTCGATTTCCAGACCCATTTCCTCAAGGCTTAAAACCATATCACGACGGGCGCTTTCGCCTAAGTCGGTCGGGGCCAGGTCGAAATAGCCGCCTTGATCGTGGGTCTCTAGTGTGGGGGCGCCGTTTTCATCAATATGAAACATAAAAAATTCCGCCTCGGGGCCGCAGTTCATCGTGTAATTATCTTTTTTTGCCAGCTCGATCATTCGTTTCAGTTGGCTGCGCGGGCATCCTTCAAAGGGGCTGCCGTCCGGGTTGTAAACATCGCACATTAACCTGGCCATACCGCCCTCGCGCGGATGCCAGGGAAAGATGGCAAATGTGTCAAAATCGGGTCTTAAATACATATCAGACTCCTCAATCCGCACGAAACCTTCAATCGAAGAGCCGTCAAACATAATTTCTCCGTCCAGAGCTTTGTCCAGCTGGTCTCTGGTTATCGCCACATTTTTTAGCTGTCCGGCCAGATCGGTAAATTGCATGTGAATAAACCTGACCCCGGATTCTTTTACATTATGGAGAATGTCTTCTTTTGTTTTACCCATTGTTTTAGCTCCTTTTTAGTTGATAAAATAAGAGACGCCCGCCAGACAGCTTTACTTAAGCTGTACTTGCGAGCGTCTTTGCTCTTCAGTAGTATAACCAATTAATTTTATTAAGTCAATAAAATGAAAGGATAAAATTCTTTGCAAGGGGAATAATAAAAAAATGAAGATGAGAAATTCAGTCGAGCCAATGTTACTAGCCGATTGTAAACCGCGGGAGCAGTGCGGAGTTTTTGCTGTCTATAATTACATGGGGCCGGGTAATGCGGCGATTGTTACCTACTTAGGGTTGTTGGCCCTACAGCATCGCGGGCAGGAAAGCGCCGGCATGGCTTACGCCAGCACCTCCGGCATTGAGCTGGTGAAAGGGATGGGGCTGGTTGACCAGGTTTTTAGCCGACCGACCCTCGATGCGGTTAAGGCTTCTACCATCTTAGGACACGTTCGTTACTCAACCACTGGCTCAAGCAATCCTTATAATGCGCAGCCCCTAGTAGCCCGCACCTTTGACGGTAAAGCGATGGCCTTGGCTCACAACGGTAACCTGACCAATACACGCCATCTTCATAACCGTTTGCTGGAAGAGGGGCAAATTTTTCATACCACATCCGATACCGAGATTATCCTGGCCCTGATCTTTCGTTACCGGCGCCAGGGTTTGCTAAGGGCGATTGAGCAGACGATGCAGGAGATTAGGGGCGCCTACGCTGCCGTGTTGATTGATGAAGATCACCTGTATGCTTTCAGGGATCCGAATGGTTTCAGGCCGCTGGTGATCGGCAAGATAGATGACACCTATTACCTGGCATCGGAAACGGCTGCCCTGGATACTGTCGGGGCCAGCCTGGTCCGTGAGGTTGAACCGGGGGAAATTGTGTCCATTGGTCCGGATGGGCTGATCAGCCACAGCGGAAAAGCGGATGTAAGGAAGTCGCTCTGCATTTTTGAGTATGTCTACTTTGCCCGTCCGGATAGTGTAATTAGCGGCAGTAATGTTCACCAGGTGCGCAAAGCGGTTGGTTCGCTGCTGGCCGGGAGGGTCAAACAAACCCTTGACATGATTATCCCTTCCCCTGACTCCGGTGTGTCGGCAGCGATGGGCCTGGCTGAAGCCCTGAAACTGCCCCTGGAGTGGGCGGTTCACCGTAATCCCTATCTGGGCAGAACTTTTATCGAGCCGACCCAAAACGAGCGTGAACTGGCAGTGCGCCTTAAATTTAACCCAATTGCCGGTCTGGTAAAGGGAAAAAAAGTTGCCGTTGTCGATGATTCTCTGGTGAGGGGCACTACCGCCCGCATTTTAACCTCCTTGTTGCGTGCTGCCGGGGCGAGGGAAGTGCACCTCTGTATTGCCTCTCCGCCCTATAAGAACCCCTGCTACTACGGCATTGACATACCTGTTGCGGCCGACCTGGCTTTTAGCAGCGAAGGGTTGCAAATTTTAGCTGAGCAGATTGGAGCCGACAGCATTACCTTTGCCGAACCAGAAGATCTATACCGTGCACTCGGCCATGGTAGTAGCGACTATTGCACAGCTTGTTTCTCGGGGGAATATCCCGGTTTAAGAGCCAGAAGAAGAAAGGTGTGTTGAGATGAAACACTTTTTAAACGATGATTCCAGCAGCCTGCGCGAGAAAGTGGTAATTCTCGATTTTGGCGGCCAGTACAGTATGCTGATTGCCAGGCGGATCAGGGAGGCGGGTGTTTATTGTGAACTCTTGCCTTATGATACAGCCTTCAGCGATATTGCTGCTTTAAAACCGGCCGGAATTATTCTTTCCGGAAGCCCGGCAAGTGTTTACAGCGATCAGGCACCTCGCTGCGACGAAAAGATTTTCGAAGGCGGTATCCCGATTCTCGGGATTTGTTACGGAATGCAGCTCCTGGCCAAGAAGCTGGGTGGCGAGGTGCAAAGAGGCGACCGTTCCGAGTTCGGACGCACCTCTTTTACCATCGTGGAGAAAGAGCCTCTTTTTAGTGACCAGCTCTTTATAAAACCTGAGAATAACTGTGGTTGGATGAGTCACCAGGATGAGGTCCTGAAGCCACCGCCGGGTTTCAACGTGCTGGCCAGAACTGAAAACGCCACCCTGGCTGCGATCGGTGACCACAAGCGAAAAATATACGGTGTTCAGTTCCACCCCGAGGTCTTTCATACCCCCGGGGGCAACCAGGTGCTGCAGGAGTTTCTTTTTAAAGTCTGCGGCTGCCACAAAAGCTGGACCCCCGGCAATTTTGTTAACGATGCTGTTAAGAAGATCAATGAGACACTTAGCGCTACTGGTAAGGTGGTTTGTGCACTGAGCGGCGGAGTTGATTCTTCAGTTGTGGCGTTCATCCTGGACCGGGCGGTGGGTGAAAGGGCGGTGTACATTTTTGTCGATCACGGCCTGCTGCGCAAAGATGAAGCTGCGCAGGTGACCAGACTGTACAGCGAAAAACTTAAGGGTAAATTTATTCATATCGATGCCCGCGAGCGTTTTTTAGAGCGCCTGGCCGGAGTAATGGACCCGGAAGAAAAGCGGATGATTATCGGTAAGGAGTTTATCGATGTTTTTAAAGAAAAGGCCCTTTCCATGGGCGATATTACCTACCTGGCCCAGGGCACCATCTATCCCGATGTGATTGAAAGCGGCTCGATCAGCGGCGCTGCGGTGATCAAATCACACCATAACGTCGGAGGGTTACCCGCCGAACTCGGGTTTGAACTGGTGG
>VGTO01000007.1 GCA_016874655.1 Bacillota bacterium | reverse complement strand
GGCACCTCACCGATACCCTGCAAAAACCGCCCCATCAGGATCTGATTTGAAGTTTTTGCACCAAGATAAAGCAGGCCAACCACTCCGCAGATCAAGTAGCCGGCAATTAAAAGTTTTTTGAAGCCGATTTTGTCGGCCAGGTGACCGATAGGGATTTGCGCCAATACATAGGTAATCGCAAAAACAGAAGCTAGTAAACCCACCACAGATACAGAACCCGACAGATTAATAACGCGCTGCGGCAGCAGGGCAACAATCATACCTACGCCGAGCATGATCAAAAAGACACTGATATTGATGGCCGTTAGTGATTTGTTGTTTTTCATGATCATCAGCCTGTCTATAAAGTTTCTGATGTAATGCGGCTAAACCCGGGGTCAGTCATTCCATCTTTCTGCTAACTTCTCTGCATGAAAAAACCATAAACATTGCTATCATGATTTGCATTATACCATCTAAAATCGTCTTTTTCATAACGTCTCTTTTTTGCTTGACAGGAAGATGTGGGTGGTGTTAACTTATACATGAACAGCTATTCATATGTTCATATATGAGGTGGTGAAGGTCTTTGAATCCGACATTTGACGATGAATTAAGGTGCGAAGTTACCACTGTTCACCGGGAGTTGGTAGAACAAACCCGGCAAAAGATGCCGGCGGAAGAGAAGCTCTATGATCTGGCCGAGCTGTTTAAGGTTTTTGGCGATTCAACCCGGATTAAAATAATTTGGGCACTTTTTGAATCAGAAATGTGTGTCTGCGATATTGCCGCGCTGCTGAATATGTCTCAATCAGCAATATCGCATCAGTTACGTGTTTTAAAACAGGCCCGTCTGGTTAAGCCCAGGCGGGATGGTAAAAATATGTATTACTCCCTTGACGATGAGCACATCGAAGCAATCTTTTACCAGGGTATAAAGCATATTAACGAATAATCAGAGGACGGATATATAATAATTATGACACCAACTGAAGGCAATGTTTGTTTGGAGAGCGTGGATTGCACCAGTAAAACCGGTATTGACAGGACTAAATTATTAAAACCTTCACGCCTGGTGCTTTATGGTCTGGGGTTAATTCTTTTTTTATTCGGCATTATGCGCAACCCGGATGGCTGGGCAGGTTTTATGGTGTTTGCTTCAGCCTACCTGATATTTGGTAGTGGTGTGCTGCTGGCCGCTATCCGCAATGTGATCCATGGCAAAATATTTGATGAAAACTTTCTGATGTCCATCGCTACTTTAGGGGCATTTGCCATTGGCGAATACCCCGAAGGGGTCGCGGTGATGGTTTTTTACCAGGTAGGAGAGTATTTACAGGATAGCGCTTTATATCGCTCCCGCCGCTCGATTGAGCAGTTGATGGAAATAAGACCTGACTATGCTAACCTGCTAGAGGCAGGCAAAACCCGCAGAGTGAACCCGGAAGAAGTGAGTATCGGATCAGTTATTGTTGTTAAACCCGGGGAAAGAATCCCACTCGATGGAGAGGTTATTAAAGGCTCTTCTGCCTTAGATCTATCGGCTCTAACCGGTGAATCATTGCCACGGGAAGTTTCAGAAGGCGACCAGGTTTTATCCGGTTCAGTCAACAAGAGCGGCTTGATTGAAATCAGAGTAAGCACTGAATACAGCCAGTCAACTGTAAGCAGAATCTTATCCCTTGTAGAAAATGCCGCTTCCCGAAAAGCAAAAACCGAACAATTCATCACCCGCTTTGCTGCCTATTATACTCCGCTGGTGGTAATTTCGGCCCTGCTGCTGGCCGTTATTCCCCCGCTGGTTATCTCCGGGCAGGATTTCTCCACCTGGGCTTACCGGGCCCTGATTTTCCTGGTCATCTCCTGCCCCTGTGCTTTGGTTGTTTCAATTCCGCTTAGTTTTTTCGGCGGTATCGGCGGTGCTTCCCGTAAAGGGATCCTGGTCAAGGGTGGCAACTACCTGGAAGCCTTGAGCCATGTTGATACTGTGATCTTTGACAAAACTGGCACTCTGACGCACGGCTACTTTACAGTGAAGGATGTTCAGCCGGCAACCGGTTTCAGTCACGACGATCTGTTGCGCTATGGGGCTGCAGCAGCTCATTATTCCTCCCACCCTCTATCGGTCTCCATCCGTGAAGCAGCTATAACAAAACCGGAGGAAATGCTAATCGCCTCATGCGAAGAGTTACCCGGTCGAGGGGTAAAGATAAACTACAACGATCAGCTTATCCTCATGGGCAACCAGAAGCTGCTGAGCGAGCATGATATTGAGATCGGGGATGACAGTGATCATAAAACCAGGGTCCATTTGGCCATTGATGGCCGCTATGCCGGGAGCATAACCTTAGAAGATGAGCTTAAAGATGATGCTGTTTCGGCTGTTCAGGAGCTGCGCAGACTGGGGATCAAACAGATTATAATGTTAAGCGGTGACAAACAACAGGTGGCTGAAGAGATTGGCCGTAAATTAAAGCTTGACAGGGTTTATGCCGAATTGCTGCCCGATCAAAAAGTGGAGATCATCGAAAATTTGGAAAAACAAAAGAACCGAAGTGGTAAAAATGTATTTGTCGGAGACGGCATTAACGACGCACCTTCTTTAGCCAGAGCGGAAATTGGGGTAGCGATGGGCGGTGTGGCCTCCGATGCGGCGCTTGAAGCGGCGGATATAGTGCTGATGACCGGGCAGCCTTCTAAGCTGGCCGAGGCGGTCGCAGTGGCCCGCAAAACAAGAGCGATCGTCTTTCAAAACATTGTGCTGGCATTAGGCGTTAAAGCAGTTGTCATGGGGTTGGGGCTTTTCGGCCTGGCTTCAATGTGGGAAGCGGTCTTCGCCGATGTCGGCGTGGCCCTGCTGGCTGTACTTAACGCCATGCGGGCCATGCGTTAAATCAGGCGCGTCCCAAGCCGGCACGCGTTCTATTACGCGTTCTAGGGACGGTTCTCTTGACGCATCTGTTTCTTCATCAAATCATTAAATTCAGCTATAATTTTAGGTAGATTAACTTACACGCGCTTGTTAATCGGGCAGAGGCAATGCGTCAAGAGAACCGTCCCTAGAACGCGTTGTTAGATTCCCAGGGATTTGAGGGCTTCGTAGACCAGGAAAGCCGGCCAGACCAATGCTTTCAGGAAGCCGATTACACCCATCCAGAAAGTTGTCGCCTGACTAATGAAGTAAATCGCCGCCCCGATAAAACCGAGGCCGTAGACAGCACCGCTGTGAACATCCTTTGCCACAATAACTGATCCCTCCTTTGCTTAATGCTAAGAAGCTAATGTAAATCGGGATTTTTAATAACCGTTTATCTTAATACCTTTCTTCTTAACTGCCGGTAAAATAACTCTGCATATTATTAACGCAAGCAGTGGTGGTCTGATCACGTTTTGACGGGGCCCAGACGACAATGTCAGAGCCGATCACTTTAGCTCCCCTGCTTTCGCATTCCTGTTTCATGATCTTAATTGAACCGGTACCTCCCAGCCAGAGAGCGGGTAGCTGCTTGGTTACAAAAAGAGCCACTTTCTTGCCCTCCATTCTCGGCAGCTGGGCCAGGTAAGCTTTCATTACCGGGTTTAGTGAAAAGGCCTGCACCGGGGCACCTAAAATCAAGGCATCGTAGGCTTCAATGGCCGGAATGCCGGTCAGCTCAAATTTTCCGGGCTGCGCCGGTTTATCACCACTGATTTGAATCTGCTCCAGGTTAGCAGTGTGACCTCGTTCTTCTAGCTTTACCTTAATTTTTTCTGCAACTCTAAAGGTATTGCCTGTATGTGAATAGACAACCAAGCCAATGTTCATAAAATGACCCTCCTGGCTGACGAAATTTTTACCATGCTAATTATAGCAATTTCTGGTGAGGGAAAGCCATAAATTTAGGTTAATTTTAAGTAAAATATTATTCAGGATCTTAGACAGGGGACAAGCGGGGAAGTGAAAGTTTTCTATGTGAGTAAAAGCCTGCGGGATTTAATTTCACCCAGGTCGAGGTGATGAGCATAAAAGGCGGTATTGATTGTAGCCAGCTCTTCGAGCTGCCCGGGAAGCGGCCGCAGCAGAGTTAGTTTTTCTATCGAAGATTTAAGCAGGTGGCGGGCCAGAGCCAGGGCTCCTTCAGAAACATTGATCACATCTGCTCCGCAACATTTACTGCAAAGCAAACCTCCCTGGCGGGGACTGAAGAATGTTGAAGAAGGTGAACCACAGCCGGCACAGGAATGAAGATGGGGGTGGTAGCCCGCTAAATCGGCCAGTTTTAACTCATAAGCCCGGCAGAGCAGATTTTTGTCCAGGCCGCCATCTAACGCCCTCCAACTTGCCAACAACAGGTTGCAGATGGCATCGCATTTTTCACAGCCGCTAATCAGCTTGTCGGTTAACTCATTTAGATAGAGTCCATAGGGGAAGAGATCGGGATCTTCACGAAAGCGATTAAAGCGTTCGATCGGATCCTGACCGGTCACAATCGGCCAGGTTTTTCCCTGATGGAAATTGAAGTTACCGAAGGTAAACAGGTCGATGCCGGCAGCCAGCTTGCTCTTGATCTTGCGCGCCCCCTTGGCAACAGCCTCGAACTTGCCTTCTTCAAAGGTGAGCATGGTTACCAGGCGGTCGGCTTCGCCGAGGTTGCGGGTCCGCAGGACCAGGCCTCTTGCTTTAAAGGATCTTTCAGACAATTTTCCCCTCACTCCAACCCTCTCCCTCAAGGGGAGAGGGAGTTTTATAAGCTCTCCAACTGTTTAACAGATTTATTGTTATCTCGATTCATGACGGATTATATTATCCGCGGTAGCCGAGGCGACGCAGTTCTTCTTCCCGGTTGCGCCAGTCGCGCTTTATTTTAACCCGCAGGTCGAGGAAGATCTTTTCGCCAAATAGCGCCTCCAAATCCTGTCTCGCTTTGGTGCCAACTTCTTTTAAAAGCATTCCGCCCTTACCGATAATAATGCCAACCTGGGATTTGCGTTCCACAAATATTTCGGCCCTGATATCGAGCAGATCTTTGTTTTCGCGCATTTTCATCTCTTCCACCACCACGGCAATCGAAAACGGAATCTCCTGCCGGGTCAGCATAATGATCTTCTCGCGGATAATTTCGGCGACAATAAAGTGCTCCGGCTGATCGGTAATCATCTCGGGCGGGTAGTACTGTGGTCCTTCGGGTAGCAGATCAATCGCCGCCTGCAGGAATGGTTCAAGGTTTTCATGATTGAGGGCTGAGAGGGAAAACGACGCGCTAAAGGTGCACAGCTCTAAGTATAGCTCACGGTTTCTGGTCAGCTGATCCGGTGCGGTAAGATCACTTTTATTCAGAACTAAAAAGAGTTGGCAGTTAGCGGCATTGAGCAGATCGGCGATGTACCGATCACCCTGACCCGGCCTCTCATTTGCCTCAACAATAAGGGCTACCAGGTCGACTTCCTGTAGGGTAGAGCTGGCCATTTTCACCATCTCTGCGCCGAGCAGGTGCTTCGGTTTGTGCAAACCCGGGGTATCAATAAAGATGATCTGCGACTCTTCCCGGGTCAGAACAGCGCGAATCTGGTTTCTGGTGGTTTGCGGCCGATCGGAGATGATCGCCACTTTTTCACCAAGCAGAGCGTTCAGCAGCGTAGATTTGCCGACATTTGGCCTGCCGATTAATGCTACAAAACCGGATCGGTGCATACATTCTCCCTTGGGTCCTTAATCTTGGTTTAGCGGAATAACTGTTTTCAAATCAATAACCGGCGTGCCGTTAATCAGGTCCAACCCTCTTACAGTCAGCACGTTTTTTTCAATTGCCACCAGCTTCGCGATCGACTGGGCCAGGGCATTGGGCCTGAGAGGGGCGCGGCAGGCAAAAACGCCATATACTTCATGGCCCCGGCCGCTGCGCTGCTCCTTTAAAGTGTAACCTTTTGCCTTGTGCAGATGTGAGATCACGATAATTTCTTTTTCCTCATCCAGTCGGTAGAGGCCTTCTTCAAACTCCGGATCAACAATTATCTTTGAGAGCAACTCCCGGTAATGATCGGGTATTTTCTGCGGTTCAGGGTAATCGCTGATGACATAGCCAATCGGGTTGGCAGTAAATGGCAGGCGCCAGGTTTCTTCTCCGGCTAACAGCTGATCATCTACCGGGTTGGCCTCCCAGCATGCCTCTCCAAAAGGTTTTGCCAGCAGTTCAATTAACGGCATTTTAATTTGCTCCCCGGAAAGGTTCCCCATGATTACTTCAATATTGCCGCCCAACTCCCAAAGCACCTGGCGACAGGCCCCGCAGGGACTGGCCGGAGGGACGCTGTCGGTGGCTACGGCAATTTTGGTGAACTTGCGGTGCCCCGCATGAACAGCGTTCCAAATCGCCACCCGTTCCGCACAGACTGTAAGGCCATAAGAGGCATTCTCAATATTGCCGCCAGTCACAATCCGGTTGTCCTCAGTTAAAAGCGCTGCTCCCACCAGAAAACCCGAATAGGGCGCGTAAGCTCTCGTTCTGGCCGCACGGGCTGCTTTAAGCAGTGTCTGATCTTTCATTTGAACACCCCGTTTAAGTAAGAGTCGCTAGAAGTTAGCCGATACCAGGTAGGAGATAACCAAGTGCCAAAGTGGAGGGCCAAAAATAATCAGGCCAACGATAACAGCAAAAACCGATGTCAGCAAAACTGCGCCGGCGGCGACATCCTTGGCAATGCGGGCCAGGCGGTTACGTTCACTGGTGTAAAGATCAATTGTATTCTCGAGCGCCGTGTTAAAAGCTTCGGCCACTAATACCATCAATACGGCCGCCAGTAAAAAAAGCAGATCGTACTTCGAAACCTTAAGCCAGAAGCCGAAAAACATTACAATAATACCGATCACAACATGAATAATCATATTGCGCTGGGTCATAAAACAATATTTAAGGCCTAAAAACGCGTTCTTTAAACTGAGCCAGACTTTATCCACCGGTCACGCTCCCTCTTTGCCAGGAACTATTAACCTCAGGTATTTACTTTCCTTGGCTTGCATCTTTTCAGCTTCATCGTCCTTAAGATGATCAAAACCAAGCAGGTGAAGCATCCCATGGATTGCTAAAAGCGCAATTTCATTCTCCAGCTGGTGCCCGGCCAGATCTGCCTGCTCCTCTGCCCTCTCAATCGAAATGTAGATATCGCCGACAGCATATTCCTGATCACCGGGTGCGGTGTCTTCACCCGGTTCGAGGTAAGCAAATGACAGGACATCAGTTGGCCGGTCCTGGTTGCGGTACTCCTGGTTTAAGCGGTGCAGCAGTTCATCAGTGCCGATGGCCACCGCCACCTCGCCGCTCTGCAAATCATAGTCTAAAAGCATTTGATCGAGCAGTTTTTCAAGGTTAGCGATAAAATCCTCTGCCAGAAGCTCTTTTCCATGCAATACTTCTATCCTGACGGTCATCTGGCTGCTCTGCTCCTTTCAATTTCTGCCCGCAAATCTTTTTCCGGGTATTCGATCCTGGAGTGGTAAATGCCGGACATGATATAGATAAATGCCTGGGTAATCTTTTCAATATCGTTTAAGGTCAGGTCGCACTGGTCGAGCTGCCCGTCCTCGACTTTCTCCCGGATCATTTTCCTGATCATCTGCTCTACCTTGTTGCCGGTTGCGTCGGATAGCGAACGTACCCCGGCCTCGATCGCATCGGCCAGCATGATAATCGCTGCTTCCTTCGACTGCGGCTTTGGTCCTTCGTAGCGGAAATTTTCCGCCACTACCTCGCTGCGCTCGTTATTTTCCAGCGCCTGTATGTAAAAGAAAGAGATCATGCCGGTGCCATGGTGTTGTAAAACAATATCTGAAATAATTTCAGGCAGCCTGTGCTTACGACCCAGTTCGACTCCATCTTTGGGGTGACTGCCAATGATCAGGGTACTTAAGTTTGGCGACAGTTTAGCATGAGGGTTCTCTCCCGACAGCTGGTTTTCTGAGAAGAAAAAAGGTCGTTTCAGCTTACCGATATCATGATAATAGGCTCCCACCCTGGCTAAAAGGGAATTAGCATTAACCCTCTCCGCCGCTGTCTCAGCCAGATTGGAAACCATCATGCTGTGATAATAGGTTCCGGGGGCTTTCATCAACATTTCGCGCAGCAGGGGATGGTTCGGGTTGGAAAGCTCAAGAAGGGTAATAGCTGTAGTAACATTAAAAAGACTTTCCAGAAAAGGTAGCAGCCCGATCGCTACCACAGATGAAAAAATGCCGTTTCCGATACCGGCCACCAGGTCATAACCAAAACCGCGCAGAGAGTCTATTTCCAGGCTTACATTGCCGGAATAAAGGTAACTGGAAATAATTAGCGCTGCATTGACCAGCGCCACGTAAAAACCGGCCCGGGCCAGATCGCTGCGCTGGCTAAGCCTGGTAACGGCATAAATCGACACCAAACCGCCAAGCAAGGCAGTTAGCACAGAGGTAAAATCACCACCGGTAATCAAACCTACCATCAGGGCTAAGACCAGGTTAATGATCAGGGCCAGCTTGTAACCGAAAAACACGGTTATTAAAATGGCCCCGGTAGCAACAGGGATCAGGTAACCTGAAAAAAAGGTGGTAGCCACCGCCAGCATGAGGGTGATAATAAAGATTAAGCCCATCAAGAGCATCAGGTTGGGACTCCTGTAGACCTCAGGCACAAAGATCGACATATAGATAATTACGACAATAAAGATAATGACCAGTAACAGAAAAAGGCCTAGATAGCCGGCATAATCAGCCTGCTGGCCGCGGATTAGAGCTAAATCTTCCAACAGCGATAGCTGCTGTTCAGTAACAGGCTCACCCTCACTGACGATCAGGGTGCCACGTAGAATAATGGTCGGTTCAATCTGGCGCCTGGCTTGCTCGCGGTTATCTTCCGTCACCTGGGTATTGAGAGTCATGTTTTGTTCCACAAGAGGCTTAATAACTACTTCCGCAATCCGCTTCAAATCAGCACTGAAGGGATAAAGGGCTATCTCCTGGTTTAGACGGCGGCGAATTAAATCTTCTTCACCTTCCCTGATGCCATTTTCAAATATTTCACTGATCGAATTATTAATTCTGCCCTGTAAATCGCGAATTGTTGCACTGTCAGTCAGCAGGGCAGAGATTGTCGACAGTGGCATCTCTTCAGGAATTAATAACTGCATTGATTGAAGTTGATCGGGCCGTTCTACCTCTTCATTGGCCTGGATTTCAATCGCATTATCAAAGAATCTGGTCAGTTCACTTAGTGCCCGCTCCAGTACAAGAGGATTATAATCGTAGGCCTCAGGCACCATTTGGGCCGCCTGCTCACGCAACTGGTTTGTAGTATACTCGTCGATTACATCACGGGGGGCAAAAATGGTCCGCGAACTGGGACGGCCGACCGCTAAATCAAATCGGGCCGGCATGCTGAAGATAACCAGGATAATATAGATCGCCAAAAAGAGGGCGACAACCAGCACCAGTTTTTGCAGGCGTCGGTTATCTCTAAAGGCAATTGATCGGTTAAACAGATCAGAGGGAATTATCTTCTTTTGCATCTCTATCCCTTCCACGCGCTGCCTCGTAGGCCTCATAAGCCCTAATAATGCTCTGGACCAAAGGATGGCGTACAACATCTTTTTCGGTCAGGTAAACCAGGGCAATACCCTCGATCCCGGAAAGGATGCGCGGCGCTTCTTCCAGACCAGAATAGCGGCCCCGGGGCAGGTCAATTTGGGTGATATCCCCGGTTATAATAGCCTTTGAGCCAAAACCTAAGCGGGTTAAAAACATCTTCATCTGCTCTGAGGTGGCATTTTGCCCCTCGTCGAGAATAATAAACGAATCATCAAGTGTACGCCCACGCATGTAGGCCAGCGGGGCGATTTCAATTGTGCCCCGTTCCTTGTATTTCACAAAGGTTTCAACCCCCAGCAAGTCATAAAGCCCATCATAGATCGGCCTTAAGTAGGGATCAACTTTCTCCTGAATATCACCGGGTAAGAACCCCAAATGCTCGCCCGCTTCAACCGCTGGGCGGGTTAAAATCAACCGCTGGACCTGCTTGTTTTTCAGGGCATCTACCGCCATGGCCAGGGCCAAATAGGTTTTGCCGGTACCGGCCGGGCCGATCGATAATACAAGGTCGTGACGGCGCATCGCTTCAAGGTAGCGTTTCTGGCCAATCGTTTTTGGCCTGATCTGCTTACCCCGGGGGGTTACCAATACCAGATCGCTGAATATAGTGCGAATCATTGACCCTTCTCCCTGACCGGCCAGCTTCAGGGCATATTCAAATTCGCGGTCCGTCAATAGGTGCCCTTTGCGAATATGGGCAAGCAGTTCCTGAAAAAGGTGGTAAACTGCATCAACATCTTCTTGTGGGCCCTCAATTACCAACTCGTGCCCTTTCGGGATCAGGCGCACAGCGAATATATCTTCTACCAGGCTGAAATGTCGGTCATGTTTACCGAGCAGCTGAACCGACTCGTCACCACCGCTCAGCATGACAACCCGGCTTGATTTTTCAATACTCAATCAGCTTATTGCTCCCTTCCGGATGGTTATAGTTTTCCCCTGCGTCGCAGGGTAGGTGGTGGTTCGAGAATTTCGTGCAGCACGAAGGCCGCCAAAAAAGATTCTTTTTCGGTCAGAACCTTTCTGATCCCGAGGGCAGGTGCTGGTCGGTTAACCTGTTCAGGAGTTTTCATTCTCGGTTCCGCGGGTCTAGATAAGATAGTCCTGCCAGCCTCCTGAGGAGGGGTTAGTTCCAACATCGCTTCGGGCTCATACAATCGATAAGTGGAATCCGATACTGCTTCTTCCTCAAATTCAGTATTATATTCACTTTGGTCCGGAACGTCTGGACCGCTAAATTCGGCCATGCTAAAAAAACGGCCAAGCTGGCTATCCGGCAGCATAACTTTTTCCGGTCTTTGCCGGCCGGCAGCGGCGCCTCCACCCTTTATCGCCCGCATCACAGCACTTATCAGGTTAAAGACAATTACAAGGATGATCAGGGTTATAAAGCCATCCATCTTAAACGCCTCCGTTTACTTGTGCGGATCTTCGGTCTGCTCCTGCTGGCCCAGTTTACTGATGTTGCGTCTCATATCGGTGTCAGCCATTACATTCTTTAGCTGGTAGTAATCCATTACACCCAGGTTGCCTTCACGCAAGGCCTGCGACAAAGCCCGCGGAATTTCAGCTTCCGCTTCAACCACCTTGGCTCGCATCTCCTGCACAGCAGCGATCATTTCCTGCTCTCTGGCCACTGCCATCGCCCGCCGCTCTTCCGCTTTAGCCTGGGCAATGCGCTTATCTGCTTCGGCCTGGTCAGTCTGCAGCTGGGCGCCAATATTCTTGCCAACATCAACATCAGCAACGTCAATGGAAAGAATCTCGTAAGCGGTCCCTGAATCGAGGCCTTTGTTTAAAACAGTATTGGAAATTTTATCGGGGTTCTCAAGCACCAGTTTATGGTTATCGGAAGAGCCAATGGTAGTAACAATCCCTTCGCCAACCCGGGCAATAATCGTTTCTTCACCGGCGCCCCCCACCAGGCGGTCAATATTAGCCCTTACGGTTACCTTGGCCCGAGCTTTCACTTCAATACCGTCCTTAGCTACCGCCGCTACCACGGGAGTTTCAATCACTTTCGGGTTAACGCTCATCTGCACCGCCTGCAAAACATCGCGGCCGGCTAAATCAATAGCCGCCGCCCGCTCAAATTGCAGTGGTATTTCAGCCCGCTGGGCGGCAATCAGGGCATTTACCACCCGATCAACATTGCCGCCGGCCAGAAAGTGACCTTCAAGTTTGTTCGCGCTTAGATCCAGACCGGCCTTGGTAGCCTTGATCAGGGGAACAACAATTTTTACCGGCTGGACACGACGCAAACGCATACCGATCAGGGCAAATATTCCGACCGGCACCTGTGCAGCGAGAGCGGAAATCCAAAGGCCAATTGGCACAAAGCTTAGAATCACCGCCAGCACCAGAATAATCAGGCCGATAAAAATCAACAAAGTAATCAGTTCAGGCATTTTATAAACCTCCTATGATCTTTTTATTAATACTGATCAGGTTCGATCTGACGAACAATTACTCTTACTCCCTCGACTCGTTCAACAATCAGCTTCGTGCCTTGTGCAATAAAAACTCCTTCGCTAACTACATCAATCCGGCGGCCGTTGATCAACGCTGTACCAGATGGCCGCAGTGCTGTCAAGGCCACCCCATTTAGTCCATGCAGCTCTTTCTGATCGGGCGGGGCCACATAGCCTAAGTCGGCCCGTTCCTTCTCGGAGAGAATGATATGACGTAAGGCACCACGTTTTTCGAAAAAGCGGAAGGCGAAGTATGAAAAAACAACCGCCAGCACCAGCGAGATAACCAGCATCAGCATCCCCGTTTTAATTGAAACAGCAGCCAGGATAATGGCAATAATGGTTGAGATTAACCCCGAAACCCCAAAAACGCCAAACCCAGGCATAAAAGCTTCCACTATCATCAGGATGATACCGAAAACAAAAAGAATCAAAACCCAATATTCAGCCATTCCGGCCGCGATATTGCCGCCGAAGTAGAGGGCAAAAGCAGCCAGGCTCAAAATACCGGCGATGCCGAAACCGGAAGATATCACTTCAAGGATCAAACCAACGATGCCGATCATCAATAAAATCGTACCTATAATCGGGTTTGTCGTCCAGCCTACCAGCGTATCGGTAACCCTCTTTTCCACCAGCTCCCAGCTTGCTCCGGCTAGATTAACCTGCTGCAGCAATTCTTCCCGGTTTTCTATCGTTGCTTCGCTGTAACCGACCTCAAGCGCTTCTCCTGCGGTCAGGGTCAGTAAAACTCCGGCTTCAACCAAACCTTCTACCGCCAGATCTTTACGAACCATGGCTGAAGCCACCTGTGGATCCCTGCCTCGCCTTTCGGCCATCGCCGACATCTCTTTCTCCCAGAAAGAAAGCTCTTTTTCGTCAACAGTGCCCAGACCTAAATAGCGCGGTTCGGCTGCTCCAATAGTACTACCCGGAGCCATGTAAATGGCGTCAGCAGCCAGGGCCAGATAGGCACCGGCAGAGATGGCGTTTGTATTGACAAAGGCATAAATCGGCCGCGGATAGTCATCCATCAACCGGCGGATCCCCTCGGCAGCGTTAATGTAGCCACCCGGGGTGTCAAGCTCCAAAATCACTGCTGCAACATCCATCTTGCGGGCCTGGTCGAGGGCATAAGCAACATGGCTCTTAGTTCCGGGATCAATGGTACCATCTATGCTAATCACCGCAACAATATTTTCAGCTGCCGCTCCCCCGGTTAAAGGTATCAGGATGGCAAGCCCGGCCAACAGAAACAAATACCAGATTAGCTTTCTAATCGATGCAGGCAATCGACAGTCCCCCTGTTAAAAAGCCCAGCCTTATGGGCCGGGCTTTAATTTATTGTAGCTGTTGTTCAACCAATCGTCGGACGAGGCCACCATCGGCCCGGCCTTTAACCCGGGGCATCAATAGCCCCATTACTTTGCCCATTTCATTAAGGGACTGGGCCCCTGATTCGGCAATTGCCTCGCTGATGATTTTCCCTAATTCGGCCTCCGTGAACTGCTCCGGTAAATAGCGGCGTAGAATTACTATTTCATTTTTCAGATCCTCTAATAAATCCTGGCGACCCGAACGCTCATAATCACCTAAGGCTTCCTGTCTTCTTTTCACTTCACGTGTTAATATAGACAGCTCTTCATCGGCATCAAGTGACTCTCTTTTGGCAATAGCACCATTTTGCAATTCAGACCGCAGCATGCGAATCACTGTAAGTCTGAAACGATCTTTCGCTTTGGTTGCTTCTTTCTGGTCGGCCATCAGCCTTTCAGCCAACATCTCTCCAGACATCAAAAGAACACCCCCGCTAAAAGCTAGCGGCGTCTTTTACGCGCAGCTTCAGATTTTTTCTTGCGGCGCACACTCGGTTTTTCGTAATGCTCGCGACGGCGTGCATCTGATAAAATCCCTGATCGGGCACATTGTTTTTTAAACCGCTTAAGCGCCTTATCCAGGGTCTCATTTTTACCAATCTTAACTTCTGCCATACTTCTTCCCCC
Source organism: Bacillota bacterium (assembly GCA_016874655.1). Classification (GTDB taxonomy): domain Bacteria; phylum Bacillota; class Dethiobacteria; order DTU022; family DTU022; genus UBA993. The sequence goes on along the minus strand of VGTO01000007.1, from coordinate 22,552 downwards.
CTCTCCAGAAACCCTTTGCCAGGGCATGGAGCATAAACAAGCTTATACTTCCTTACCCTTAGCGATGGTTTGCAGCAAAGGTCTGCCTCCCAGGAGGTGGAGGTGAAGGTGAAAAACAATCTGGCCTGCATCGGGACCACAATTAATCACAATACGGTAACCCCTTTTATCGATCTTAAAAGCGCGGGCCAATTCATTGGCCACCATGTGCAGGTGACCAATCAGCATCTCATCTTCTTTTTCCATATCGAGCAGACTTGGGATATGCTTGCGCGGCACGATCAGAATGTGCACAGGAGCTGCCGGGTTAATATCCTTGAAAGCGACAACCTGATCGTCAGAGTAAACAACATCAGCATCAAGCTCCCGGTTAATGATCCTGCAAAAGATACAATCTGCAGACATATTGATTCCTCCTGAGCGGTATTATAACATAGCCACCAACCCTTGAGAAGCAAACAGATAATTATTAGCGACCCTTAATTTAATTCGCTTTCTGACGGGATATTACCTTTTCAAGTGAAAAGTTTTTACAGCTCACCGGCTATCCGCTATAATAAAATTAGCGATCTAGAGGCGAGAGTGAGGTTTTATGGGACTTTGGAAATTGACATCCGGGAAGCGCTTAAACGCAAGGATCTGCTTTTTATCGATGTCCGCTCTCCCGGTGAACATGCCGAATCATCGATTCCAGACTCTGTCAATATTCCGCTTTTCAGCAACAGCGAGCATCACCAGTTAGGAACAATCTATCACTTATACGGTGAAAGCGAAGCTCGCAGCCTGGCTCTAGAATTTGTTTCACCCAAGCTGCCGCAACTCGTAAAGCAGGTAACAGAAACTTCACAAAGCTTGATACCACTGCTTTACTGTAAAAGAGGTGGGATGCGTAGTTTAAGCCTGTACCAGGTGCTTTCGATGTCCGGGATTAAAGTTTTACGCCTGAAAAACGGTTACCGGGGCTACCGCAAGTTAGTCAGCGAAGGCTTAAAAAGTTACCGATTTGATAACAAACTGGTTATTCTGCACGGACTAACCGGTGTTGGCAAAACTGATCTACTAATGATGCTGGAAAAACGCGGTTACCCGGTAATCGATCTGGAAGGTTTGGCTCGCCATCGCGGTTCAGTTTTTGGCTCTGTAGGTCTTGGCACCCAGCGCAGTCAAAAAGATTTCGATGCCCTGCTGTTGCAGAAGCTCGACTCGCTTAGAGCTGAACCGCTGGCTTTTATCGAAGGTGAAGGCCGGCGGATCGGCAACGTCTATCTACCGCATTTCCTGTCAGAGGCGATGAATGAAGGTTACAAGCTACTCTTGACTGCCTCATTGGAAAAAAGAGTGGCTCGTATCTTATCCACTTATAACCCGCAAAACTTAGCCGTACAAGAGCGGGAAGAGTTGGAGCAGGCGATCAGCTCACTTAAAAACCGTTTAGGACGACAAAGAACCAATCAGCTGCTGAATCTGCTGAAAACCGGCGATTTAAAAACTACTGCAGAGATCCTCTGCCGCGACTATTATGACCGTCTGTATAGTGATTCAAGACCGGAAACAGCAAACTTCGATCTTGTAATCGATGCTGAAGATCTTGAACAGGCCGTAAATGTTATTATTAAGCATATTAAAACAGTATTCTGAAAGGAGCGTTTAGAAAATGAACCCCTATGATGCAGCGCATACTTTAGCCAAGGCTCTGCGTGAATCAAACGAATTTAAGGAGTTAAAGGAAGCCCAGATCAACCTGAAGGGTGACCGCTCAGCTTTGAACATGCTGACCGATTTTCGTAAACAGCAATTCGAGTTGCAAAAACAACAGCTCTCGGGGCTTGAGGTGGCCGACGAACAAAAAGAGAAAATTCAGAAGCTGTTTGAAGTAATTAGCTTAAACACCCTGGTTAAGAATTATATGCAGGCTGAATACCGGGTAGCTGTTTTACTACAGGATATACAAAAAACCATTGGCGAGGCTACCGACGAACTTTTTGATCCAGAGCTGCTGGCCCTGCCGCAGGAGGAAACAGGCGAAGAGAAAGCATGATCGATAAAAATAAAAAACAATACGAAGCCCTGCTGGTTGATCTAGATGGCACGCTGCTCAATATTGATCTGGATAGTTTTATTCTCGCTTACGTGGATGCCCTGTCGAGTCGCTTTACCGGCCTGGTGGAAAAGGAAAATTTTATCCGTCACCTTTTCACCGCAACAGCGCTGATGGTTGAAAATAGTGATCCTGCTGTCAATAACGAAAAAGCTTTTTACGAAGTTTTCTGCCCCCTGATCGGGCAACCACTCGAAAATATTAAGCCCATAATCGATCATTTCTATAAAAATGACTTTCCGGCTTTAAGCTGTTGGGGCAGTGAACAAAAGGCAGCAAAGGCAGTTGTAGAAACAGCTAAGGCCAAGAAAATTCCACTGGTGCTGGCCACCAACCCGATATTTCCCTCTACCGCAACGTTGCAACGCCTGGCCTGGGCCGGTCTGAAAGCAGAAGATTTTGATTTAATCACGACCATGGAGACAATGCATTTCTGTAAACCTAATCCGCAGTACTATCTCGAAGTAGCCGGCAAAATTGGCTGCCCGCCCGAGAGCTGCCTGATGGCCGGCAACGACACTTTGGAAGACCTGGTGGCTGCCGAGGTGGGAATGGATACCTTTCTAGTTGATGACTGTATATTGCTCCGCTCGGGTATCAAGTACGTTTATGACTACCGGGGTAGCCTGGAAGATTATTTAGCCTTCATCAGAACGCTGGACTGATTATCTTTTGTACACCGCGACCGCGTTAATGTGCTGCCCATCTATGCTCTCCAGACGGGCGTTGATTAATTTACCCCGCCAATGCCCGCTCTTATTGCCGGAGTAAATCCGCACCCGTAAATAGTGGGGGCTAAATCCTTCTGCGTATGCTCCGGGGACCACTTTTTCCACCAGGACAGGCTGCACGCTGCCGATAAACCGCCGGCGGTATGCAGCTGCCATCTCTTCACCCAGTTTGATCAACTCTTTACTGCGCTGATTCTTAATCTCGCTCGGTAACTGGCCGGGCAGCTCAGCAGCAGGAGTTCCCGGGCGGGCTGAATATTTAAAAACATGCAGACGGCTGAAACCGATCTCTTCGATCAGCTTCATGCTGCGCCGGTGATGGCGTTCCGTTTCGCCCGGAAAACCAACGATCACATCGCTGCTGAGCGACAAGCCCGGGATCTCCTGTTTCAGCAACTTAGCCAGGTATAAAAATTCAACGGGCTCATAAGGCCGGTTCATCAGCCGTAAAATCTCACCGTCGCCGCTTTGCAGGGGAATGTGCAGGTGTGGGCAGATAACCTCAGAGGTGGCAACCTTTTCAATTAACTCGCTGGTGACATCAGATGGTTCAATCGAGCTAAGGCGCAAGCGCAGCAAGCCAGGCAGTTGTTCCAGTTCGCCAAGCAGCCCTGCCAGACTCAAATCGTTCAGATCTGCCCCGTATAGACCTAGGTGCACCCCGGTCAGCACAATCTCCCGGCACCCGGCGGCAGTTAAAACCTCAACCCGCTCGTTGACCGCTGCAGGGTGCATGCTGCGCAAGGGCCCTCTAACCTGCGGCACAATGCAGTAAGTGCAGCCCTGGTTACACCCTTCCTGGATCTTGATAAAACCCCTGGTCCTGCCCCGGCGGGGGGCGGGGGGCAGCAGCTCAAAAGATTCACCGGGCTGGTGTCTGCCTACCAGGTCCAGCACTGATCCTTTGTTCAGAGTTTCTATAATCCGGGGCAGGTTTTCCCGTTCCCGGTTGCCGATTAAGAGGTCGACCTGATTCATCTGCCTGATCTGGTCCGGGGCTCCCTGGGCATAGCAGCCGGTAGCGATAATTAATGCTTCCGGAGACCGGCGCCGGGCCCGGCGGATGGCCTTGCGCGATTTATGATCGCTTTCACCGGTAACGGTACAGGTGTTAATGATATAAACATCGGCCTGCGCTTCAAACCCGGTGATCCGGTAGCCGGCCTGCTCGAAAAGAGCTTGCAGCGACTCGGTTTCGCAGTAGTTAACTTTGCAACCGAGGGTAAAGAATGCTGCTTTCTTCTTCAAGGTTACCCTTCTTTCCGGGCCAAATCACCCCAGGCTGCCTGGACCAAGGTGATGGCTGCTGCTGCCGCTGTATCGCTGCGCAGGATCCGCGGACCGAGGTTAACAGGCACAGCCCCGTTTTGCTTAAGCTCTTCAATTTCCTGTGGAGTAAATCCTCCTTCGGGGCCAATCAGCAAAAAAAGAGCTTTGCCTTCAGGATTAGGCTCTCGTGGTTTTAATGTGGCCAGCGGGGTGGACTGATCTTCTTCCCAGGGGACAATAATCGTGCATTGACCAACTTCGTGAAGTAACTCAGACAAAGTGTGAACCGGGTCAACTGCCGGCAGAAAAGCCCGTTGACATTGGGCAGCCGAAGCGCGGACTATGGCGCGCCAGCGTTTATGGCGCTGATCATCCGATCCTTTGCCCGGCTGGGGAATCGAACGGGCGGTAATCAAAGGGGTGATTCTGGTCACCCCCAACTCGGTGGCCTGGCGGATCACCAAATCCAGTTTATCTCCTTTTAGGAGGGAGGGGCAAAGCACCAGGTTAAGGGGTGATTCGGTGGAGGGCAATGCCGTTTCAAGTTCTATCAGAATCTCATTTGGTTCTAACTTAATGACCTTACCGCGTAAAGCCAGGCCGCGGCCATCGGCAACCAGCACCTCTTCACGGGGCTTAAGACGTAAAACCCGGCTGGCATGCTTTAAATCATCGGCGGCCAGAGCAACAGTTGCGCCGATCTTAAGCGGGCAGTCTTCCCGAAAAAAGAGGTGCATCGTGATCTCCCTCTGCTTACTGCACTTTAGCCACCGCTAAAGGCATCTTTCAGGTGATCGAAAAAGTTTTTGCTTTCAACTCCTGCTTCTTCACCGCTTAACTTGGAGTATTCGTGCAGGAGCTCCTTCTGCTTCTGGTTCAGCCGCTTCGGCACCTTGATGCCAACCCTTACTTTAAGATCACCCTTACCGCTGCTGTGCAGGTGAGGCATACCACGACCTTTGATGCGGAAAACGGTGCCGTGCTGGGTGCCTTCCGGCACGCGCAGAGGGGCATTGCCATCTAAAGTGGGCACTTCCATCTCCACCCCCAAAGCAGCCTGGCCAATGCCAATCGAGACATCAAGGTAGAGGTCGCTGCCCTTGCGCTGGAACTGCTTGTGAGAACGGATACCTAAAACCACATAAAGATCGCCCGCTGGTCCGCCACGCAGGCCGGCTTCGCCTCCCCCGCTGACCCGCAGCTTGGTGCCCTCTTCAACCCCGGGTGGAATCTTAATCTCAAACTTTTTATCTTTTACTACCCTTCCCTGGCCACTGCAGGCCGGGCAGGGTTCTTTTACCGTTTTTCCTTCACCGCGGCAGGCGACACAAACCTGGCTGCTGACAAAGCGCCCGAACGGAGTATTGCGGGTAACCTGCTGCTGCCCGCTGCCGCCGCAGGAAGAGCAGGTTTCCGGTTTAGTGCCCGGCTTAGCCCTGCTGCCCTGGCAATCCTCACAGGTTTCAGTGCGCGGAATAGTAATGGTCTTCTCTAACCCGCTAAAGGCGTCCTCTAGCGTTATCTCTAAATCATAGCGCAGGTGACTGCCCTGTTCAGGACCCTGGTGACGGCGACGGCCGCCGCCCATGCCGCCGAAGAACTGTTCAAAAATATCATCAATACCGCCAAAACCGAATCCACCACCGTTAAAGTTGCCAAATCCCTCGAAACCACCACCCCCGCCAAAATTGGCCTGGTGGCCGAAACGATCGTAGTGGGCCCGTTTCTGCTCATCGCTTAGCACATCGTAGGCTTCTTTTACTTCCTTAAAGTTTTTCTCGGCTTGCGCGTCACCGTTATTGAAGTCTGGGTGATACTTCTTTGCCAGCTGCCGGTAGGCTTTCTTGATCTCGTCCGCACCGGCGCTGCGATCCACACCCAAAACTTCGTAATAATCGCGTTTACTCATCTAAAAGGCTCATCCTTTAGCTTTCTTTATTTTCCTCTTCATCCTGCACATCAAAATCGGCGTCGACCACGTTCTCAGCGTCGGCCTCAGCTGCTGCATTATCCGCTCCTTCGCTACTTCCCGTCTGCTCGGCTTTGGCCTGCTCGTAGAGTTTTGAAGATAGATCATGCATGTAGGTGTTCATCTTTTCGATGGCGGCTTTGATTTGCTCGATATCTTCGCCGGAAGCCACTTTGCGCAGCTCTTCCACGGCAGTTTTAACCTCTTCGGCCTTAGCGCTATCTACCTTATCGCCTAAATCCTTCAGCGCTTTTTCAGCGCTGTAGGCCAGGGTGTCGGCCTGGTTTCGGGTCTCTGCCAGTTCGCGACGCTTACGGTCTTCATCGGCAAATTTTTCGGCGTCATTGACCATCGCATCAATCTGGTCTTTTTCCAAACCGCTGGTGGCCGTGATCGTAATCTTCTGCTCGCGGTTGGTACCAAGATCTTTGGCTGAAACATTAACAATACCGTTAGCATCAATATCAAAGCTGACTTCAATCTGAGGCACACCCCTGGGAGCCGGGGGAATGCCGTCAAGCATGAAACGGCCCAGGGTTTTGTTATCTGTCGCCATAGCCCGCTCACCCTGTAAAACATGAATCTCCACGCTATTTTGGTTATCTGCTGCAGTGGAGAAGATCTGCTTCTTCTCGGTGGGGATGGTGGTGTTGCGTTCAATAATCTTGGTAGCCACTCCCCCCAAAGTTTCAATACCCAGCGTAAGTGGGGTGACGTCTAAAAGCAGCACGTCTTTTGCCTCTCCGCCAAGGACAGCCGCCTGATAAGCGGCACCCATGGCCACTACCTCGTCCGGGTTTACCCCCTTATGCGGCTCCTTGCCGAGCAGCTTACGGATTGCATCCTGAACAGCGGGAATGCGGGTAGAACCACCAACCAAGACAATTCGGTCAATCTCTTTGGCGCTGAGGCCGGCATCGCTTAAAGCCTGTTTGGTTGGCCCCATGGTCTTCTCCACCAGGTCGGCAGTCAGCTCGTCAAACTTGGCCCGGGTCAGGGGAACGTTTAAGTGCTTTGGCCCATCCTGGGTGGCAGTGATAAAGGGCAGGTTAATATCCGTGGTAGTCACGGTTGAAAGCTCAACCTTGGCTTTCTCCGCCGCCTCGATCAGACGCTGGAGGGCCATCCGATCTGTACGCAGGTCAATACCCTGGTCTTTCTTAAACTCTTCGGCCACAAAATCGACTACCCGCTGGTCAAAGTCGTCGCCGCCAAGGCGGTTGTTACCGCTGGTGGCTTTAACTTCCACAACATCATCGCCCAACTCCAGGACGGAAACGTCAAAGGTGCCACCGCCCAGGTCAAAAACTAAGATCTTGTGGTCACCTTTTTTATCAAGCCCGTAGGCCAGGGCTGCAGCAGTCGGCTCGTTGATGATCCGCAAAACTTCCAACCCGGCTATGGTGCCGGCATCCTTGGTCGCCTGGCGCTGACTGTCGGTAAAATAAGCAGGAACGGTAATTACCGCCTGCGTGATCTTCTCTCCTAAAAAGCTTTCGGCATCTGTTTTCAGTTTTTGCAGAACCATCGCCGAAATCTCCTGCGGTGTATATTCCTTGTCGTCAATTTTAACCTTGTGGTTAGTACCCATCTCGCGTTTAATTGAGCTGATCGTTCGCTCAGGGTTGGTGATCGACTGACGCTTGGCCACCTGGCCGACCAGCCGTTGACCATCCTTGGTAAAGGCTACAACAGAAGGGGTAAGCCTGCTGCCTTCTGCATTGGCGATAATTTCCGGTTCACTGCCGATCAGGGCGGCGATTACCGAGTTAGTTGTTCCTAAGTCAATCCCTACTACTTTTGCCATTTATAGTTCCTCCTCAACTGTTCTTAAACATTTAAACCAATCTTTATGTGCTAACCGCGGCACACTTTAACCATAGATGGTCGCAGGATTCGCTGCCGGTGACGATAGCCTTTCTGCAGTTCCTCGGTTACCGTGCCCGGGTCATGCTCTTCGCTTTCCACTTCCATTACGGCATGATGGCAATGGGGGTCAAAAGATGTGCCAGCAGCTTCAATGACCGATACCCCTTCCTGGGTTAAAATTTGCTCCAGCTGCTTGCGAATCATCTCCAACCCCTCAAGGTAAGTCGCTGGCAGGTTAGCAGCAGTGCGGGCTGCCTCTAGGGCACGTTCCAGATTATCAAGTACCGGCAATAGCCGGTTCAGAAAGTCATAAAGGGCGTACTCCCTCGCTTCAGCCTGCTCCATCTTACTGATCCGGCGCAAGTTGTCAAGATCAGCCTGCTTACGCAAAATCTTATCGAGCAGCTCCGCCTTCTCCTGTTCCCACTCCAGCCTGGCCGCTTCCAACTCGCTCAACTCCGCGCCTGCTTCCGGCAGCTGACCGGCCTCCTGCTCCAGGCTGGCGGCTTCCTGTTCCAAATCCAACAGCTCCTGCTCGCTTGCAGCTGTTTCTGCCTTATTTTTATCTTTTTTTGCTGTCATCGAAAACTTCACCTGCAGATTTTAATTATTTTAAGCGGCCTTAGCCGGGCCGGCTTAAGAGCTTAAACTGTGGTTAAGATGGTCAACCAGACGGCGCATAATGCTGATCACCCTGCTATAATCCATCCGCGTCGGACCAAGCACTCCGACTGTACCCAATGTTTTATCATGAATCTTGTACGTTCCGGTAATCAGGGTGCATTCCTTGATATCATCACACTCATTTTCAGCACCAATCCTGATTACAAAATCATCTTCGCTTGATGTATCCTCCAGTATTTTAAAGAGCAGTGGTTCCTGCTCAAAGAGGTTGAGCATCCGACGAATCTTATCCACATCTTTAAATTCCGGCTGGTTTAAAATATTGGTTGTGCCGCCTAAAAAAACACGAATCTGCCTTTCTTCTTTCAGGCTTTCTTCCAACAGGATAAAAGCCTGCTCCAGGATCTCCAGGCGGCGGAAAAGATCACGTTTCAGTTCATTGATGAGCGATGTGGTTACCTGATCAATGGTCAGACCGTAAAGTTTCTGGTTTAAGTAAGAAACCACCTGCTGCAGTTCAGCCTGGCTTAGATGCTGTTTCATATCGATGACCTTGTTCTTGATGTAGCCGGTATCGGTAATCAGCACGACCAGGCCGCGCGATTCATCAAGCGGCAGAATACGCATCTGCCGGAAAGCGCTTTTCTTGAACTGTGGCCCCATGATCAACGATGTCTGGTTGGTGGCGGCAGAAAGCACTTTGGCGGAATTAACAATAATCTGCTCTATCTCGCGCATCTTTTCTGTGCTGAGCGAACTGGTCAGGGCCTGCTCCTCGGCAGAGCTTAAGTCATCTTTTTCCATCAGGTAATCAACGTAGTAGCGGTAACCGAGCTGTGATGGAATTCTTCCGGCAGAAGTATGCGGCTGGGCCAGATAACCCATCTCTTCCAAATCGGCCATCTCGTTGCGGATAGTGGCCGAACTTAAGCCCATCCGGTAAACACGAGCTACTGTCCGCGAGCCCACCGGTTCAGCAGTTTTAATATAGTCAATAACCACAGCCTTCAGGATCTGTTTTTTTCGTTCGCTTAATCCTGCTGTCATTATAAAAACCCCCGTTTTCAGATCTTAGCACTCTAAAAGGACGAGTGCTAACATCAGGATAAAAATATCATCCCGGCAGGGGGTTTGTCAAGTTTAGCAAGGCAAAAGATCTAAAGAACCAAATCAGGCTGTTTCGATTTTTCCCTTGCCTTTGCGGTAATTTTCAATGGCATTATGCAGGGCATCGGCTGCCAGGTTAGAGCAATGCAGTTTAAGCGGCGGTAAACCGCCCAACTCATCAGCTACATCCTGGTTGGTAATCTCCATCGCTTCGTCAAGAGTTTTTCCTTTAACCATCTCAGTCAGCATGCTGCTGCTGGCGATCGCCGCTCCACAACCGAAAGTTAGGAAGCGAACATCTACGATGCGGTCATCCTTAATTTTTAAATAAATTTTCATTGTATCACCGCATTTAAAACTGCCGTTTTCGCCAATCGCATCTGCATCTGGCAGCTCTCCCACATTACGAGGGTTGCTGAAATGCTCTACTACTCTCTCATTGTACATTTAGCTACTGCTCCTCTCCGGTGCTTTAAGCATGGTAAGTAGGGGAAATCCGGCGCAGTTTGTCTACAACCCGTGGGACAACCTGAAGCAGGTAATCGACATCCTCTTTCGTGTTTCCTCTTCCTAAGCTAAAACGGATCGAACCATGAGCAGTTGGATGATCAAGCCCGATCGCTGATAATACATGTGACGGATCTAGTGAACCTGATGAGCAGGCTGAACCGCTGGAGGCGGCTATACCCTCCAGATCTAAGCCTAATAGTATTGCTTCACCTTCAATATGTTTAAAGCTGACATTAACATTGTTGGGTAGACGTTCTTCGGGATGACCGTTTAATATTGTTTCGCTGATTGCCAGGAGGCCTTTAATCATTTTAGTGCGCAGTGCTTCAAGGCGCTTCCTTTTTTCCTCAATCTCCGCCACAGCTAGTTCCAGGGCCAGGCTTAAACCGACAATACCCGGCACATTTTCAGTTCCGGGACGCAATTTACGTTCCTGTCCACCACCACAGTAAAGGGGTGTAACCTTTGCCCCTTTACGCATATAAAGGGCGCCGATTCCTTTTGGCCCGTTAAATTTGTGAGCGGATAGAGACAGGAAGTCCACATTTAATGATTTAAGGTCAATCGGCAACTGACCGACCAGCTGCACGGCATCAGTGTGAAATAGGATCTGATGCTCGCGGGCCACTTCGCCAATCTCCGCCAGCGGCTGCAGGGTGCCAATTTCATTGTTTGCAGCCATAATCGAGAACATAAAGGTATCAGGTGTAATCGCTGCCTGTAGCTGATTGACATTAACCCGACCATAATGATCCACGGGGAGGAAGGTGACCCGGTGGCCTTCAGCAGCCAGCTCGCTGCAAACATCAAGCACAGCGTGATGTTCAATACTGCTGGTGATAATGTGGCCGGGTTTGCCACGCTTTTTCGCCGCCCCGCGCAGGGTAATGTTATTAGACTCAGTACCGCCGGCCGTAAAATATATTTCAGTTGGCTCAGCACCAAGAGCCAGCGCTGTTTTTTCCCTGGCCTCTTCAACAGCCCGGCGCACGGTCCGCCCCAGGGCATGAACGCTGGAAGGATTACCATACAGCTCCCGGTAAAAAGGAAGCATGGCCTCGACTACCTCTTCCCGTACCGGCGTGGTTGCACTGTGGTCCATATAAATATTCCTTTTACTCATCGGTGAACCTACCCTCCCGATCTATTACTCTTTACCAGCACTGACCTCAACCAGCTCATCAAGGGTAACATCATCTAAAACATCATTAATCTTATCGCGCAACCTTGCCCATACCTGCCTGGTCAGACAGGCACCCCGGCGATGGCAGCATGAATCGTCATCACCTTCGGCGAGGCAGTTAACCGGAGTAATCGGACCTTCAACTGCCCGGACAATATCGCCAACTCTAATCTCTTCCGGTGGACGCATCAGCCGGTAACCACCGCGTGAACCACGCACACTGGTTACCAACTCTACTCGTTTTAAATCGGGAAAGATTTGCTCCAGAAATTTGAGTGAGATCTGCTCCTGTTCGGCAATCTGGCGTAAAGGGACCGGATCACCCTGATAGTAGATAGCCAAGATGGCCATGGCCCGCACTCCGTATTCTACTTTTGCTGATAATCTCATCTGGAAACCTGCTTTCAGGTTAATTCCGACTAAACAACTCGGGTATTGCCCAAAACAAAGAATAGCACCAGATTCAGGCACTGTCAACCGGAAATTTAACTTTTTTTTGGAAGGGGAATAATCTTAGGGCACAGATAAAAAGCCGGCTTAATAAAGCCGGCTAATAATTGTTATTAAACCGCCTGTTGAGCCTTTAACTGCCTACTATCTTCATGACATTAGCCGCCTGGGGACCGCGATTGCCTTCCACGATCTCAAACTCAACTGCCTGGCCTTCGTCTAATGTTTTAAATCCTTCACCCTGAATTTCGGAGTAGTGAACAAATACATCTTTGCCTTCTTCTACCTCAATAAAGCCGTACCCTTTTTCAGGGTTAAACCACTTAACTTTACCCTGCATAAAGTCGCAACCTCCTATGAAAAATACTCAATTTCAGAGCTTTTTAGTGTTTTGACATTATCACAATTTGGCCTGTAAGGCAAGAATAATTGAGTTTTTCAGCCTTATTTTTTTAGTCAGCTTGGTGCAAAAGCTAAAGGAATTGTTGGAGTTGACAAACCATCTATTTGCCTATTGAATAGATCACAGGCAAGCTATTGGAGGTAGGTTATTAATGCTTAAGGGAGTTGGTGTTGACCTGGTATCGATTGAGCGAATCAGGCGGATCCACGAGCGCTACCCGGAAAAGTTTATGCAGCGGGTTTTTGCAGCAGCTGAAATCCGGAAATTAACTGAAGACCCGCTCTCGCCTGCTTCGCTGGCCGCCCGCTTTGCCGCCAAGGAGGCGGTCCTGAAAGCAATCGGCTGCGGAATCGGGCCGGCAGGATTAGCTGAAGTGGAGATCATCAGGAATGATCAGCACAAACCAACAATAAAGCTCCACGGCGAAGCTCAGCGTCTTGCCACGGAGCGGGGAATCAGCGGTATTGAGTTGTCGTTAACCCATGAGCCGCCCTTTGCCTGTGCTGTTGCCGCTGCATTCTAATCATCTTTTTAACCCTTCTAATCTCTCTGCAGAAAATGATCCATCAGTCGATAGCCCTGTACGTAATGAACTCCGGTAGCCGCCGCACCAACCTCATCAAAGGGCCACTCTGTCTTGCTCACTGGCCCGTTGCTGCGGTAAATGGCAAAGGGCACAGGCTCGCGGGTGTGGGTGCCTAAAGAGAGGGGTGTGGCATGGTCGGTAATCAGGAGGATTGAAAACTCAAGCCCCCGGGTTTCAAGCGCCTCTTTCAATTCTTTTACAACTTCCCGGTCGATCAGCTCAATCGCTTTGATCTTGTTTTCCATCTCAAAGCGGTGGGAGCATTCATCGGGCGCTTCTACGTGCAGGTAAACAAAATCATCGCCGCCGTCAAAAGCTTCAAGCGCCGCCTCGACTTTACCCTTCAGGTTGGTATCAATATAGCCGGTAGCGCCTTTAACTTCAGCTTTTTTAAGACCAGCCAGCAGACCGAGCCCCTTTACCAGGTCCACGGCAGAAACCACTGTTCCCTTAATGTTGTACTTCTCCTGAAAAGTAGGAATCCGCGGCTTACGGCCGTTGCCCCAAATCCAGATCGCATTGGCCGGGTTTAAGCCACGGGCTTTCCGTTCAAGGTTAACGGGGTGATTTTCCAAAAGCTGATAGCTCTTCTCCATCATCTTCAAGACAGCTGCCTCTCCAGGTCCGGCTGGCAGGTAATCACCGATTATTTTGTTGCTAATATCGTGGGGTGGCGTCAACTGCCATTCTTCAGGAGCGCCGTTCCAAACCATCAGATTGCGGTACTGAAAGCCGGTAAAGAAACGAATCATGTCGCTACCAAGCTCGCTATCGATCAGCTTCAGCAACAGATCGGCTTCTGCTGTTGAGATTTCACCGGCGCAGTAATCAACCAATATCTTTTTTGCATATGGCTCGTCTGTGGAGAGGGTAACCAAATTGCAACGAAAAGAAGTGTCATCAGGGCCAAGCTCGATGCCGAGGCTGGCAGCCTCGAAAGGTGAGCGGCCGGTGTAGTATTCTAAAGGATCGTACCCAAACACCGAAAGATTTGCCGTATCGCTACCGGGCGGAAGGCCGGCCGGTATTGTCTGAACTAAACCCAGTTCACCTGAGCGGGCCAACAGATCAAACGAAGGTGTATTGGCATACTGCAAAACTGTTTTACCACCCAGTTTATCCAGCGGGTAATCGGCCATTCCGTCACCAACAATAACCAGATATTTCAACTGTAGATCACACTCCTTAAAAAGTAGCGGAATGATAAGAGCAAGGTGGATTCTTATCGTGCCCTGAAAATATCCTTTCAGGCCTCTTTTGTCAAGTTAAGGAGGCCTCTATTGCTATAAATATTCATTCACCAGATAACAAAAAATCCTGATATAGGCAAACCTTATAGATCCCGGCTGTTGTATGTAAAAATCCTATTTTATCTTTTTAGCAGACTGGTCAATAATAATAAATAGAAGCTTCATTTTTAAATACTAATCATCGGTGGTGGTAATTTAAGTGAAACAGTTTTTATCTACCCGTTGGGGGATCATTGCAGTTGGAATTTTTATCGGCATTATTGCTTCACTGCTTCAGTTTTGGGGCAACCCGCCCAATATGGGTATCTGCGTTGCCTGCTTCGAACGCGACATAGCCGGCGCCCTTGGATTACACCGGGCGGCGGTAGTCCAGTATATGCGCCCGGAAATTATCGGTTTTGTGCTTGGTTCTTTCGCCTCGGCTTACTTATTTAAAGAATTTAGATCCAGGCTCGGTTCTGCGCCGATTGTCCGCTTTGTACTCGGCGTCTTTGCCATGATTGGCGCCCTTGTCTTCCTCGGCTGCCCCTGGCGGGCGCTGCTGCGTCTGGCCGGAGGCGACGGCAACGCCATCTTAGGTTTGCTTGGTTTAACCGTAGGCATCTGGATCGGCACCATCTTTCTTAAAAACGGCTTTAACTTAGGACGCAGCAACAAAACCCATACCACAGCAGGGTGGATTATGCCACTGATTATGCTGGGCTTTCTGGTCATGATGCTCTTCAGCCCTCCGATCGCCGGTGAGAACCAGAGCAGATTGCTTTTCTACAGCCTTGAGGGGCCCGGCTCTATGTACGCTCCATTGGCTGTTTCGCTGGTGGTGGGACTGGCTATTGGCTTTTTAGCTCAAAAGAGCCGTTTCTGCACTATGGGTGCCATCCGCGACCTGATTCTCTTTAAACAGACCCACCTTTTCGGCGGTCTTGTGGCCCTGGCCGTTGCCGCATTCTTAACTAATCTGATTCTTGGTCAGTTTAACCCCGGTTTCGTCGGCCAGCCTGTTGCACACAATATGCACTTCTGGAACTTTGCCGGTATGAGCCTGGCCGGACTGGCCTTTGCCTTAGCCGGTGGCTGCCCCGGGCGTCAGCTTTTCCTCTCCGGAGAAGGAGACGGCGATGCTTCAATCTTTGTGATCGGCATGATCGTTGGCGCCGGTGTGGCTCACAACTTCGGCCTGGCCAGTTCACCGGCCGGAGCAACAACAGCAGGTATTGCAGCGCTGGTGGTCGGCTTTGCCGTTTGTGCATTCATCGGCTTGACAATGAAAGCCAATACTGCTTAAAGCAGATCAACAAGGAGGTAATCAATATGGCTGAAGTTGTTGATGCCAGAGGTCTGTCCTGTCCCCAACCCGTAATCATTACGGTCAATGCCATAAAAGCAGGAGATCAGGATCAGCTAACTGTTCTGGTCGACACCGACACTGCAAAAGAAAATGTGAGCCGCGCGACAAATGCCCAGGGCTGGAAAGTGCTGGACATTCAGCCGGAAGGTGAAGGATACCAGATAAAAATCGCGAAATAATAAGATGTTATCAACCAATCAAATCAGGCAAAGGCGTTTTCAGGATTGTGCTCTTAAGGGAGGATTTAATGTTGCTGAAGAAAGAGATTGACAGTCGGGGCCTACCCTGCCCCCAGCCGGTTCTTAACACTAAGAAAGCTTTAGAAGAGCTGACCGGTAAGGGTGATTCCGGTTTTGTCCTAACCGTTCTGGTCGATAATGAAGTGGCCAGAGAAAACGTCACCCGCTTCGCCAAAGCTAACGGTTACCGGGTTACAGCCGAGAAGAAAGATGATCTGTTCCAGATTATCATCGAGCCGAGCCAGGGCCAGCAAATAGACAGCCTGGCCACTGCAGAAGTGGCCGCTGCCTTTTACTGCAGCGGCGGGACTGCAATCGGTAAAACGGTTTACCTCTTTAAATCCAAAACCTTAGGCGCAGGCAGTGAAGAGCTAGGCGCCATCCTGATGCGCAGTTTTATCTTTACGCTTAAAGAAACAAGCCCACTGCCGGAAAAGTTGCTGTTCATAAACAGCGCAGTTTACCTGACCACAGAAGGCAGCCCGGTCTTAGAAGAGTTGCAGGAACTAGAAAAGCTGGGGATAGAGATCTACTCCTGCGGGACCTGTCTTGACTATTTTAAGCTCAAAGATAAACTGCAGGTCGGCCACATAACTAACATGTACGATACAGTGGAAAATCTTACCCGGGCAGCTAAGTGCATCACGATTTAAAACAACTGTTAATTGTGAAAAGAGCCTGGCTGGAGGTTTTAATCAGCTTTTAAGGGGAAAGGTACCAATCAATGGGAACCTTTCCCTTTTGTTTTATCAACCATTATTGGACAAACACGGTCAGGACAAATAATAAAAGGATCCGCTCCCGGGGATAGCGAATTGATAAAGCCTACCTTATTTCAGCAGGGAGCGGATTTTATGCACTACAGGAGCACCAGAGGTTATATTCAAACAGCAACAGCGGCTGAAGCAATCATTGAGGGCATCGCCCCCGATGGCGGGCTTTATGTACCGACAGAGGCTGTCCCTTCTTTTCTGCTAGACCAACTGCCTACCTCCGATTACCGGGAGCTGGCCAAAACTATTTTTACTCCCTATTTAACCGGGTTTGATAACGATGCAGTTTTAGATTCCGTTAACAAGGCCTACAGTCCGGATAAATTTGATCACCCTTCCATAACCCCGCTGCATCCGCTTGATGATAAACTCTCGGTGCTCGAGCTCTGGCACGGGCCTACTTCTGCTTTTAAAGATATCGCCCTGCAGCTTTTACCGCACTTGATGCGCCTCGCTATCCGGCAGAGCAGTGAAGATAAGGAGATTGTGATCTTAACCGCCACCTCCGGTGATACCGGAAAGTCGGCCCTGGAAGGTTTTAAAAACATTCCCGGGATTAAAATAGTTGTCTATTATCCTGAAACAGGGGTCAGTGAAATCCAGAAGCTGCAGATGACCACCCAGGAAGGTGAAAATGTTGTTGTAGCTGCAGTTAAAGGCAATTTTGACGATGCCCAAAACGGGGTTAAAACCCTCTTTAACGACCCCCGACTTGCAGTTACCCTGGCTGACGCAGGCAAACGGCTCTCTTCTGCCAACTCGATAAACTGGGGCCGGCTACTGCCACAGATTGTCTACTACTTTGCCGCCTACCTGGACCTGGTAAAAAAAGGTTTAAGCTATGGCAAAAAAGTAAATTTTGTAGTGCCAACCGGTAACTTCGGCAATATTCTGGCCGGCTATTATGCACATTGCCTTGGCCTGCCCATTAACCGTCTGATCTGTGCTGCAAACCGCAATAAAGTTTTAAGTGATTTTATCAACAGCGGTATCTACAACTGCCGCAGGCCACTCCACCAGACCCTCTCGCCTTCGATGGACATCCTCATTTCGAGCAACCTGGAGCGATTGCTTTTTGAGCTAAGCAACCAGGACTCAGAACTGGTTAACCGCTGGATGAAGCAGCTTAAGCAGGACGGACAGTATACTATTAGTAGAGCAGTACACGAAAAAATCAGGGAGCTGTTCTGGTCCGGCTGTGCCGACGATCAGAAGACCATCAATACCATTGCCGGTGTTTACAGCCAACACAACTACCTGATCGACACCCACACCGCTGTAGGCCGGGCAGTACTGAGTGAGTACTTAGAACAGGAAGCCGACGGCTTACCAGCGGTGATCCTCTCCACGGCCAGCCCTTATAAATTTACCGGAAGCGTCACAAAAGCGATTTTAGGCAACAGTTTTAACCAGAATTTGAGTGAAACAGAATTGTTAAAAGTGCTAGCCGCTGAAACCGGCACGGCCGTGCCCGCCAACTTGACCGGCCTTGAGCAAAAAGAGATAAAACACAAGCAGGTAATCGCGCCGACAGCGATGCGCGATCACCTGCTTGAAATATTAGGTATCAGATAAACACTCTACCTGATTAATTAGGCGTCATCGTTCTACTCACTATCTTTTTCTTCTTCTACTTTTGTTTCTATTTTTGCTTATATTTCTTGTTCTTCATTCACTTCTTTTGGTTGAAGAACAAACTCCTTAACCGGAGTGGCCTGTTCCCTAACCGCACCAAAGCGGGTTGTAAAGGCCGCTCCTAAGGCCAACACTAAGATGGCGAAAGAAACCAGCCAGCCGAAGAAGGGGATCATCGCTACCAGCCCCAGCACTAAAACCCCGATCGCAATTGCGCCAAGCGGATTTACTGTTCTTGACGATGCCGTAGTAACAATCTTCTCTCCGACAAGGAGCGAGATACCGGTGTAACCAAGCAACGCCGCCAGGGCCAAAACGATTACTTCAACAATAATGAGCGGAATCCCGATGATCGTAATCGCCAACAGCACCATCAGGGGAATAGCCAACAAAGCAACCAGGAAGCCCCAACCAATGACCGGTCCGCTTTTTGTTATCACCGCTTCAGCAGCTTTTCTGCTCTGCCCCGGGAAGAGGGTGAAGGTGAGAGCGGTCAGAGCAAAGATGATCAGTATATTGATGATGCCACGGCCAACATTACCGTACGGACCGATGCTCGGAAAGGGGTATAAATTCCAGCCTCGGTTACGCATCATGTGTGGCATAAAGTTAACACGGTCAAAAGCGCTATCGACCGATCTGTCCATCCGATCCATGATTGCTTCAACCAGGTCTTCGTCAACCCCTTCAAAGCTATACCCGGCGTCGCGATCGCGCTCCTGCAGCTCAGAAGCAGTAAGCTCCTCATCAATTTTAAGCGCCCCGATGATTGACGTATCGGCTTTTTTGATCAACCCGCGGGCAACATAAATCTGACCGTTGACTACTCCCTGCGGCCCCACTTCGACCACACCCTGTTCGAGCGTAACATCGCCGTCGACAATACCGGTAATAACGACGTTGCCACCCTTGCTGTAGACATTGCCTGATACAGCACCGCTGACCAGCAGTTCACCGAAGCCAGAACCGACATTGCCTCCTACAGAGCCGCCAACCCTGGTTGCCCCTAAGTCCGCATCGACATTGCCACCCACAGATCCGCTAATCACAATCTCGCCCATTCGCGAACGAACATCGCCGCTAACATTTCCGGCCACCGTAACCTGGCCCATGTTGGCCACAACATCGCCGTTTATATCACCGTTAATGGTTACCTGGCCCATGTTGCTGTTAACATCGCCGTTGACTACACCATCTACAGTCAGCTCACCCAGATTCAGAGTTACATTGCCGTTGACAATCGTATCGCGATTAATGACCAGATTGCCGGCCGCCTTGTTGACATCTTCGTTAATGGTTACTTCGTTTTGGGCCAATACATGGCCGGTCGGCAGTACTGTCGCCAGCAACAGCAGGCTCAGTACCACCAATAATGAAATTACTGTTTTGTTCTTTTTGTTAAACATTTTTTAGTCCCTCCGCGTTTCTAATCAGATTTAAAATAAACAATTCCATCGCCACCAGGGCTGCCAGCCCCATAATAATCCAGGCTGGTCCTACCAACCTGCTGTAGGCAAGCAGATCAAGGAAAGCGTCAAGGATTAGCCCCACCTGGTTGGTTATGCCTACTGATAACCACCACTCAAAATAGTTAGGCCCAAGCAACACAAGACTCAACAGAGCCAGGGCAAAAACTACGGCTGCAACCAGGGCTGCCGGGAAAGGAGCAGGGTTAATCTTAGTTTCCAGTGACCGGTAAAACGAAGCCGGCAGTTTTGCATCGCTCTTCAGCCCATCGGCTATTTTTACCAGGTTGCTCAGCCGCCTGTACTGATCGCTGCAATGCGGGCAGCGCTGGACATGATTCCACAGTTGTTGATCCTGCGCTTCCCCGTCGGCCAAGGCCTGTATGTTTAACTGATCCGGACAGCGTTCCATTATTTACCCCTCCCTTATTCCAATCAATGAACTTTTTAGCATCAGCCGACCCCGGTAAAGCCTGTTTTTAACAATACTCATCTCCAGGTTCAGGGCTTCGGCAATCTCGTCGTAGCTCAACTCTCCAACGTGCCTCAGCAGCAGGACTTCTCGGTAAATCAGTGGTAGCTTTTCCAGAGCTTGCAGCAACTCGGTTTCGCTCTCTTGCTGCAGATAGAGCTCTTCGGGACCGGAGTTGGTCGGCAGGATGTTTTCTTCCGTAAAGTCAAAAGGCAGCTCCCGGTTGTCTCTCAACCAATTCCGGCAGAGATTGGCGGCTATGGTGCATAACCACGGCCCCGCCGGTTTGCTGCGGTCGTAACTGGCCAGATTCTGATACGCCCGCAGGAAAGTCTCCTGGGTCAGGTCCTCGGCCTGGTTTTTATCCTGCGTATAACGCAAAGCCAAGCGGTAAATCTTATCGGCATTGGTTTCAACCATTTCTTGAAAGAACTCCTGCAACTTGACACCACCAGTTCGGCTTTCCACTTATTAATACACCGGTACGGCAAAAAAGTCTGATCAAATTATAAAAAAAACCGGCGCCAATCAAGCCGGTTTAGTCTGTTATGCTACTGGATAAAAGTTTTCAACAACCCCGTCCTCCAGACAATATAGGTTCCGGTTTTGAGCTATTTACCAGGATAGCTGAAGCTAAAATCAAAATGCCGCCAATTAACTGTACCGGATTTAAAACTTCGGCCAAAAACAGCGCTGCCAGAATGACGGTTACAGGAGACTCAAAGGTTGAAATGATACTGGCTCTGGAAGCTCCTATCAATACTACACCTTGGAGGAACAAGATAATTGTTATAGTGGTAGAAAAAATAGCAATATAAAAAATAGCAAGCCAGGCATTTATGCCAAATTGAAAGGAAATTTTGTCGGTAACCAAACCCATAAGCCCAATTCCTATGCCAGCAGCCCAGGTTATCCACATCGTAGCGACCATGACGGGGGCTTCCTTCAGTTTTGAGTTCCCAATGATTATATAAAAAGAATAAAGTAAGGAGGAAGCAAAGCTTAGCATAAGGCCCAGTGGGTCAGTGAAATAAAAAGAAGAACCTAATACTAGCATTAAGCCGATAAAAGAAATTACTAAAGCAATACCTTTCATCTGATCGATTTTTTCTAAACGCCAAAAAGCCATTAATAAAGAGACTACCGTGGGATAAGTGTATAAAACAATGGATGCCAGAGGAACGGGGATCCGCTCCAGTGCAATAAAATAAAACAGTAATGCTACAGAATACCCACATACCCCCATCAAAATAGCAGCGCTCCGCTCTTGAGTAGATAAGCGACGATTAGGTTTTTTCAACTGCAAATAAAGGAAGAGCAGTACCCAGGAAATTAAAAAACGGGCAGTTAAAACTTCGAATATATTAGCGCCATTCTGATAAGCAATTCTTACAAATAATGGCGCAGAACCAAAACCAACAGCAGACATAAATACCAGCAAAATACCAGTAATCCTATTATGCAATTTTTGTTTTCCTTATACAATAAAGAATCACTTCAAGAATATCTTAGTGGTCTGGCTTGATTTATACTTAATCAAGCATAGTGGTGCCGATGGAAGTTATTTCAACCCGGCTGTGAGAAAAAAAGGCTGTTTTTACCCATTCGGTGCCCGCTTTTATCTCGAGCGAGGTGATATCCGGACCACCGAGCTCGATTCCGCCGCCTGATTCAATTTTAAGAGTCAGCCAGCCCGATTCTGCAGGTTTCAGGTGGCTCAACTCGCCAGCAGCTAACACTGCAATACCTAATGCTACAGAGCCGGTACCGCAGGAAGGTTCGAAAAAATCGTCCTGCACATAATGGGGAAAAACCACCCGTAAGTCTCCACCCTGCTCGGGATGCCAGTCGTACAAAGTCACATTTGGTTCTATTTCGCCGGTTCTTTCCATAAAATCATGTTGTATAGTTTGTAGGATATCACGGGTCTTTTGGTTCCAGTTTACAAAATCGAGACCGGGGTATGCTGCAGTGAAGCGGTCGGCATTGATCACTAAAAATTTACCTGCTCGCATATACTTAAGCTCGCCATAACTGAAAGCGCCAACCCCTCTTTCGTAACACTCCCTGACAAAGCAATCCATGTCGGTTTTAATTCTTAAAACTTTTTGTCCATCGGTATCAATTTTTAGCTCCGTCGGGCCACAACCGGTTAGGAGCATCACCTCAACCGGTTTGCGGTTGATGTCAATCCCAAAATAGCTGCCCAGTTCAGTTTCAACCAGGGCAGCGCCCAAGACCTGGGTAAAACCACCGCAGGCGCTAATAAAGCAGGGGACCGAGGGTTCAGCAATTTTAACCTCGATTTCCCCCGGTCTGCTCCCGGGGTAAAGAATTCCAGCTTCATGAGCATGAAGATAATTAGGCCCCATCAGTTTAACCGCTGTTTCAAGTTCGGTCCCTGCGGGGATCTGCTCGCCACGGAGCAGGATAATTAAGTTGCCTCCCATGTGACCGCGGACAAAATCTAACTTCATCTTGGAATCATCCTCACTATTTGAATAATTTCCGCTTGTTTTATAGGGTGAAACTCACCCCTTTAAATGATAGAGGTTTCAGAAACAGTGTCC